>JAFXSS010000097.1 GCA_017525455.1 Paludibacteraceae bacterium
CCGGTGAAGGCGTGGTGGTGGAACACTTGTTCATAGAGATCTTTGAGTTCGTCCGGCAGGTTGTTGGCATTGCGGAAGGCTGCATCGAAATGAATACCACCATCGCAATCCTGCTTGAGGATGGTGCCGAGGTACTTCTGCACCACAGGCTGTTCAGCTGCCTCAGCAGGCAGATTGTTCATCTCCAGGAACGACGGACGGCGTCGCGCCGGGTAGAGCATGTAACTCTGTTGATCTTCGCGGTAGAGTGCCGATTGACGCATAGCGTCCAACAGGTCGGCAGCCTCTGCACCCGACAAGATACGTGCAGATAATACAGCCACTTGTCCCTCCAACATCTCATACAGATGCGACACTTCAATGCCACTATCGGCAAACTTAACCAAATTATACGCCTCATACAATCCGTCGACACGTTTGCTTAAGCGGATAGAATATGCGGTAAGGGCGAGCATCTTGTCCAAGAAGGCAACGATGGTCTGTGCCTCCAGTTCGACTTGCTTGCCACTGAAGCCGCTATATGCCTGATTGCGATAAGCCTCGCCTGCCAGACCGATAGCTTCGGTATAGGCGCGCAAGGTCTGCGGAGTGAAGGTGAACGCTTGCTTATCGTCCGTTTGATAGGGCAACATGGCAGCCAGCAGGTCACGCATTAGTTGCACCAGTTCGGAGTGGACAGCATATGTTGTATCGCCTGCTTCGGCAAAAAGTTCGCGCAGCACCTGCATGAAGCGGTGGATATAGCAAACGGTAACCATCGATGCACCGTTGCCAACCAAAGCATTGTTGGCATCGTTCCATTCGGGGCGAAGCGTGTTCATCCATATACCTGCACCCGGGATGTGGTTCGACAGTTTGGCCAGTAGCGGCACAAGCAGTTTCTCTGCACCGGTAACCAGCATCGGTTGGCCGTCATGTCCATGCAACAGACGGGCATCCTGACCATATTCGGGAATGAGGGCGAGGATACGCTGATGTGCCTCGTCGTCGAAGCGGATGGTATCCTTAGGATTGGCAACAATCTCTCGGTACGACTTGATGCGGTAAGGAACAGCAGCAAACGCGAACTCACGCATATCAAGCATGTCGATGAGTGCCTGCGGAGCATGGTCGCGGCTAAGTTCAATCAGTTTGCTTAGGTAGATAATCTGATGGTCGCCCCAGTAACCGATGTTCGACCACGGGTCATCGGGATTGATAACCTCCCAGTCTATACCTTCGGATGTGATGCGATACGGGTTATAGCCATCGGCTGTGGTTGCGTTGAGGAACTTTGCAATGATGGCGTTGATGTAATCGGGATACGAAGCCGACAGCGCTTCCCAGTTCTGAAATATGTCACGCCAGTTGCCCTGATAAGCGATGAGCGGTTTGCCCTCCTTGTCCTTGACACGGATATCAAAGCTGTTCCACGGCCGCGAAGGATCACCATGGCGGCGCGAGAACGTCAGCGGAAGGTACTCCATGAACAGGCGATGCAACTGATGATCCATACAATCGATGATACGCTCCTCAAGTTCGTTACGACGCAACTGTTCGGGCAGAGAGCCGAAGAACGGTTTGTACTGTTCGTACAGTGCATGGTTGAACACCAGAACATGGTGAGCAAAGTCAGCAGCATGAACCGTGTAGTCATCGGCATAGTAGCCGCCGCGCATAGTGTTGAACAGCACGTTGGCAAAGTGGCGTGCATCCTGCGCCTCGTCGCCTGTGGACTGCAAGCCGTCGTTGTGCGCCACGATGCAGCGCAGATTGGCGGTGGTAGCCTGCAATGCTTCGAGCACAATCTGCTTATGGTCGGGTTTGTCAATCTCACGAAGCATCTGATGCACGTCTGCAGAATCTTTCTCCACATCCATCACGAACATCCACTCCCTACTCTCGCCTGCTGCAAGGTTCATTGGTTTGTACAACAGATAAGCCCCTTGCACGCCCTTTGACTCAGACTCGGGACTGATAGCTCCACCGTGGCGGAAAGCGTCAAGTTGCTGCGAAGAGGTGAGTAATGTAAAGCCGTCAGAATCCAGACTATACACTGTATTGCAGGTGAGACTCTCACTGGGTTCAGCTTTATCCACCATTATTGCCTCCATCCTGTAGAGAACCAACGACTTGCTGTCAACCTGCTCCGTTTTCTTATAGGCATCCACGAGCGTTGAATACACATTCTGCGTCTGGCGGTTGACACCGGAGGGCAGTATATTCTGCAAGCCGTCAATCAGTTCGAGCTCCATAGGCATGCCGGCAATGTTCTCGATATACGCCGTACGCACCCAACCAAAGCGGTCGGCAGGTTGCCAGCGGTAGCGGAACAAGAGCCCTACGGTGTTGTTCTTCTCCTCAAAGATAATAGCATTACCTGTCACTGATTTGCAGATACGGCGCTCAATGTCGAACACGGCATCGTTGTTGACGCTGAACGGTTCCCAGATTAAAGACCGCTCGCTATCGGACTTAAGGCGCACGAGTGTACGCGGACCGGTGTAGTTGTAGTTCTGCGTAATCTTGTCGTCAGTGTAATACGGAAACAATGCAAAGTCCGGGCTACGGCGTCCGCAACTCAGGCCACCGGTGGACGAGAGATACATCCACAGGTCGGTGTCTGACGCAAGGGAGATAAAGAACGGTTGCATCCGATCGTAGTTACGGATCTCGTAGAACTGTTCACCGGCAATATTTATATATTTACCACTTACCATTTTGTAATTTACTATTTATCATTTATCAATTGGGCAATTCAGACATTTCTGCTTGCGTCGAGCTCAGCTTTCATCTGTGCCATAGTGCGGTTGTCCAGGTTGTAGAAAGCCAGGAAGATGGCACACGAGGCGTACAGCACACCGGGAACGATGCCGAACATCCAGTGGAAGGAGTTCATGATCTCCGTGCTACCCTGGATCTCAACAATGCTCATCTTGTCGGCATTGAAGCCTACGAGACTCATCACCAATCCCCATATAGCCGCACCGATCGACCAGCCTATCTTCTGCGCAAACACGGCAGCCGACAAGCATAGACCTGTTGTACGGCGCTGGAACTTCCACTCGCCATAGTCCGCAGCATCTGCCAGCATCGTCCAAAGCAGCGAGATTGCCGGAGCATAACTGATCTTACCCAGACAGTTGAAAATATTGATAAGCACGAAGTTTCTGCCGGCAAAGAACAGCAGACAGAAGAACAGTCCCGACAACAGCGAGCAGACTATATACAACTGCTTGGCGCCGAAACGCTGTACGAGCGGTTTGGTCAACGGGATGGCAATGATTAGCGCCACCGTGCCGATAATATTGAATATCTGCGTCTTCGACTCGGCATCGAGGTAATACTTGAAGTAATAGGTTGCCGAGATGTTCTGGATAGCGAACATAATGAATGACACTATACCTACAAGTGTAAGCATCACCCAGGGACGGTTCTTGAAAAGGTACTTGAAGTCCTGCCCCAAATGACTGTCCTGACGTTTGGGAGGCTGCACACGCTCCTTGGTTGTAGCAAACGTGATAAGGAACAAAATTATACCTATCAGTCCGAAGATAGCCACCAGATAGCGGAAACCTATGATATACGACGAGCGCACCATGGCGGCATTGTCCGGCGAGAGTTCGAGGAACGACTTACGTGCCGCATCATCCGCCATCACCGCATAATCCATACCCGTAGCTTGTGCGCCGAGGTAATACACTATATACAAGGCAAAACCCGACACGAGCAACTGACCGATGTTAGCTGCCACAAATCGATAAGAGTTCAATCCGGCACGCTCTATCGAGTCGTCAGTCATCACTGCGCCCAGCGAGGAGTACGGGATATTCACAATGGCATAGATTACACGCAGACCAATGAACATTGGCAAGATATATCCGATAAGCGCATCGCCCTGCAGATCCGGTCCGAAGAACGCCAGGAACGCAAACAGCGCAAACGGCACACAACCGAATAACAAGAACGGACGGAACTTGCCCCAACGGGTGTTCGTGCGATCAGCCCAGATACCTACCACGGGATCCATCACGGCGTCCATCACGGTACCCAAGATGGCTATAGCACTTGACCATGCGGGGCTGATACCAAGAATATCGGTGTAATAGAAGATTAACCAAAAATTCACCAAGTCCCACACGAAGTGCGACGCGGTATCTCCTAGACTATAACCGAGCTTTTCTTTAACGGATAGTTTCATTGTTCAATGTATTTTTCTGTATTTAGATATGTAGATATTTCAACGTTTTCGAAAATTCGATACCTCAACTATCAAACTTCTTTGATGTCGTTGCATCATCATAACGCAATCTTATTATTTCTTCGCGTACACACGAATATAATCCACGTACATCTTTACCGGTGTACCGTCTTTAGGCAGGGCGGTCACAGGTTCGAGCAGCGAGGCGCTGATTACGTCAGAATATTTCTCGGGGTTAGGCATATCGGGGAAGAATCCTCCGACAGATAGGTTCAGCACAATATAGAAAGGATGGTTGAAATAATTGCCCGGCTCATTCACACCCTTGTCGCGCAGGCTGAGCGCAAAATACGGCTGCGCTTGCGGGTTTTTGTCAAGATCCACATACATGGCAATGCTATCCTCTGTCCAGTCCATGGTGAACAGATGGAAGTCACCTTGCAACGGATAATCCCAGGTATGGAACTTGCCGGAGTTAGGATACGCTCCGTTGTTCCAAGTCTCCCCCCAGTGACATGCACCATTGAAGTAGCGGTCTTGTGTACCGGCTACAATGCCGTTCTTGTGTCCCATCTCACAGATATCAATCTCTCCGCATTTAGGCCATATTACTCTGCCTTGTGCCGCCAGCACAGCCTCCAAATCATCTACGGAATCATCGTCCCCCAGATCAGTGGCCAGATTGTTGCCGAGCATCCAGAATGCCGGCCACAAACCATCGGCGGTGTGCGGGAAACAGATGCGTGCCTCCACACGACCGTAGCATACCGTGACCTTATCCTGCGTATTCAGACGCGCTGATGTACAGGGTCTGTAACCACGCTCTTCATCCAATGTAGTGTACCAGTAATCCTCACGCTGTGCGTTGAGAACAAGGCAGGACTCTCCGCTGACCGGGTGTTTCTCTATCGTTACGTTCTTCGGTGCATAGTACTGCAACTCGGCGTTCCCGCCTCCACGGGCATTGTCGTCAACATTCCAATACTTGGTATTAAGTTCCGGAGCATCAAAATTGTCCTCCCACACCAACTGCCACTCCTGCTTTTGTTGGCAGGATGAGCAAAGCATCGCAAACACTGCGATAATTGATAACTGATAATTGACAAATGACTTTTTCATTATGTTTTGTATTATTACTCTATTTCCTTACGCTGATATACGCGTACCCAATCTACTTTCATCTGCACGGGGTGGTCAAACATAGCATCGTTTACACTTCCTCCCATCGAACCGCCTATGGCCAAATTGAGCAGCAGAAAATTCTCCTTATTAAACGGCCAATAGTACTCGTCATCTATGTTCTCCAGCGTCTCTGATTGCGTAGCATGCACCTGCCCGTCAAACATGAATCGAATCATGTCGCGACCGTATTCCTCTTCTTGCATCCATTCGATTCCGTACGTATGGAACTCGTTCTCCACCCCGTCGTGGTATTGTCGTGTTGACCAGCAGTTGCCACCGCTCTTGTAGGGATAGTGCAACGCGTGTGATACCAGTCGCGGGTCATTACCTATATGTTCCACAATATCCGTTTCGCCACATGACGGCCATCCTACTCGGCTATAATCATTACCCATCATCCAAAATGCCGGCCATGTGCCTCCTCCGGATGGAAAGAGTATGCGCGCCTCAATCTTGCCGTACAGGAATGTACGCTTACCCATCGTATTGATTCGAGCCGAGGTGTAACGACGTCCTGCATAGTTCTCCTTGCGTGCCTCTATAATCAAGCAACCATCTTCTACACGCAGGTTATCAGCACGATCAGTGTAGTATTGCAACTCATTGTTGCCTCCGCCGTTGCCATTAATCTCCACATTCCATGACGTGCGTTCGAGTTCCGAACCATTGAACTCATCAGCCCATACCAACTCATATTCTCCCCACTTATGCCTAACGGCCAAATAACACGACGCACTTTCGGCACCGTTACTCACCGTGATCGTTGTATGCCCCGGATGCAAAGCGTGCAGCCAACCTTCATTGTCCACTATTGCTACTGCCGAATCGGTCGAAGTCCACGTGAGAGGCACATCGTACATGGATATTACTTCCATCGGTTGCGTCGTGCCTTTGTCCACTTGCATGTATGCCTTTGGCAACGCCAGTGTTATGCCTCTTGCACTGACCGCGTATACCTGACATACCGCCTGCGCCTTACCTGCAGTAGCGGTTATGAGCGTCTTACCGATACCGGTAGCGGTCACCAATCCATCATTAACACGTGCTACGGATACATCTTCCGACTGCCATATCACATCTGTTGTAGCTGCTGCAGTCAGCATTTGTGACTCCCCTACAGCCAGTTGCAGAACATTGGTCGATAGGCGAATTGAATCTTCCACCGCAGTATTTCTGCAACCGACAAGTACGCAGGTTGCCAGACATACTATATAACCGTGCAAGTTATTAGCCACAAAGTGATACACTTACTTTTTGTAGCAGAAGATTGCACATATCTCCAATTCGCGGCCGCCACCTTCGACAACCAGCGCCGGAGTATATACCACATTGCTTTGGCTGCCAACTATGGTCTGCGAGCA
>JAFXSS010000012.1 GCA_017525455.1 Paludibacteraceae bacterium
CCATTGCCTGACTGCGCCCTTCCTGAGTCAGCACGGCTTCACCGGTACGTTCGGCGATGTAACTGGTGCCGTTGTACTTCGTGCAAACACGGCGATGCCATAGCGGATTGAGCGCCACTTTCTCGCCTGTGTTGCTATAGCCGAATAAAGCGTGAGGTACGATAGTATAACCGCAACGCACACCGGTGAACCCGGCAGTCTTTGAGAAACTGCGCACCTCAATGGCGCACTCTTTTGCTCCTTCAATCTCATAGATGGAGTGAGGCACATCTGCACTTTGGATGAATGCCTCGTATGCTCCGTCGAAGATAATCAGAGCGTGATTCTCACGTGCATAATCAACCCACATCTGCAGTTGTTTGTATGTCATAGCAGTGCCGGTGGGGTTGTTAGGCGTGCATAGATAGATAAGATCGGGTGTCTGCTCCGGAAGTGCGGGGCAGAAATCATTCTCGGGCGTGCAGGGTAACAGGTCAATCGTTCGTCCGGCCATGATGTTCGTGTCGAAATAAGCCGGGTAAACGGGATCGGTAATTGCTACGCGGTTGCAGAGGTCGAGAATGTCCGTCAGGTTACCCAGATCGCTGCCTGCGCCATCGGATATGAAAACTTCATCAGCTTGCAGGCTGATACCGAGCGGTGCATAATCAAAGTCAGCCACACGCTGTCGCAGCCATAGCGGACCTTCCTCCAAACCGTAACCGTGAAAACGCTCAACGGTGGCCATATCGTCAACGGCGTGATGCAGAGCGTCGATTACTACAGGCGCAAGCGGTCCGCGTACATCGCCTACGCCCAGGCGAAGCACTTTGGCTTCAGGGTGTGCATCGGTATATGCTTGCGTACGATTGACAATCTCCGTAAACAAATACGAAGGCTTGAGTTGGAGAAAGTTAGAGTTGATGTGTATCATGTTGATGTTATGATTTAGTCATTTACGATTATTATGGATATCGGGGCAATACGTAATATGTGCCAACCCGGTGTAAGCGATAGTAGCCGAACCGGTCATGATGGCATCGTTGCCATCGAGTGTGATGGTCAGATTGCCGCCGAGTAGAGTGATTGTGACAGGGCTGTCGCATAATCCCTGTCGGATACATGCAAATGCAGTGGCAGTGGCACCTGTTCCGCAAGCCTGTGTCTCGCCGCTGCCTCGCTCCCACACGCGCATAGCCGCATGATGCCGATCCAGCACCACACAAAACTCGACGTTCGTTCGGTTGGGGAAGACCGGTGCGGTTTCAATCTGCGGACCAACAGTGTGTACCAGTTCCCGGGTAAGGGCTTCATTGTCCTGCAAGAATGTCACTGCATGCGGGTTACCCACATCCACACAATGATATGTGCGTCCGCCTATCTCCTGTGCGCCCGAATACACGGGTGATCCCATTCGGACAGATATATGCTCCTGATCTTGCACCTCAATCAGCCGTTCGCCTCCTTTGGTAGCGAGGCGCAAATGTTTGTCGGCCACCAGATGTCTGCGCACGGCGTAGTATCCTACACATCGTGCGGCATTGCCGCACATCTCTGCTTCGCTACCATCGGCATTGAAGATCCGCATTCTGAGATCTGCTTCCCGATCAGGTAAGATGAATACCAACCCGTCGCCACCTATACTGCGATGGCGGTCGCATAATAGCGGTGCATAGGTCATTACAGCCGGCAGAAGAACAAGTGCTTGTGTATCGCGTGTGCAGTCGAAATAGATGTAATCGTTGCCTAACCCGTGCATTTTGATGAACGGAATATCTGCCTGATTCACAATCCTGCAGATAAGTTCCTGCAATGGACGTTGCACAAATTCCCGTACAGCCATCTGCGGGTGAGGCAGAGTAAGAGTCGGGGTGTCAATGTGTACCTCCATGCCATTGTCGTAGGCCATGAGCAGATCGATGTCAATCAGCCTGTCGGTGTACTCTCTTGAACCGTGCAGGACAACAGGTTTGTGCTTCGGACGGCCTAACAACTGTTCTACCTCTTGTGCTTTTGCCAGCACTTGCATCGGCAGCAACTGTGAATCGTACAGCGCTACTGTATTGCAGAACTCATGTTCTGACACGAAGCCTACCGGCTCGCTATAAAAGAACGACGCCTCGCCGAGCAACTTGCCGAGTTGCTCCGTCATCATTCGTATAGCCCGGCGGATGAGGTGCTCACGCTCACCGAGATTACTGCCAAAACCGATGTAGTATAGCATTCGTGTGCTTGTTTAGTCAACGAGTGGTGTAAGTTCCACAAACTTGTAACGTATCGGTTCATCACCGCATGTGGCAACCATATATGCCGGGTGCGGCTCGCGGTCAAACAGTGCATCCACAATGATGGATGTCATAGTGTCAAGATTCGTTATCTCGCGCGAATGGTCGTGCCCGCACCAGAACATTTCTACATTGTGCTGCTGAAGCAGATGTATTAGTGCGTATGTCTCCTCGAGCGGCATGTTGGAGGTATGGCCTTGTGAACTGTCGCGCTTGAACAGATGGGTGTGCGTGCATACTGTGATATGACGGAAATTCTGTGAATCAGCCCATGTCAGAGTTTGCTTCAGCCATTCTGTTTGACGCTTGCCCAGGAAGCCTTCGCCCGTGTCGATGAATATATACAGATCCTGCTTGCCTGCCGGCGTGCGGACGATAGCGTAATATGTGGATGTCTTGAACAGTCGCACGTACTCCGGCCATTGGTTGAAATACAGATCGTGGTTGCCTGCTACAGTGAGCAATGTATCTTTCTTCAGCGGATTGGCAGGCATATCGCTGAGCGGCTCAGCCATATAATCCCAGTGGTTCTGGGCATTAATCAAATCGCCCAGATGGATAGCCAGCGGGCAGTTAGGATCGGCGTGATAGTCGCTGATGAACTGCTTCCAGTTCGTACGGCTACGATCCACATGCGTATCAGTGGCTACGAAAACGTTATAACTCTCGCCCGTTGCATTGATGATAGGGAAACCGTGCTCGTCGTTGTAACGGAACGAGTCATCAATACGTTGGTCGATGCCGGCAGAGGTGCCGCTAACCATACCTACTACATCCAGATTCCAAGTATCAGGATTGCATGCGCACAGCATAAGTGCGCTCAGTGCTGCTATAATAGAATTTTTCATAATACTCATGATTTAGAATTGGTAAGCAAAACCTGCGCGAACCTCCGCGCCATAATATTTGGCATTGAGGTGGAACATACCCGTCGGTTTGCACAAAGCACTTAGGTTGACCTGCCAATGCTCGTTGATGTTATAGCGTCCGTTAGCCATAAACATAGGCTGCCATACGCGCTCAATCTGATAATCGGTCATGTTTGATGCGCAGAGGCTGATGTTCCATGGTGATGTTTGCGGACGAACGAATACCTCCAGCTTGTAGCAGATGTTGAACGGCTCAACGATGATGTTGGAGTTGTCGTGCCAGTTATAAGGACTGTTTATGATCAGTCGTGTGGACATACCCACCTGGAATGATACATATTCCATCCGATAGCCCACGTCTATAGCTTGCACCATTTCGCTGAAGCCATCCTTGGGATATAGTCCGGACATCAGTCTGCCTTCCAGAAAGAACTCGCCGACAGGCACAGCAAACTTCGGACGCATCTGTACGCCGAGTGAGTGGTTGTTCGCTGAAGTGAAACGCAAGTCGGCTTGCATTTCAAAATGTTCGTTGATAGGCATGAATGCCCCGAAATCCACTCCTGCGTACGAGCCGTACGTGGTGTTATGGTTGTAGCCGATGTTCAGGCGCACGGCGTATTGGTTGGTGCCGTATTGCACTTGTGCCATGGCCGGAAGCAGCCCTGCAACCGTTAAGAGAATAAGTAGTAAATGTTTTTTCATATCTTGTGTTGTTCGTATTCTATCTATTAGCCGCCAAATATGGCTGCCTGTATGTTGGCTATAGTTCCACAATCGTTATGCCTGCTCCTCCTCGGTCGGGGTCTCCGTCGTGAAACTCGATTGTACCGATGCCGCGCTTGAGCATCGCGTGGCGTTTCTGCTGCAAATAATCGCGCACCACTTGCTTGACTGCGCCAGTACCTGTGCCGTGCAGAATTGTCACCTCTTCTGCGCCAACCATGATAGCATCGTCGATATAGGCAATTATTTGCTCCAGCGCTTCGTCAACACGCATACCTCGCATATCCAGAGTTCGGTTGAATGTCAGTTTGCGCCGTCGCATCTGATCGGCAACGGTTGTGGTCGGTCGGGCAGTAGTCGGATTGGGCACTAAGTCCGGTCGTTTGGTCAGCATGCGCAGATCGCTCAAGTCGTGCAATATGGATTTGCCGCCACGTTTCTCGGGCGCAGGGGCCTTTGTGCTTTGGGCGTCAGCGGTCTTTGTGCGTTGAGGTTTTTTATCTTTGGTGGTAGCGTTTTTTCCTACTTGCTGTTTCAACTCTTCGACTTTCGCACGTGCTTTTTTCGTAGCCTCTTTGTCCGCCTGTGCCTCTTTGATCTCGCGAATAGTACGTTCGATGGTGGCGTTGGACTGCTGGAGAATATCCGCTGCTTGCTGTTTGGCTTCGTTGAGCATCTCTTTCTGCTTCTTTTTGAGTTCGCCTATCTCTTTTTCGTAGAAAGCGATGCGCTCCTCCAAATGCTTTTCGCGCGTGCGGATATTCTCGCGCTTGTTCTGCCAATACCGTTTGTCGCGAGCAATGTCTTGCAATTGTTTGTCGTAATCGATATGTTCAGCCCCGATAAGTTCGGTGGCTTGACTGATAATGTCTTCCGGCAAACCAATTTGCCGTGCAATCTCGATGGCGAACGATGAGCCGGCTTGCCCGATGGACAGTTGGAACAACGGGCGTAGTGCACCGCGGTCGTAGAGCATGGCACCGTTCACTATACCTTCGGTTTGTTCGGCCAGGTGCTTGAGATTGGTATAGTGCGTTGTGATAATACCCATGGCTCGTGCTTCGTTCAAGTGTAACAGTACACTCTCGGCTATTGCTCCGCCAATCAGCGGCTCTGTACCTGTGCCGAACTCGTCAATCAGGAACAGAGTCGTTTCGTCGGCATTCTTGACGAAATGCTTCATGTTCCTCAGGTGTGACGAGTAGGTGGACAGGTCGTTGTTGATGGATTGCTCGTCGCCAATATCTATCATCAGTTGCCGGAATATTCCTGCTTGCGATGCTTCGCCTGCCGGCACGGTCATACCGCATTGCAACATATATTGCAGCAGCGCAGCAGTCTTCAGGCAGACAGACTTTCCGCCGGCATTCGGACCGGAGATAACGAGTATTCGTTTCCCCTCGCGCAGTACGATGTCCAGCGGCACAACTTCTTTGCCCACTTCCGGCAGACGTTTGCATAGAATAGGATGCCGCGCTTGCAGCCAATGCATAATAGGCTTGGGTGTAAGAGTAGGGGCTATACTCTTCAATTGCAGCCCTACGCGCGCTTTGGCGCGCACAAAATCCACTTCAGCCACAAACTGCTGTACTTGCATCAGGTCGCCCAATAGCGGACGTAAGCGGTTGGCAAAATCTATTAGTATGCGTATGCGTTCGCGGCGTTCAGCACCTTCAAGTTCGCGAATATGGTTGTTGGCCTCAATCACTTGCTGCGGCTCGATGTATACGGTCTTTCCGGATGCGCTCTCGTCATGTACTATACCGCCGATTTTGCGTTTGTATGCCGGTGCTACGGGCAGCACCAGTCTTCCTTCGCGCAGAGTAGGTGCTGCATCTTTGTCAATCAGTCCGTCGGCTTGAGCCTGACGGAGAATGCGGTCGATGGCACGCGCTACTGTTCCTTCGGCCTTGCGCAGTTCCTGTCGCAGACGTGCCAATTCCGGTGACGCGTTGTCGCGCAATTCGCCGTAACGGTCAAGCAGGCGGTCAAGTTCGGTAGTTACGGGCGTGAGTGATAGCGTGAGCATGTTGCTCATGCCAATCAGAAGATTATATCGTGCAGGGTCTAAACCTTTCAGAAACGCCTGCATGTCGCGTGCGAACAACAAGCACTTCAGCAGACTGAACAATTCCGGCTCATCAAGATAGAGACCTTCAATGCGGATGCGTTGCAGTTGTTCGCGCAGGTCGTAGATATCGCCGTGCGGAAAGGACAGTGTAGCATCCGTCAAGGCTTGCTGCATCTGTGCCGTTTGTGTGACACGTTCTGTGATAGCTGCCGGATCTGTCAGAAAACTCATCTGCTCGCAACGCTCTTGGCCGAGCGGCGAGTCACACTCCTTACTTATCCAACTGCGGATAAGCGTGAAGTCGATTTTCTGTTCTATGTTCTCCGGATAGTTCATCCTAACAGTCGTATATCTTTGATAGCTTCGCCGCCAACAGCCTCGTTGAGTTTTTGTATCAGTCGGAAGCGCTGCTCAAACAGTTCTTGCCTAAGTGCTGCATTGGTGATGCGTACGCGCAACATGCCATCTTTCACCTCTAAGTCACGCGAGTAACGGGCAATCGTCGGGCCGAGAATCTCTGCCCATTGGGCAACCACCCGATGTTCCAGCATCGGTTTTTCCAAGCCATTAGCGCGAATCCATTCCGCAATAATGCTATCGAGCGATTGTGCCTCTTTGCGTTTCAATGCCGTGAGTATTTAAATATCACATTACCTCAGGTTAATCCATTGTTTCGTTGTGAGCGGTGTACCTTCGGGTATGCCGTTGATTTTGTACAGGCTACTCATTTTCATGCCGTAGTGCTGCGCGATGTCCCACGCCGTTTCGCCAGGCTGCACCAGATGGCGCTTGTGCTGTTTTTCAGCCTTGCTGCGTTTTGGGAACAGGTATATGCGGTCTCCGCCACGCAGAAGTTGTTTGTCAGATGCTTCGTTGATGCGGCGAAGAGTTTTCTCCTCCATGCCAAGCATAAATGCAATACTTCCCCACGAGTCGCCCTCTTGTGCCACAATGAACTTCCTGCCGTTGGTTTTGCCGTATGCATGTTCGCTGTACAGTTTGTTTGTACGGAACACACTCGGTCGCCATTGCACGGTGTCCGAAACGGCTTGTTTGGCGGTGGTTGTTTTGCCTTTGGGTGTGTCGGTTTTCTTTTGCTTGTCCGATTTGGCAGTCTCTTTGTTGCCCGATTTACCCGTTGCTTTTTTATCCGAATCAACAGTCTTGAGGTCTGCCAAACCATACGTCTCAATGATACGGATCAGTTTCTGCGGATAATTGGGATCGGTAGCATAACCGCAGGCTTTCAGCCCGTTAGCCCATGCCTTGTAGTCACGAATATCGTACGTGAACAACACCTCATACCGCTTGCGTTTGAGGAAGAGTGAGTGGTCGCGGAAGGAGTCGTCGGCGTTCTGATAACTGCGGAAACACTCGTCGCGTTTGTCATCATCCTTGCGGAATGTTTTTCCGTCCCAATCGCTGTGACACTTGATGCCGAAGTGATTGTTGGCTTGAGTAGCCAATGTACTTTGTCCGGCTCCGGACTCCAACAGTCCTTGTGCCAGCGTGATAGATGCGGGAATGCCGTACAGCGCCTGTTGCTCCAATGCCGTTGTTTTCCATTGCTCGATATAATTCACGTACGCGGGATTAAGCGATGCAACATTTCGTGCAGGATTATCGGAGGTAAACATGGCTTCGGCCGAACTTTCCCAAGGACAAACTGCAACCCAAAAGGCTATAACTGACAGATAAAATTTATATCTTGACATAAAAATACACACTTTCGCGTACAAAGTTACAAAATAATTTGCAAATTTGCAAATATTTTTGTACTTTTGCAGCGGAAAGTATCCAAAAATGTAATTTATCGTGCCCTTGTGGTTATGAATAAAAGTTTTTAGCAATGAAAAAGTCATTATTTTTCTTATTAGCAGCGCTTGTTATCTGCTCATGCCGCGGTCCAGTGGGTCCCGAAGGTCCGCAAGGTCCGAAGGGCGATGGTATGAATTGGAAGATTGTAGATCTGGACATCACCCAGTGGGATTACTCCAACTACACCGACAACAATTACTATTTCGCCAAGTATGAAGTACCAGCTCTAACAAATTTTGTGTTCACGGACGGTAATGTTAACGGTTACATCTTGCTGAAAGAGAACGGCGAGACAATTCAGCACTCGCTGCCGTATGTACTGCATAAGTATGAGATTGACGGCAACGGCGATCCTATATACTACACCGAAACGATAGATTTTGTGTATGGTGTAGGTTGGGTACAGATTGAGGTGCGCGACTCTGATTTCGCCTACGAAAGCGATGCGTCGATTGTGCCCAATGCGATGTCTTTCCGCGTAGTCATGACTTACTAAGCCGTGCTTCAGCGGTTTGTTACTGACAATCGTGATGCTGATGTAGCGCAATTAGCGTTGCATAGGAATCGCTATCCGATGCTCTCGGATAGCGATTTTCGTTTCGGCCTTCAGCAGATAGAAGGTCGTCAGCGCACGCGCGAGAAGTTGCCTACGTTTGCTACCATCGACGGTTGGCTTTATCCTCCGCGATTGAACCTCGAACAATGCAGCAGCGAACGTACCGCCCGGTTCAAAGCATCTGTTCTTTCAAATTTCAAATTTCAAGTTTCAAATTTTACCTTAATCGATGCTACCGGCGGCTACGGTGTGGATACGTTCTTTATGAGCGAGATGGCTGCCGAGACGCATTACTATGAGCAGAACGTGGATCTTGCCGCTATAGCCGAACACAATTTCCGCCTTGCCGGCAAGTCGATAGTTTGCCACGCTGAGGCGTTTAATGTGGATGTTTTGTCCAACTTAGTCGGGGGTAAACCGGAGGAAAGCCGAGAGAAAGTACAGCCATTGTCGGGAGTGCTATACCTTGATCCTGCACGCCGAGACAGTCATGGAGGCAAGGTTTTTCGGTTGGAAGATTGCACGCCCAACGTCGTTGAGATAGTCCGTTATGTGCAGAGTAAATATACTAACTTGCGCTTACTGCTCAAACTCTCGCCGATGCTTGACTATCACCAGGCAATGCGCCAACTTGGCGGCACGTGGGATGTGTATGTGGTGAGTGTGAACGGCGAAGTCAAGGAACTGTTGCTTTCGTCCGAAGGTACAGGAATGGTCAATGCTGTGGCGCTGATAGATTCTGCCGACCGTGTGTTCTCCTTTACACAGGAAGAAGAGAGCACGGCGGAAGTACAATATGTGCCGGCAACAATTCTTTCATCTTTGAGTGGCCAGCCTTGCGAAGAAGGAACAGAAGGTCTTTATCTGTACGAACCCGATGCCGCAATCCTGAAGGCCGGAGCCTTCCGTTTGGTTAGCGCCCGTTACGGTTTGCTGAAAGCTGCTCCGAACACGCATCTTTATTTTGCGAATACTGACAGGTCAGTCAGTTCTCAAAATTCGCTTTCTGAACTTCCCGGCCGCCGGTGGAAGATATTAGGTGCGTATACGCGTGTAAAATATGTACAACGCGTATGTGCGCGTGCGAGCGTGCTGACGCGTAATTACGTTCTGCCGGCCGATGCTCTGCACAAGCAACTTCGCCTCAAAGATGGCGGAGATGAATATATAATCGGTTGCCGCATAGCCGACAAACCGCTACTTCTTCATTGTCGGAGAGTGTAAAAAACACTCAAAAATGCCTGAAATTTCAGACCTCGAAAAACATGGCCTAAACCGCTGAAAATGAGAGCGGTGCAAGGGTGAGAAAATGTATAAGGTCTAGGATTCCATCGGTGAGCCTTCTGAAATGGTTCGAAAGACTACCGTTTTTCCCACATAATACGCTTAGAATGAGGCGGAAAATATACTAATCGCCGGCGCGAAACTGACAGTGTGTCGCAGCCGGCGAATAGAATCAGAATTCTGATGTGAAGTGGAACTGTATGTGCTTGTAGTCCTGTTGCGCCATTTGCAGGACATAGGCACTATCCGCCATGAACACGTCGCGTCCGTCTTTGTCCAGTGCCATGTATTGCGGTTTGCGGCGCTTGAACATCTCCAGTTCAGCATCGTCGTCGCTCTCAATCCAGCAGGCTTTGTACATCTGCAACGGTTCCCAACGGCACTTGGCCTGATACTCATGCTCCAAACGATATTGGATGACTTCGAACTGCAGTTGTCCCACCGTACCGATGATCTTGCGGCCATTGAGTTGGCTGACAAAGAGTTGTGCTACACCTTCGTCCATCAGTTGGCTGATACCTTTCTCCAGTTGCTTCTGCTTCATCGGGTCGGCATTCTCGATGTACTTGAACATCTCCGGCGAGAAACTTGGCAGACCTTTGAAGTGCAGGTTCTCACCCGAGGTAAGCGTGTCGCCGATTTTGAAGTTACCTGTATCGGGCAGACCGACTATATCGCCGGCAAATGCCTCATCTACAGTCTCTTTGCGCTGTGCCATGAAGCAGGTAGGCGATGA
>JAFXSS010000001.1 GCA_017525455.1 Paludibacteraceae bacterium
AAAAATTAGAACCATCATGATGATTCAAATTTTAATACCCTCGGGCAGGACTCGTCTTGCGACGCTTTCACAACCTCTCGGGAGAAAAGGGAAACACACTTGTTTCTCAAAAGCGGATGCAAAAGTACAGCATTTTTTCCACATATGCAAATATTTCACCAAAAAACATGCATTTTTATACAAATTTGCCCAAGTTGTGCTACATGAATATAGCAAACTCCCATCTTGAACCCTAGAACCGCACCTTGAGATTATCAAGATGCGGTTCTTGTTTGGCACTACACAATTGAGTATAATGCCTAATCATTATTTACACTTAGATCATCAGTGCTGCAACGAGTGCCAAGATGGCGTAGAACTCCGGAAGAGCAGCATAGATCATCGTGTTGGTTTGAACATCGTGTCCACCGGCGATACCGGCGATACCGTTAGCGCAAACCATTCCTTGACGGATAGCCGACAAAAGGCAAACCAAACCAACAGCCAGACCAATACCGAAGTACAGAGCCGGGTTAGCAGCAATAGCAGCCTTGTCCCACATCAAGAATGCAACAAAACCGTACAGACCTTGTGTTGCGGGCAGTGCAGACAAAATCATGTAAGAAGCCGACTTACCCGGGTTCTTCTTCAATGCACCCTCTGCAGCGTTACCTGCGATAGTTGTTCCGTAGGCTGAGCCTACACCGGCGAGACCTAACATAAGTCCCCAACCAAGAAATCCTAAAAATTCCATAATGTTGTATTTAAAATTTTGTTAATTATTTTACCAGTTGACTAGACGGCTAATTATCCAGACGTCTAGTATGTTGATTACTTTGCGTTAGCAAACGGTTTGTAGAGATTACCCTTACCTTCATATCCGGAGTTCTTGAAATACTCAACGAACGTCAGACGCAAGGGGTGAACAAATGCACCCAGGGCACTCATTGCGAGATTCAAGAGGTGACCGATAATCAGGATCAAGATGAATGGTAACCACTGCCATGTAGCACCTTCGGTCGAGCCGCCCATAACCATCAGGCCGAGATTATTAAACGCACCGCCCAACATACCACCTGCCAAGCCAAGAGCGTACAGACGGATATACGAAAGTGTATCACCCAAGATTCCGGTAGCCATGTTATAGGTATCCCACAAACCTGCACCGATATTTAACAGCGGGTTACGCCCCGGCGTGTTGAATACATAAATACCCAGTGCTGAGATTGCAGCAATGACGATCAGCACAGTCTTGGTAACCTCCATCGGCACACTAAGAGCCATACAGATGATCAGTGCCGCTATACCGCCCACGATGAGCAGCGTCCATCCCCACGTACCGAGTTGTGCGCGGAAACCGAAGCGCTTGGTGTAGCACAAAGCCTTAACAACCATTGCCAGACAGATATGGAACACACCAATCAGCAACGCCAGAACCATCGCCACATCGTAGCCGCCTTCAATTCCGGCAGCAGCGTATGCAGCTTTGCTCAGGTATTGTACTCCACCCTCGGTAATTACCTTACCATTGAGGAACAGATAATCGATACTCGGGAACAATGCACTCAGATCCATGCCAAACGCTGTGCCGAGGAAGAAGCCTACGACAAGTGTTCCGACGCCCAGGGTCATGATAATCGGTCCGAGGCCATCAAACATGTCAATCTTCAGTTTGCCCTTGTAGGTAAGCCATCCGAACAACATGAGCAATATACCGTAACCTGCATCGCCCATACACATAGAGAAGAACAGCAAGTAGAACGGAGCCAAAATCGGCGTCGGGTCAAACTCTCCATATGTAGGCCAACCGTACATGCCGGTGAATACCTCAAATAGTTTGGCGAACTTATTGTTGTTGAGTTTTACCGGTGTAGCATCACCTTCAACCGGTTCTTCCACCTCATAATAGGTATCCAGTTCGTTGAGCACCTTGTTGAGTTCCTCTACTTTTTCTGTGGGGCAGAACCCTTCCATCAGGCGCAATGCGCCGTCGGCTGCGCTATCCGAAGAGAGTTGCACCTTCTGCCAATCTATGCTTCGGCGCAATTCTGCGAGTTCGGCGCGTTTGGCGTCAAGGTTGGCTTTACCCCATGCTTCGATACGTGCGTTGGCTGCTGCGAGCAGTCCGTTGAGTGCCTCAACATCTGCCAGCAGTTCATTGGCGCTACGCTCATTGAGGGTTTGTTCGGTGCATGCTTCAGGCAGGCTGTACGGTTCACCGGAAAGGGTTACAACAGCATCGTCCTGACGTTTGGTAACTGCTGCACAATACAGCGTATCACCGTCTTCTGCGACAATGCTTCCCCACTCCTCTTGGAAACGTTTCTTCGGACATGTGAAGAAGTGCAACTCATATCCGGCCTCCTTAAGTTCAGCGATACGCTCACTGCTGAACGTACCCCATACAGCCATGCGTTGTGCCTCTTTCTTGGTAGCCTCAATCTTGGCCATAACAGCGTTGCGCTCGCTGAGCAGTTGCTCGGGTGCTCCCGCCTCAATCAGACGTTGCAAAGCGTCGGCATCGGCAATGGTCTTGCGCAGTTGCTCATCTTCAGCCAAACCTTCGGCTTTGAGGGTGACATGCACTACGCCGGCCTCACGTACTTTCTCAAGGAAAGCATGTACTGCGAAGCCAGAACGAGGAACGTATATTTCTTCATTGACTCAATCATAATGCACCCTCCTTTCCTGACGCTGCTTCAGCTGCTGCCTCACGCTCGCGCTTGCTTTTAACTATTTTCTGACTTGACTTGGAGAGGTTCTCCTCATCTTCCATGAATCGCTTGATCTTACGGATAGCATCCTGATAACCGGGAATTTGCACCTTCTCGAACAGGTTCACTTTCTGAGTCGTCTTTTTACGGGCGTACTCGAGCAGATCAACCTTCCGGCGCACAAACTCCTGACGGATACCTACTTCCGCGATAGCCTTGAGTTGTTCGAATCCGTCAATGAACCACTTCGGTGACGAGAACAGGCTGAACTCCTTGGTAGAATAAACCACTTCATCCAACACAGGCACACGTACACCGGCAATCTTCTTGATGGACATCCGCACATCATCCACATGAATGAGTGACGTGTCGAACTCACCCCAAAGTGCAAGCATCTGGTCGTAATCCTTGATACGGCGGTTCACTTCGTTGTCGAGCTCTTTGATCTCGGTTTTCGCCTTCTTCACTTCGAGGCGCAGAGCGCTCTCCTTGTTCTGAAGGGTCGGAAGTGTACGCTGGCGCATCTTGAGGTTTTTCTCCAGACCTTGCAGCGATGTTTTATTAAACTGATAAGTTATTGCCATTTTAATTTACCATTTGGTCATTTACAATTTTATCATTTATTTGGCCATTTGGTCATTGGGTTATTTTACCCAGTATTTGTCAACAAATACCTGCTTGATGTTCACCTCTTCGGGTTTGAAGTGCTTAGCAAACAACTCCCAAGCTATATCGAGCATCTCGGTGGTATTGATATTGACGTCGATAGCCAGGATCTTCGACGAGTAGTCCTTGGCAAATGCCAGGCAGCGCTCGTCGTAGTTCGTCAGGTCGAAACCGTTCTCCTGTTTGGTCTTGGCGTTGGCTGCGTCGGCATACAGACGTACGGCAGCGTTCATTACCTGTGGATGATCCTCGCGGGTCTTCTTGCCGGCTACGAGCTGTTTCAGACGGCTCAGCGAGCGGAACGGATCGACGATAACCTTACCTATATCCGAGTCACGGCGCAGATAGAGCTGACCCTCGGTAATATAACCCGTATTATCAGGAATAGCGTGGGTAATATCGCCACCCGACAGTGTTGTTACGGCAATGATGGTGATTGATCCGCCACCTGCCTGCTCGGGGAACTGTACGGCTTTCTCGTAGATCTTTGCCAAGTCGGAATAGAGCGAACCCGGCATAGAGTCCTTCGACGGAATCTGATCCATACGGTTACTTACGATTGCCAAAGCGTCGGCATAAAGTGTCATATCTGTCAGTAGAACGAGCACTTTCTGGTGTTTCTCTACAGCAAAATACTCGGCAGCAGTCAGTGCCATATCGGGAATCAGCAGTCGCTCAACAGGCGGGTTCTCCGTCGTGTTAACAAAGCTGACGATACGATCCAGCACACCGGCGTTGTTGAATACGTTCTTGAAATACAGGTAGTCGTCGTTAGTCAGACCCATACCGCCAAGGATGATCTTGTCAGCCTGTGCACGCAGAGCCACGTTCGCCATCACCTGGTTGTACGGCTGGTCAGGATCGGCGAAGAACGGAATCTTCTGTCCGGAAACCAG
This sequence comes from Paludibacteraceae bacterium, assembly GCA_017525455.1. Taxonomy (GTDB): domain Bacteria; phylum Bacteroidota; class Bacteroidia; order Bacteroidales; family Paludibacteraceae; genus Colicola. The sequence continues at coordinate 4,256 of JAFXSS010000001.1, forward strand.
CGTGTTGTTCAGGTCAATACCTGCAATACCGGTAGCGATAAGTTCCGACGGTTGCTTACGGCGTACAGGGTTCACCGACGGACCGCCGATCTCCACCTCCTTACCCTCGATAGCAGGACCGCCATCGATAGGATCGCCATAGGCGTTGAAGAAACGTCCTGCCAGTTGGTCGCTCACTTTCAGCGACGGGGCTTTGCCCAGGAATACAACTTCTGCGTTGGTAGGAATACCTTCCGTACCCTCAAACACCTGCAGCGTTACGTTGTCGCCCATGATTTTTACTACCTGTGCCAACTTGCCGTTGACCGTGGCAAGTTCGTCATTACCTACTCCACTGGCTTTGAGTGAGCAAGTTGCTTTGGTAATCGCAGTGATCTGCGTATATATTTTTTGAAATGCTTTTGCCATAATTTTATTTACGATTTAATCATTTACATTTATTTGGTCATTTAAGCATTTAGCCATTTAAGCAATCTGCTTTTCAGCCAAGAGATCGGCAAGTTTCTTGCGGTAATCCTCAAACTGCTCGGACTTGAACTCACTATAGTTCATCTGTTTGCACAGGTTGATTACGCGCTTGAAGTATTCGCTTACGTCCAGGAAGTTGTCGAACTCATAGTCGTGCTTGCATATATCCATTACCAGGTCAAGCATGTACTCCTGACGCTCCAGCGGGCAGACGGCATCGATCTTGTCGAAGGCGTCTTGCTGCAGGATAACGAAGTCGATAACTTCGGATTTCCAGAAGTTCTCGTGATAATCTACAGGTACGCCGTCATCACCCAGGATGTTGATTTGCTCCTGAATCTCCTTACCGCGCTGCAGATAGGTCTTCATATCATTGACCTTAGGCAGCCACTCGGCGTTGATACGCTTGGTGATATAATCGGCAAACTCAGGATACTCAATATACTTCGAGTACGAGTCAATCGGGTTCACAGCCGGGTAACGCTTGCGGTCGGCACGCGCCTGCTCGAGTGCGTAGAAGCAGCGGGCTACTTTCTTCGTGCCTTCGGTTACAGGCTCCTTGAGGTTACCGCCGGCAGGTGAAACCGTACCGAGGAACGTAACCGAACCTGTGGCACCATTATTAAGGTACACGTATCCCGCGCGTGCGTAGAAGGCACCGATGATAGCGGAAAGGTCCATCGGGAAAGCATCCTGACCGGGCAACTCCTCCATACGATTGGACATCTCACGCAGAGCCTGTGCCCAACGGGAGGTTGAGTCAGCCATCAGCAGAACGCGCAGACCCATCGAGCGGTAATACTCGGCGATGGTCATTGAGGTATAAACGGAAGCCTCACGCGAAGCCACAGGCATGTTCGACGTGTTGGCGATGATGATTGTACGCTCCATCAGTTTGCGGCCGGTGTGCGGGTCATCGAGTTCAGGGAACTCGGTGAAGGTTTCTACGACCTCGTTGGCACGCTCACCGCAGGCAGCGATGATCACGATGTCAGCCTCGGCTTGCTTACTGATAGCGTGCTGCAGCACGGTCTTACCTGTACCGAACGGACCGGGAATGAATCCTGTACCTCCCTCGCAAATCGGGTTAGCCGTATCGATGGTACGTACGCCTGTCTCCAGCAGTTTGAACGGACGCGGTTTGCTCTTATAGGCGGTGATGGCTTTTTTCACCGGCCACTTCTGCACCATTGTTACTTTCTTCTCGTTGCCGTCGGCATCGGTCAGTACGGCTATCGTGTCGTTGATGGTGTACTCACCTTCTTTGACGATAGACTTAACCGTATATTCGCCTTCGAACACGAACGGAACCATAATCTTGTGTGGCTGATGGTTCTCATCCACCTCGCCCAACCATGCAGCAGCTTCCACCTTGTCGCCGACCTTGGCGAGAGGCTTGAATGCCCACTTCTTGTCCTCATCCAGCGGGAAGCTGTACTCACCGCGCTTGAGGAACACACCGGTCAGTTTGTCCAGATCGTTCTGCAGACCGTCGTAGTTACGGCTCAGCAGACCGGGACCGAGAGTCACCTCCAACATGTGACCGGTGAATTCAACCGGGTCACCGACCTTCAAGCCACGTGTTGATTCAAACACCTGAACAAACACGTTGTCGCCGGTAACCTTGATAACCTCTGCCATCAGTTTCACATCGCCGATGTGGATGTAGCAGATTTCGTTTTGCGCTACAGGACCATCAACCCCGACCGTTACGAGGTTGGCGATGATTCCTTTTACTTTTCCGTTAGTCATATAATCAAATTTTCAAATATTCAAAGTTTTACACCTTTTTTCTTAGCCCTAAAGGGCACGATTAAAGTTTTACACCTTTTTTCATATCTGCCACCATGGCGCGGAACACTTGTTCGCCCTGCTCTACCGTCAGATTATCCCAGCGGTGGAGGATGGAGGCTTTCAGGTAATACGCAAGCACGGCTTCGATGTTAAACACCTCAAACAAAGTACGGTTCTCCAGCCATTGCCAGCGCAGCGCATCGATATGTTTCTCGCGGTCAAGCAGGTTGCTTATCTCGGCGATCTCCACCACCTCTTTCAGGTCTGGAACGAGTGCGGCGAGACGGGCGTTGTTGCCCAAAGCACTGCTCTTGCGGAGCTCCTGCGCAACCTCGGTGTCACCTACCACAACTTTCTGCACATCCATGCCGTGCTTGATTGCCACGGTAGCGGCCAGCACGTTGTTAACATCCAGGTTGTAGGCGAACCACTCGCGCACGAACTTGTTACGGCATTTCAGGCCTTGCTCATACAGCAGTTGCGTGCGAAAATCCTCGTCACTGAGGCTGAGTTCTGCTTTGCGATCCAGAACAGCATCATCCTCCAGCAGTTCCATGATTGCCGGATCGTCGTTCTTTCTGCGCAGCAAAGCCAGCAACTGCTTGTCGCTGTCGGACAACTGTTCGTCCAGCAGCTCGAGCAACTGCTCCTCGGAGGTCTGCACGCGCTCGCTGAGCGCAATGTCCTCAAAGCCTGCTATTAAATATTCGTAACCCATATTAGAAAAGCAGTTCAATGAGTTGTGGACGCAGGAATTCCTTGAAGTAAGCGATGAACTCGTCGTCACCGAAGGCTAGCTTGTATCCGCCGTCCTTGGGTGCGATGGCAAACGCGGTCTTTATACCCTTGACCTCTTTGATCTCCACGCCCTTGCTCAGCAGCTCTTTGGCATTGGCGGCAAAGTATTTCTTCAGTGCCTCGGCATCCTTGGCTTCAATCACCACTTCTCCACCTTTGGCGAGTTGTGCAGCCAGGTCGGCGATAATCTTCTGCATGAACTTGGCATCAGCCGTAGCGGCTTTCACGCTGTCGGCAGCCAGTTTGTCGGTTAGCAGATTGGTAACCTCGGTCTTGATGGCATTCACCGATTGCTCGGCGTAGAGTTTGAGTTCCGAACGTGTATTCTTGTCCAGTTCGGCAGCAGCAGCTTTGGCAGCATCAACGGTCTGCGCAGCTTTCTTCTCAGCAGCAGCAATGATGTCTGCGGCTTTCTGTTCAGCCTCGGCTACGATGGCAGAAGCTTGTTCTTTACCTTTCTCCACGCCCTCTGCGTAGATCTTGTCGGTTAATTCGGATAGATTCATTGTATTGGGATTTTTAGATTATTCGCGTTATTGACTGTGTTTCTTTAGATTCATTTGATATTGATAGTACATGTGGCTCGTGCGTAACGCGCGCTGCGCGAAAAGAACACACCACATTTTCCGACACAAAGATACAAAAAATAATTCAAATATGCAAATCTTTGCGACATTTTTTTGCCAAAATGAATAAAATAATGACAATTTTCCGGAAATGCATTAATTGCCAACTGTTTCGCGCAACTATTTCTACGACAATATTTGCAGAAGCGGACAACAGGATTGCGCAGAACTTATTAACAGAGCTGGGTTCGTCACCATGTTGGCTACAGTACTGCATATGGTGCGTCGTTTTAAAGTACTTTTGAGTACAGATTTCGGTCACACCTGTTCATTTTCCGAACATTATTGAGCGTAATCCGTGCAATTTTGTCCGTTTTCCGAGCACATATACGATAAATAAAAAAATAAATATTATTACTACTACTTGCAAGGCTGCTGGCGTAGTAGTAGTATTTATTTTATTAGTTTTCTTTTTTTTATTACCCACTACCCACCTTCTTTTAGAACTACAACCATCTTTGCACGTAGCGTAGTACAAACACAGCAAACAGCACCCACATTGTCGGGCTGATCTGTAGCAGACCGCCCGGCACCTTTCTTACCACCACTAAGTAAACTAACAACGCACTCCCGATTGAGAGTGCGTTGTGTCAGCATCCGCCATGATTGGCGGATCATATATACTGCTCGGGCACTTACTGCTCGTCCTGATTCCAATAGCAACTCCCAGACCATGCCCAAAGGGGCATCACTTAGTACAAGAACTACTGAATCCAGAGGAAATATTGAATATATTCGCCCAAAAGGCACAATTATTGCACAAATAATTTGCAAAAATCAAAAATATTTTTTATCTTTGCTTTAATTTTTAAAAATTATATCACTTCCGAGAATAATTAGAAAATGATAAAGATTGTACACATAATACTGATTTGTATGCTGTTTGCACTGCCTAATGCAGCACAAACTGAAGAATTATGCATTGATGGAACATTGTTGTTTCGAGAAGACTTTGGCGGAAATGATGTATATGATCCGGTAATAGGAGGAACTCCTGTATCTGGAATAGGCAGTAATTACAAACAAGATACACTTTACCCGGCCGGAGGACGTTTAGGTATGTGGCACTATATTATTGCTAAACAAGGATGTTCTGATTCCGAATTAAGTTGGCATATTATGGATGACCACACCTATCCTGACGATATAACGCGTGGATATTTCTTTGAAACGAATGGTAAAAGTGGACTATATAATACGATTTATTTATATCAGAAAGAACTTGCCGGAGTGTGTGAAGGTATGGAATTGTCTTTCTCTACTTATATTGCGAATATAGAAACTGCAAAAAAGTATAAACAAGTGCCGTTTTACTCTTATTCTTATCCGAGGTTGTCGTTTGTCGTGACTGATGCACGTACGGGGATGCAGTTAGCACGCTATGTCACAGATACAATTAGTCACGACTGGAGTCTATTTAACACGCCCAATTCCTGGCAATACTCTGCACAATGGCATTTGGAAGGACTTAAGTTTACCATACCGAATGGAACCGATAAAGTAATGCTGTCAATTATAGATACCCCAACCTTTGGGCAAGGAGAAGGTAATGATTTTGCTATAGATGATATAGAAATACATCTATGCACTAAAGCAGAATACCAACTATACGACACCACTGTCTGCGACACATTATTGCCTTATACATGGCAGGGCTTAAAATGGGATAAGGCGGGAACAAAAGGCTTCTTGATTAAAGATATTTCAGAAGAAGATAGTGTGTATATCGTCTATTCATTAAACACCTCTAATTGCCCGTTTCCACCCATTACAATTACACAAGACACTACTATTTGCGATTCTATCAGCCACATTGAATGGCATGAAAAAATATTCGATGTCGCTGACATCATACGCGACACGAGTTTCAGTGCGTATGGGTTTGATAGCATTTACTATGTTTTATATGTAGCAACGGAACACTGCTGTCCCTCCGTATACAAACTGCATCATTTTAGCGTAAGTGCTGATCAAAAAGTGCTCTTTGCACCGGGAAATTTACAATATAATGCAACAGAGGGAACGCATCTTTGCGCGGATGGAACGATACAAAAAGGGACTTGGCGTTTTGCGGAACATCAATGGGATTATGTGGGCGAAGACAACATGAATGTATCTGCTTCATATAGTGGATGGATTGATCTGTTCTGCTGGGGGACTAGTGGGTGGAATAGTGGGGCTATTGCATATCAGCCATGGGCCACCAATATTTATTCAAGCGATTATATTGAGACTACTCCACACGATATGACCGGAGAATATCGCTTTAAAGACTGGGCTGTTTATAACGCGATAGGTAATGATGTACCGGAAAAGTGGCGTACTCTAACAAAAGACGAATTGTACTTTTTGTTATATCACCGCACAAATGCCGACAATTTATACGGAATGGCTGCTATTAACGGAATATATGGGTTAATACTGCTTCCTGACGATTACTCTTTTTCAGCAATGCTACCTGAATTTAAAGCAGAAAAAGACTTAAACAAGGGAAAAAATATTTACACAATAGAAGAATGGCAACGGCTGGAAAAAGCAGGAGCTGTATTCTTACCATGTGCAGGTGTAAGATTTTCTTATCCTTTATTGTATGAAAATAACGGAGTTGGTAACTATTGGAGTTCAACGCAAGAATTCCTGCAAAACGGAGGTGCCAGTGGTATATTATTTTCTGTTTATAGCGTGCAAATTAATGGAGGAGGCCATTTAAATCAAGCTTTACCCGTTCGTCCGGTATGGGATGTTCCCAAGAACTATATTCCTACCGAAATAATTGATACTATCGTTTGTGACACATTATTACCTATTATATGGCATGGACATGTGTGGCAAAATGCAGGTGTTGTCAATGATACCTTACAATCTATTTGCGGAACAGATAGTCTTTGTTTGCAATTATCTCTTAATACACAAATCTGTTGTCAGAGTAGTGTTTTATTAACATACGACACGACTGTATGCGACACACTATTGCCCTATACTTGGCGAGGAATGGTGTTTGAAAAAGCAGGTGAGAAAAGATGGATAGAAAAGAATACGCGCGACTGCGATAGTATAGAGCATGTTTATACATTGGACACGATTCATTGCGAGCGACTTTATCCTATCATTGTGAATAAATATAATTGGATGTTATTGTTAGATAATGTGACGTTCAGAGAGTTATTCCCGAATCAGGTTGCAACTGGGTATCAGTGGTATAAGAACGAAGCACCAATACTTGGAGCAACTGATGATGACTATTCGGAACAGAATAAGTTGGCGGGCGTATTCCAATTGCGCGTGACATTATCAGAAGAACAGACGATTTGGTCTAATATATTGACGATCAATGAGGATGATGTGGTTCCGGAAGTGCGTAAGCGGATTTACGACACGTATGGAAATTCTGTGCCGGAAGAGCGAATGATGCATGGGATTTATCTAATTCGATATGAACAAGGGCCAAAAAGTTGGACTGAAAAAAAACTGATTCCATGAGGCATACATTGGTTGTCATTTTATTTTGGGTCAGCAGCCTTTGCATATACGCCCAGAACACGTTCGAATTCGGAATGCACTGTGGGCTTGCCGGATACAACAGCCGGCATTCTTATGTATCCACGCTTGCAAGTGTGAATGCAGGTTTTCAGGCTGCCTATGCCTATTACTCACCTAAAGTGGTCGGTTTGCGCATTGGGCTGACTGCCGATATGCACCGAGCTGGGTGGAGAAAGAAAGATTACACCGATTCCTACACCACAACAGACATAGAAAACGAAACGATGCAAGTTGATTACAACATTGGTTCATTTAGCGAGATATATACCACATGGTCGGTGGGTATTCCCGTTCAAATAGCCCTAAGTTGGAATAATCTGGGCATCTATTTGGGGCCCAAAGTGGTCTTCCCATTGTACTATTCACGAAGAGAAATAGCACAAGAGGCAGCCTTGTCGATCTATTACCCTGACTACAATAACCGCATATACGAATCATATATACTATCTGCCACACGTTCGTTTGAGATGGAAAACAATGGCAAGGCGACTGCACAGAAAGTCCAATGGTGGGCTACTATGGAAATCAGCTATCGGATACCTTTTAATTCGCATCGCAAGACGCAATCGGGGGTGATGATAGGTGTATACGCTGAGTATTGTTTCACGAATGAGAACGTGATAAGCGAGAAACAGCAACCTTCACTCATTATGCTAACAGATATGCATGGTGGGTTTCCATTGTCGAGGGTGTTATCGTCCATCTTAGTAAGTGAGCGACAAGGTAGAGCGCTCGTTCGTTCGTTTGCTCCATTTGACATAGGAGTGAAGGTGGCATATATGATTGCACCATATTCAAAGCCTCGTAAGAGAGATTATCAATGTCGATGCAGTTTGTGAAACTAAAATTCAAAAAAACACTGAGAGTGGCTATGAGAGCCGTACTCGGTGTTTTTATTGATAGTTTCTCGTCCTCAACGGTAGCCTGAGCAGCAGCCAAACGGGCGATAGGTACGCGTTAGCGGTCAATGGCGTTGGTGTCAAGTAAGAAATCATAGATGCTGATAAGAGTGATACCTTGCTCGTCACGGCGGAGTTTCATACGCTCACCAACAACAATCAACTTTCGGAACTCATCGTTAATCAGACGCAAAGAACGCTTCTCCTGCTCCATCTTCTCTTCATCTGGTAAACGCCACGATGATTGTATATAATAGCGTTTGGAACCAAGATTGCAAACGAAATCCACCTCCAAAGTAACGCGTTGCTGATGGCCTTCTGCATCGCGGACTCGGATACCTACATTGCCGACATCCACAGAAAACCCTCGATGTCTCAACTCACAGAACAGCACATTCTCCATTAGATGATTCTCCTCCACCTGACGGAACGAGAGAATGGCATTTCGCAAACCGGCATCTTTAAAATAATACTTCGACAAAGTACCGATATAATTGCGCCCTTTTATGTCGTAACGTTCGGCTTTCTCAATAAGGAAAGCATCCTCCAAATAACTTAGATATGTAGCAATAGTCTTATCTGTTATATTATTGAGCTTCTTTACCGATTTGAATGTGTTTGCGATATTTAGCGCATTGATCGGACTGCCAATGCTGGATGCCAGAACACGCACCACTTCTTCAAACTCCTCTTTGTTAGCAATCTGATGTCGCTCATATATATCCTTTAAATAGACAGTGCGATAGAGATTCTGTAAATACTTGACTTTCTTGTCATCGCCGTTTATGGATAGAAGCTTGGGTAAACCGCCATATGTGAAATACTCTTGCCAGCCGTCAACGATGTCCCCTTCATAGGCAGACATATACTCAGAGAAAGTGAGCGGATAAACATGAATCTCATCACTTCGACCGCGGAACTCTGTCGCAATGTCGCTACTAAGGAAACGCGAATTACTGCCTGTAACATAAACGTCTGCATTCTCCTTAATCACAAGCGAACCAAGCATATCTACAAACTCATCCACACGCTGCACTTCATCTATGATGATATAGTACTGCTCACCATCCTGCATCTTACGATCAATCCATTCAAGCAAGTAATCCGGGTTGCGGAACGACTTGTTCTGACGTCCTTCCAGATCAATCACCAGAATATGGTCAGCAGCAACGCCTTGTTCCAAAAGATAGTTGCGGAACAATGTCTTAAGCAAATAAGATTTACCTGCGCGACGAATGCCCGAAATAATCTTAATCAACCCATTGTCACGTGAGGCAATTAACTGCTGCATATAAATTGGACGTAAGATATTCATAATAACTATTTTAATTTGATTTGTTCGTGTTTCCATTCCGAAAAAGTGGCACATGTGCCAACTTTTCGGAATTAGAATAGTGCTTATTCAATTGTTTTCGACTGCAAAGATAGTAAAAATAAATGATTTATGCAAATAATCTTGGCGTTTTTTGCTTGTATTATGAATAATTGTTAATTTTGCTATAAACAAATATAACAAAGCCACGGCAAAAACCGTGGCTTTGCGTTGCATGATATAAACCGATAGTTTACTTCTTATCTCGCAAGTTCGGACACTTACTGCTCGTCCTCGACAGCAGCCTGAGCGGCAGCCAAGCGGGCGATAGGTACGCGGAACGGTGAGCAGGAAGCGTAATTCATACCCACGCGTGCGCAGAACTTAACAGATGAAGGTTCGCCACCATGCTCGCCGCAGATACCGGTACGCAATCCCGGACGAACGGCACGACCCTTCTCTACAGCCATCTTGATGAGCTGACCTACACCGTGTTGGTCAAGAACCTGGAACGGGTCAACCTTCAAGATCTTCTTCTCCAGATAAGCCGGCAAGAACGAAGCGATATCGTCACGGCTGTAACCGAAGGTCATCTGAGTCAAGTCGTTGGTACCGAAGGAGAAGTACTGAGCCTCAGTAGCGATACGGTCAGCGGTCAGAGCGGCACGCGGAATCTCGATCATCGTACCGATCTCGAACTCAACCTCAATGCCATACTCGGCAAATACTTCCTTGGCAACCTTTTGGATAATCTCCTTCTGCTGCTTGAACTCGTAGAGGATACCAATCAGCGGAACCATGATCTCCTGCATA
>JAFXSS010000098.1 GCA_017525455.1 Paludibacteraceae bacterium
ATATGTAACTCGGATGCCGAGAACTATACCTGGCGCGGATTGAACCTTGATATCCCGTCGAGTGATCTGGATACGAAGACGTACAGCTTCTTCGATACAGTCCGCTACATCGGTTCGACGGATTGCGACAGTATCCGCTTCAAACTTGATCTGACCGTACAGCGTGCAACGTATATGCCTGCAACGGATACGACAGTATGTAAGGATGACGTGATCAACTTCCGCTGGAAACCGTACAACACCGAGTTCGGCGGCTTTACCGTGACGACCACCAAGTACGATACAGCCCGCTACTCGATAACCGGTTGCGACAGTGTGATTTATCAACTGAACCTGCGCGTACTTGCTCCGCTGGCCGACACAATAGTTACTGACACCACCATCTGCTACAGCGATGTGATGGAGTGGTTCGGACAGACTTACGATGCCGCCGGACGCTACGAGCACACCATCTATTACACCGGCACGGAGTGCGACAGCTTATATTGCCGTCTGCAACTGCATTATTACGCAGAACCGGATACGGTGAACGATGCTATAACTATCTGCGAGGGTGCTCAGCCGTATCTGTGGCACGGTCAGAATATAACATCGAATGGCGTATATTGGGATTCGACCTACTACGACGGCACACAATGTATCAACCGCTACTTCAAGTTGGAGGTAGATATGTTGTCACCGACGACGGTAGATACAACTGCTATGTTCTGCCAAGGCGGTTCGTTCACCTGGGATCGTACAGGCGAGACGCTGAGCGAGACGGGAACATATACACACAAGATTCCGTATAAGGTACTTGACGGTTGCGACAGCGTGATTATCCGCTTGCATCTGAGTGAGGTAGTGCCTGTAGAACAACCTGCCGAGACGCAGTACATCTGCGATGGCGAGAGCTATACATGGCATGGTAAGACCTTCAATACGACGGGCGTTTATCTGGATACACTGGTATCGACCGTAACCGGTTGCGACAGTCTGTACTACACGTTGAACCTGGAACGCCAGCCGGCAATGTCCACGATGAGTGAGACGCTGTATATCTGTAACGGCGAGCCGGTAGTCTGGGATTTCAACCAGCAGACCTACACGCACGCAGGTATCTATAATCATACCATTCCTTCGATCCATGGTTGTGACAGTATAGCCGGTGAGTTGCATGTGATAGAGCGTACCACGGAAGTCAATGCTCCGCAGGACGAGTCCATCTACGCAACACAAGCCTTCACCTGGATTGACGGTAAGGATTATACCGAGGCAGGTACATACGAGTATATCATTCCGTTCGCAGACGGTAATTGCGACAGTTTGATTTACACCTTGAACCTGACCGTTCTGGATATTGAGCATACGGTAGTTGAGGTTACGGAAATCGTCTGCCCGGGTACAACTTATGAAGAGCATGGCAAGCAGCACATCATCAATGAGCATACGCAGTGGTCAGATACGACACGTACCGATCAAGGTGGTGTGCTGACAGATGTGATAACGAACTACGACATTGATGTATATGAGTTCAGTATGCCTTCGGGCTTCATGGGCTTCGTAGTAGCATCTTGCGGTCTGCCTGTGAATGTTGACTCGGCACAGACGTTGCTACAGGAGCATATCGACAGTTACGACAACTACGCTCCGGATGCCTCGATCACCTGGTCGTACCGTGAGGATAACGGCTCATGGAAGACCCTGGACGGTCAGACTGCACTCAGCGGTCAGACAGAGGTAGTAACCGTACGTTGCCAGATATCGAGCGAGTGCGGTGCGAAGATGCAAGAGCAGTCGTATGAGGTAGGCAAGCGTGCTACACCGGAAACCTTCACAGAGTATGACCTGCTGCCGGTAATCCGCAAGTACGGCGGAACGATGCTCATGGTTGATATCGATGCCGTCTGCGCTAAGTTCGGCTGGCAGAACGGAGTAGAAGTTAAGCCTGAGGATGTACAATGGTACATGCGTGTCGGCAAGACTGATAACCTGAGTTATCCTGATCCGGCAGATCCGAAGGATATAGCCACCAACAAGTGGGGTTACTACTATGTTCCAAGTACCGATGATGACTACTACGCTTTGATCAAGGGTAAGCTGGAAGTTGAAGAAGAGGATTGCGGCGTATGGGCTCGTACATTGGTAGTAGAAGGTACATCACCAATACAATTGCAGCCGAATGTTTCGCAAGGTAACGGAACGGTAACCATCTCGGGTATTACTCAAGGTTATGTTACCATCAGCGATATGTACGGCAATGTAGTGATGAACCGCACGGCAGTATCCGGTTCGTTCAAGGCTCCTGCATCAGCCGGAACGTACTTCGTACAGATCGAGGATGGCGTAAGTATAGCCCATCGTACGCTTATCGTTTACTAATCGGCGCATGAAGGTTAGGTTCGTCACCCTGGGGTGTAAGTTGAACTTTGCTGAATCCAGTGCTTTGGGTAAGTCGCTCCTGTCGAGCGGCTTTACCCGAGCCGAGGATGGCGAGCAGGCAGATATCTGTATTCTGAACACATGCACCGTAACCGATGCAGCTGACCATAAGTGCCGTCAGGCTTTGAGCCGCCTGCGTCGCGAGAATCCCAATGCCGTGATTATCGCTACAGGTTGCTACGCACAACTGACGGCAGACAGGATGACCGGTCAGCCGGCAGCAGCGATGAAAGGTTGGGAAGGTGCAGACTATATACTCGGCAATGATGCGAAGTTCGATATACCGGAACTGATTATGCAGGTTAGCCGCAGGGTGGCTGAGCATCCCATAGTCGTATCCACGCCGATACGTGAAGTTGATGCCTTCCACGGAGCGTTGTCGTTCTCGCATGTGGATAGTGAAGATGAAGAACAACATACCTCAATAGCCGACCGGACGCAACGCACACGGTGTTTCCTGAAAGTACAGGACGGCTGCAATTACTTCTGCACATATTGCACTATACCATACGCCAGAGGCAAATCACGCAACCCGCGAATCTCCGAGTTGGTAACCGAAGCTCAGCAGGCTCTGACGGCCGGAGCGAAAGAGATAGTGCTGACGGGTGTGAACATTGCAGATTTCGGTCGTAGCACGGGTGAGACGTTCCTGCAACTGTTGCAAGCGTTGGATAGTTTAAGCGGCGAATACCGACTGCGCATAGGCAGTTGCGAACCGAATCTGCTGACGGAGGAGATTATTGATTTTGTTGCAGCAAGCCGTCATATAGCGCCGCACTTCCATATACCGTTGCAGTCGGGCAGCAATGAGGTGTTGCAAATCATGAAACGTCACTATACCCGCGAATTGTTTGCCGAGCGTGTGGCATACATCCGCAAGCAGTTGCCTTACGCATTCATCGGAGTGGATTGCATGGTGGGCGTTCGCGGTGAGACGGAAGAGTACTTTGACGATTACCTGTCGTTTGTTCGGCAACTGGACGTGAGCCAATTGCATGTATTTACATATTCGGAACGCGCACGCACGCGTATGGTAGAGATGGATCTGGCAGTAGTGCCTGCAGCCGAACGCAAACGTCGCAGCGATATACTTCACCGCTTGTCAGAGCAAAAGACAAAGGCATTCTATGCAGCCAATGCCGGACGACAAGTGGTCGTGTTATGGGAGAGTCGGAACTCCAAAGGTCAGATGGCCGGTTTCACTGATAACTATATCCGTGTAACCACTGACTATAATCCCGAGCGGGTGAATACGTTTGAGACAATCACGTATCGCTCGTAAACAATTACAGAAAACAAATATCACCTACATAATTTATGCGGTATAACAAGCAAAAATTACAACAGATGACAACCGAAGAACTCTTGTCCGTAGCGGCAGAGTTCCGTATTCCTAATGCTGAATCCATGACGGCCGAAGAGCTGGTATCCGCTGTAGTCGGTGCCCAAGCCGAGCAGGCGTTAGGTGCTTATCAGGCACGCGAAGAAGCTATCCAGCCCAAGCGCCGTACGCGCGTCATGCTGTCAGCCACTCCCGTTGCACAACGTGTAGAGACGCGTCATATGAAAGGCGAACGTGTACTGGCAACCGTTGGTAGCGAAGAGCAGACGCTGATAGAGATGCAAGAAGCACAATCGTTGCAACCGCTGCCCACAGGCGTTCGCAAGGCGCAAAAGGCAGTGGAGGACTTTATGCAACAGAATGAGGTGCTCAATGTGCCTGACGAATATGATTTGCCAGTTACCCCGGAGGTAGAGGCTCAACCTGAACCCGTATTACCGGTGGCAGAGGAGCAGCCCGTCAAGCGAAAGAGAGGGCGTCCTCGTAAGAACCCGTTGCCCGAGGAGACAGCGCAGCAACCTATTGAATTTCAGCAAGAGCAGCCAGTTATGCCGGAGACAACTGCCGGCGAGGATGGGGCGACGCTGCAAGAGCAGTTGAGTGGAGCAACTCCACGGGTAGGGTTTGAGATCGAAGGTACCATTACCGCTACAGGCACATTGGAGATTCTGCCCGAAGGCTTCGGATTCCTGCGTTCGGCGGATTACAACTATATATCTTCCCCCGATGATGTATATGTGACTCAGCAGCAGATTCGCAAGTATGCTCTCAAGCCCGGTGACACCGTGGAATGCACTATGCGTTCGCCGCGAGACAATGAGCGTTTCTTCCCGATGGCCCAGGTTATCCGTGTCAACGGACTGCCGCCCGAGCAAGCCGCAGAGCGTGTGGCGTTTGAGAACCTGACGCCTCTGTTCCCTGACCAAAAGTTCACCTTATGCCGCGGTGATGGCAAAGACCCGCTCTCATGCCGCATCATCGACCTGTTTGCTCCTATCGGCAAAGGTCAGCGCGGACTGATAGTAGCACAGCCTAAGACCGGTAAAACAATGCTGCTCAAGGAGATAGCCAATGCAATTTCCGCCAACCACCCGGAGGTGTACATGATCGTGCTGCTTATCGACGAGCGCCCGGAGGAGGTAACAGATATGTGTCGTTCGGTCAATGCCGAAGTGATTGCATCGACCTTCGACGAACCGGCTGAGAACCATGTGCGTGTAGCCAATATCGTGCACGAGAAAGCCAAACGACTGGTGGAATGCGGTCATGATGTAGTGATTCTGTTGGACTCTATCACCCGCCTGGCGCGCGCATACAATACAGTTGCTCCGGCTAGCGGTAAGGTGCTGTCCGGAGGTGTTGAAGCCCAGGCATTGCACCGCCCGAAACGTTTCTTCGGAGCTGCTCGTAACATCGAGTTCGGTGGATCGCTCACTATCATTGCTACCGCATTGACTGAGACCGGTTCGAAGATGGATGACTTGATTTTTGAGGAGTTCAAGGGAACGGGTAACATGGAGTTGCAACTCGACCGCAAACTGTCGAACAAACGTATATTCCCGTCGGTAGATATACCGGCTTCCTCTACGCGTCGTGACGACCTGCTACTGCCTGCCGATGTGCTGAGCCGTATGTGGGTGATCCGCAAACAACTGTCGGAGATGAACGGTGTAGAGGCTATGGAAAAACTCCGTGCGTTTATGGAGCGTACGCGTGATAACGAGGAGTTCCTGCTTGCAGTGAACGGAGCCAGATAAATAGTGGACGGACGCATAGTCATATTGAACGGACCGAACCTGAACTGGTTAGGCAAGCGTGATGTAACGCTGTACGGTACGCTGTCGATGGAGCAAGTGATGCTCGATATACAGCGGTGTTACCCGGATGTGTACTTCACGTATTACCAGTCCAATCACGAGGGCGACCTGATTGACCAACTGCAACTACCTCTGGAGCCGGAGCGGGAACCCGTAGCAGGCATTGTGCTCAATGCCGGCGGTTACAGCCACACCAGCGTAGCACTGCGCGATGCCGTGGCGTTAAGTCCGGTACCGGTGGTTGAGGTGCATATAACCGATATATCACAACGCGAGACGTTCAGGCGTGTATCGTTACTTACCGATGTGTGTGCGCATTCCATCATTGGTCACGGCACGAACGGATACCTTGAGGCAGTACAATGGCTGCTGGAACACAAGAATTCTTAACCATGAAAACTAACCGACTATTGCTCATATTGCTTCTGGCTCTTGTTGCCGCAACGGCAGGAGCGCAGAATCTGATAACGGGAGTGGTGTATGATGCCGCTTCGGAGCGCCCGTTGGATTATGCCAACGTGGTAGTGTACCGTGAGGGTGAGGACGAACCGCTTGACGGAACGACTACCGATGAGGACGGTATGTTCTGGCTATACCGTAAGGTTAAGGCCGGCGACTATAAGGTTACGGTTAGTTTTATGGGTTATATCGACCAGATCTTCAGTGTCCATCTGACCGGCAAAGAGGTTAGCCTGGGCAAGATTTACCTGGAGGAGAACACCCGTGCTCTGAAGGAAGTGGAAGTTGTAGGGCAGGGTAGTACGATGCGTTTTGAGTTGGATAAGAAGGTGTTTACGGTTGACCAGAGTATATCCTCAGCCGGAGCGAGTGTGAGTGAGGTGCTTGAGAACATCCCTTCCGTGGAAGTGGATCAGGAGGGTACGATCAGTCTGCGTAACTCCGAGGATGTGGAGATCTGGATCAACGGTAAACCTGCCGGACTGACGGCTGAGAATCGTGCGGAGATTCTTCAGCAGATGCCTGCCGAGGCTATCAAGGAGATCGAACTTATCACCAACCCGTCGGCCAAGTTCAGCCCCGAGGGTACAGCGGGCATCATCAATCTTGTGCTCAAGAAAGATCGCAAAGCAGGCTACTACGGCTCACTCAATGCAGGTATCGACTACTCGCTGGCTAAGCCCTGGACAACTCTGCCGAGCGGCAAACTCGGATTCAACATCAACTTCAACAAGGGCATTGTGGACGCCTATATGAATGTCGGTTACAATTACCGCAACTCCAACGGCGCCTCTAACTCCGACCGCTACAATTTTATGCCAACCGACACCACCCGTCTAATCAAATACGGCAACGGGCAGAACCGTGGCGGTGGAGGTATGTTTATTCGCGCCGGAGTGGATGTGCACGTCACGGATCGTTCTACTATCGGTTTGTCAGGATTCACCGTTGTGTCGGCTGAGAAAGACCCCACAGCTAACGGCAATTATGCCTTCTTCTCCGGTTTCCGCAATGCGCCGGTGCTGTATGAGTTGTATGATGTTGATTACTATGTCGATCCGCAGAGTAATGACAATTCGGAAGAGTTGCTGCGTTCGTACCATCGTGACCAGAGCGGACGCAATGTTCACCCTACGTACAATGCGTTGCTCAGTTGGCAGTTCGAGATTAGCAAGATGCATAACCTGTCGATGTCTGCTCAGTATGACAACAACCGCTTCATGCAAGATCAGTACTACACGCAGTTTGAGACTGCCACGCCCGACGACAAGCAGGTTCAGAATCAGTATTCCGACATGCGCAACCAATCCTTGCAACTCAAGGCGGATTATGAGTTCAAGATTGCTTCGGATATGCGCCTGGGATTAGGTTGGCAGTCCACACTCGGATGGCGTAAGTCAACCTCTGACGCGTGGGACGGTGAGGGGAAACAGGATGCCTTCCATCTCGAGAACTACTTCAACAACTTCACCAACAACGAGCAGACGCATGCCTTATATACCACGTACGGTTACACGGTGGCTGACAGGTTGTCGGTCATGGCAGGCTTGCGTGCTGAGATCTTCCACCGCGACCTGATTACCGAGTATTATGACTCGCCGGGTAGCCTGAAGACCGTTACGTCTGACACCACCTATTTCCAGCTCTATCCTTCAGTGTTTGCCAGTTACGACTTCGGTGGCGGGCATGAGTTGCAGATCAACTATACGCGTCGCGTAGAGCGTCCGCGCGGACGTCAGATCAATCCTCGTATGGATTTCTCTGACTCTACAAACATCAGTTTCGGTAGTCCGTCGTTGTTGCCTTCGTACTCCTCCAGCGTGGAACTTAACTACCTCAAGAACTGGGATCGACACGTGCTGTCAGCAGGTTTCTTCTGGCGCTTCCGGGAGGGGGTGATACAGAATATCAAGTTCATGGACGGTACAACGATGAAGAACACATACGTCAACTTCAAGACCCGTCATGAAGTAGGTATAGAGGTGGTGGCTAAAAACAAACTGTTCGGCGAGATAATCAACCTCACAACCTCTGTGCAGATGTATTACAATGGTTATGCCGGTGGTACGTTCACATCCGACTTGTACGGCAAAGACTTCTCGGTGGTTATACCCAAGCGTGATGTATTTGCTGCCAATGTAAGCGTGAATGCACAGTTCATGTTCACCAAGACGTTCTCCGGTTCGCTATCCGGCAGATATCGCTCGCCGCATGTGTTGGCACAGGGTATGACTACGCACTCCTATTCAATCGATGCAGGTTTGCGAAAGACTTTCCTCGACAAGAAACTTATCCTCGCCCTCAATGTGCGCGATATATTCAACTCTCGTGCGCGTACCAGCAAGACGTACGGCGACGGCTTCTGGCAGTATCAGGAGAACCGCTGGAACAGCCGTATGGTAAGTTTCAGTATCACGTATAACTTCGGCAACCAGCAGGGTGCTAAGAAGCAGAACAGGCAGAACGATGGAGGCGTCGGTGACGATGATATGGGCGGCGATGAGTAATCAATGGGGTTAACAGAAAGGTAAAACGTAAAATTGAAAAGACGATTATTTAGTATACTGATTGTATGTGTGGTTGTTGTTCCGCTGTTTGCGCAAGGTAGGCAAACCATCGGCATGAACAATCCCTATTACGACGACAAGCTTGTTCACTTGGGTTTCGCTTTAGGTGTTAACCTGATGGGTTATGCCGTTACCGAATCATTGGTTCCGCAGGACGGTGAGATATTTCACGCGCGCGTCAGTAATCTGCTACCGGGATTCTCGGTAGGATTTATTACGGATGTGCGTCTGGCTAAGTATCTCAATCTGCGTATCACGCCTACGTTGCAGTTCGCCTCACGCACCATCACCTACAAGAACGAGAGCGGTAATCCTTTCCCCTTCGGTCGTGCGCCCGAGCAGAGCCTGTTGTCGTTGCCTATTGAGATTCCCGTAACGCTCAAGTGGAGCGCAATGCGTGTAGGTAACTACCGACCGTATCTTACCGGAGGCATGGGTATTAGTTACGACTTTACCAACGACAAGGAGCGCCCGCTCTTGCATCGTCCGTTCGACTATTTCCTGACTGTAGGTTTGGGGTGTGATTTCTACCTGAGTTGGTTCAAACTCTGCCCCGAGATTCGCTATCAGGTGGGCTTCAACAACATGCTCACCCCTGTCAGCGAGCGACCTGAGTTGTCCGAACCCGACTACTTCTATACTAATGCGTTATCGCACCTGCGCAACCAGGCGATTATTATCATCTTTAACTTCGAGTAAGTATGCGGCGTGCGGTCTTTCGACTATCGACTATTGTCTTTCGACTATCGGCTATTGTCTATTGTCTCTTATCCTTCACTTCCTGCCGAGAGGATACTATCAGCACCGACCCGTCGTACAAGTTGGTGTTGTCTGTCGATTCGCTGCCGTTTGATGTCGTGTTCACCGGCTATGGCACAAGCACCAGGCGTGTGGTGCTACGCAATCCCAATCCCAATGCGCTGACTATCGATTCCATTCGTTTTGCCGACGGCCGGCATTTCCGTGTTAATTTCGACGGTGAGGCCGACACTACCCGTTGGCAATC
>JAFXSS010000099.1 GCA_017525455.1 Paludibacteraceae bacterium
ACTGCACGGCACGTTTTTCCAGACGTATGCCTGCCGGGGCATCGCAAATCTCGGCATTGGGTATACCCCGCTCCAGATAATCGGTAGTGGTGTGCCCGACCGCACCCGGGGTACGAAAACCGCGTTTCTCGCCCGACATACCTGTTCCGGTACACAACACAGCAAAATCATCCACCGTCAGGCCTTCCATTTTCTCCAAAGCGCTCGGCGAGAGCGTGTCGTGAACAACGGAATAATCCATCACCCGGGTTACGAACGCCTGGCTATCCACCTCCAGCACGGGTAGTTTGGCAGGGATGTCCGGCATATTTGTATGCTGCAGAACCGACACTTTTGCGGCCGATGTGCACAGGTTCTTGTGTCTGCTGAGCACTATCGTCTCAGCCACACGGATAACGGCCACCGGGCTGTTGTCGCGAGACGACACACCGGCACATACTACATACCTACCTTCCCCCAGCACGGTGGTTGCATCCTGCTCTTCGTAACGCGACAGTACGGACAACGGGAACATGATCCGCAATGCCTGTTCTTGCCCGGGTTGCAGCAGGTCGGTCTTGGCGAAGGCTGCCAACCGTTGGTACTCTCTGTCACGCCCGGGGCAACGGACATACAGTTGCACCACCTGTTTGCCTGCGAACTGACTGCCCGTGTTTGTCACCAGCACGCTGCAGGTCACCTGCTCGCCGTTCAGCGACACGGTGGTTGCACCTATAGCAAAATCGGTGTAACTCAAGCCGTAACCGAAGGGATAACGCGGTGCGACATCAAAACTATCGTAGTAGCGATAACCTACATATATGCCTTCTTTGTACTCCGCTCTGTCCAGGTCGGCTGCAAACTCCTCGCCAAACGGCACATCGGCGTAACGTTGCGGCCAACTCACAGCCAGGTGACCGGAGGGCGTGACACGACCGCTAAGCACATCCGCCAGCGCCTCACCGCCCATCATGCCTAACTGACTCATATATACGATGGCATCAATACCTTCCGTCTCATCCAGCGGCGAGAGGTCGATAGGGCTGCCGGTGTTGATCACCAGCACGAACCGTGTGAACCGCGCGGCGCACAGACGTATGTTGTGCCGTTCTGTGTCGCATAGACGAAAACTCCCCTCGGTATCCGTCATATCATGCCCCTCGCCCGACTGGCGTGAGAGCACATAGATGCATGTATCCGCTCCGCAACCGATAGCCTCGGCATCGGTAAGCCGGTCGCCCGCTGGGTAGATATATTCCTGCGACATGATGCTGCCCATCACTTTCGCCGAAGGCCACCACAACTTGCGGCGCATGCGTTTCAGAAAATCCTCTTTACCCGCTTTCCATAGCCTGTCGTAACGCAGCAGCCAGTCGTTACTCACTATAGCGAACCCCGCGTGCTGCAAGCCTTGCTCGACGGTGATCGTCTGCCGCACATTCACTTCGCCGCTGCCGCTGCCACCCTTGACGGTGTATCGCGCTCCTGCGCCATACAGAGCTACCGGGCACGGCGACAGAGGCAGTACGCCGTTGTTACGCAGCAGCACGATGCCCTCGCCGGCTGCCTCCAGAGCAAGGAGTTGATGGTTACGCTCACGTTCAGTAACCTGGTCGGATAAATGTGCATTCGTTTTCATAGTTACGATTTTCTGACTTCTATCTGATTATCAATATACTCAATTCATACAGCAGGTACACCGGCAGGGTTACCAGCAGCAGGGTGAACGGATCGCCCGTTGGAGTTATGACGGCCGCCAGGATCAGTAGGCCTACCAACACGTGCCGTCGGTATTTCTTCAGATGTTCGCGGCGCAGGATACCCAATCTGGACAGCAACCAGGTCACTACCGGCACCTCAAACAGCAGTCCCATCAGCACCGATAGCACCAGTAGAAGCGACACGTACGAACTCAGACTGATCTGGTTAGTCACCAGCGGGCTGACCTGGTACATACTCAGGAATCGAAACGAGAACGGAAAGATCACCAAGTAGTTCATCGCCACACCTGCCGCGAACAGCAGTACAGACGCCAGCATGAACGTAACCGAGTATCGCCGTTCGTTCGCATACAAGGCCGGTGCCACAAACCCGTACAACCACCACACGATCAGCGGCAACGCTACCACCAGCCCCACACACAGGCTGACCTGTATGTGTGTAACGAACTGTGCTGTCACGTCGATGTTGATCAGCGTTTGTCCATCGCCCAGCGGGCGCATCAGTAGGGCGAACAGCCAATCCTTGCAGCAGAACGCCGCCAGACTCGCCATCAGCCACGCACACAACGAACGGATCAGTACGCCGCGCAGTTCGTCCAGGTGATCCCAGAAACTCAATCCGCTGTCGTTATTCGGCTGCTTCACTCTCGGCTTTTGACTCTCGACTTTCTACTGAATTGATTGCGCTGTCGGGCGCACCCGACTTTTCTACTTTCTCCTCCTGACTTTCGTCATCCTTGCCGTTCACGCCGTCCTTAAACGACTTGACGCCTTTACCCAAGCCTTTCATCAGTTCAGGAATCTTCTTTCCGCCGAAGATAAGCAAAATTACCAGTACGATTAAGATAATTTCCCATGTGCCAATCATATTGTTCGTTTTTAATTGTTAAATCCTAAAATTGAAATCCTAAATCTAAACATCACCCTTGCTTGAGTTGCTCCACAAAACTGTCAATCCGCTGCATCTCGGCAGGTATATCTATGCGTTGCGGACAATGCGGTATACAATGGTTACAACCTATGCAGTGGTCAGCCTGTCGTGCGGGTTCGACGGCTCTGTCGTAGCCCAGCAACCAGCGCCGGCGTGCCTTACGGAACTCACGATCCTCGCTACCGTCGGCTATGGGCATCAGCTCTTCAGCCAGACAATTGTTGTAATAACTGAAGATGATAGGGATATTAAGTCCGTACGGGCACGGCATACAGTAGTTACATGCTGTGCACGGCACAGCTTTCATGCCTACTATCTGCTCAGCCAGTCGCATGAGCATAGCATTCTCGTCGGGCGTTACAGGCCGCAGGGGCGAGTATGTCCGGCAGTTCTCCTGCAGGTGCTCGATGTACGTCATACCGCTCAGCACGGTTAGTATGCCTTCGGGGGTACCTGCAAACCGGAACGCCCACTCGGCCGGTGTTGCGTTGATGTCCATCTTTTTCATCTCGTGCAGGATGGGCGTAGGTTGTTTGGCCAGTCGTCCGCCCAGCAAGGGTTCCATCACATTAGCAGGTATACCGCGTTTGTGCAGTTCGCCGTATAGGTACGACGCGTCGGTGTTACGAGGGTTGATCTCGTTGGCATAGTTCCAATCCACGTAGTTCAGTTCGATCAGCACAAAATCCCAATGATACTTACCCTCGTCGTGCCAGCGCAGTAGCATGTCGAATATCCGCACATCGCCGTGGTACGAGAATCCCAGGTTACGTATACGTCCTTTCTGCTTCTGCTCCACGAGCCAGTCGAGTATTCCGTTGTCGATGTACCGGCCGTTGAACGTAGCCAGCGCATCACGTCCGCCGCCTATGCTGTGCAGCAGCAGATAATCGACATAATCGGTCTGCAGGTAGCGTAGCGAACGCTCGAACATCGCCTGCGACTCCTCTCTTTTCCAGCTGTCAGGACTGAAATTCGACAGTTTGGTGGATATATAATAATTGCTCCTGGGGTGCCGACTCAGGGCTATGCCCGTCACTTTCTCGGAGTTGCCCTGGCAGTACGCGGGCGATGTGTCGAAGAAGTTCACACCGTGCGCCAGCGCATAATCCACCATCTCGTTCACCGCCGTCTGGTCGATGGGCGAATCGGGATGCTCGCGTTCCGTGCCGCCGGCTTCTACCGGCAGACGCATCATGCCGAAACCCAGTAGCGACACTTTGTCGCCCGTGTTAGGGTTCGTACGGTACGTCATCTTACCTGCTGACGGCTCATCGCCGACTGCCGACTGCTGACCGCTGACCGCTGACTGCTTGCCGCACGCCGTGAGTAGCAACGATGTCCCTGCCACAGCGGCTGAACTATGTTTGATAAACTCTCGTCTGTTCATAATCTTTCAAATAAAATTTGAAATCTTAAATTCAAAATTCCCTCGTCTGAGAAAAGAATTTTTAACTATTAATTTCCAAAATCCTACCCCACATGTTGCACCACGTTTCCTTCCACATATATGGCGCTCAGCGGCCGTGACGGACACAGGTGTTCGCACTTGCCGCAGCCTATGCAACGTTCGTTGTCGATGGCGGGCACCTGTACTGTCCTACCGTCGGCTGTCGTGTAATTCACCATCTGTATGGCGAGTGTCGGGCAATGCCGTGCGCATGCTCCACATTGGTCACCTTTGCTTACCGGCACGCAGTTGTCGGCTATCCATACGGCATGACCGACATGTATGCCTGTTTTCTGCTCTACGGTTATGGGTTGTATGGCGCCTGTCGGGCACACCTGCGAGCAATCAGTACACTCCGGTCGGCAGTAGCCACGCTCGAACGACATCTCCGGTTGCATCAGTCGCATCAGGTCTGTTGACGGGCGAAGCACGTTGTTCTTACATGCACTCACGCACAGTTGACATGCTGTGCAATGTTTCTGCATATGCCTTGCCGACAACGCTCCCGGCGGTACTATCGGCGTGTGGCGCACGGGTGCCTGCTTGTCCTCGATGGCAGCCAACCCGCCGTCCACTTTGATCTTCGCTTGCGCCATGGCTGCCGTACCGGCCATGACCACCGCTCCCGTCAGCATCGCCCTTCGCCCCGTATCCACAGCGTCAGCAGTCTTTTCTCTGTCAGCACCAGCGGTCTGTCTTCTGTCAGCGAAGCGGTCTGTCAGCGAAGCGGTCTTATACCCCAACGCCCCGTGCTTGCATTGTGTCAGACAGTCGCCGCAAGCTACGCAACGCGTATAGTCCACCGTTCCGGCTTTGTAATCGATAGCCGCAGCCTTGCAGTTTCGTTCGCATAGCGAGCAGTTCTTGCACTTCGACTTGTCGAGTTGCACGCGCAACAGCGAGAACCGTGCAAACAGACTCAGTATCGTTCCGACCGGACAAATCGTGTTGCAGTATGTACGTCCGTTGCGCCAAGCGAGCACGGCGAGTATGCCCAGTGTCAGCAGGGCTACCACGAACGTCGTCACGCTGCGCATCCACAGTTCGGCTTCGCTGAACACGTACCAGTTCTGTTGTGCATCCACGGCTGCCAGGGCGTTACCCAGCAGGTCGTATAGCGGACGGAACAACGAGTTGACTATCCTGCCGTAAGCAGAGTATGGTGCGAGCAGGGTGGTCACGGGCGCAAAACCTACTATCACACATACCGCAAACACCGCCAGCACGCTGTAGCGCAACCAGCGTTTCTCGGGCGAATACGAGTAGCGGTTCTTCTTTTGTTTCTTGCCCAGCCAGCCGAAGATGTCCTGCATCACGCCCAGCGGACAAATCACGCTGCAATACAGTCGTCCGAATATCAGGGTGAGCACTATCAGTCCGGCCAGCACGCCGGCGTTCAGAGCCATCAAGGCGGGCAGGAACTGGAGTTTGGCTACCCAGCTCAGCCATAGGTTCAATCGCCATCCTGCACCCAGCAGCAGGAGCGTGACTGCCGTGAACAGCATGGTAGCCAGGGTGATACGGATCACGCGAAGTAAGGAGTTCGAATGCTTCATCGGGTCTATTGTTCTTATCAGGTTTATCCTGTCGGTTTACGGTCGTACGGGCAGTTGTTGCAGTATCTTTACGCACTCGTCTATGCTCTCCACGCCGGCTATCTGCGTATCGATGGGACACATCCCCGAGCGGTCGCAGTTGAGTATCTGCGGCACTTCCTCGGTGGCAAACACGCGTACACCCTCTTTCTCCAGTAGCTCGCGTGCCGGTGTGCTGATGATGTTCGTATGCACCTCTGCCACTCCGCCTGTTGCCATGATCGCCGCCGCGGCTTTGCCCACGAGCTTGTCGGCAACTATAGCCCCTTTCAGTCGTTCGGGCTGTTCGGCCAGCAACTGCAGCAGGTCGTGTATGCCTCGGTTGTCGTGCGTGGTTAGGGTCGTGTCGTTAAATACAAGCAGACTCAGACTCTGCTGATTAAGCATCTGCAGCATCTGCTCGCCGGTGGTCAGTTCGTCGGCCTGTGCGGTCTGTGTTGCCTGAGCGTTTTGTGCGTTTTGTGTCTGTTTATGTCCGCAACCTGTCATAGCCGCCAGCACCAGGGTGATGATCATCAGTCGTTTCATGAGCTTTTAATATTTCAAATTTATGATTTCTTATCTCGCTTTGCTCGAACGATCGGCAAAGCCGTACAAATTACAAATTTACCCATCCACGAAGCGTGGGGTCTTCGACGCAAATCAAGCCATAGGCTGTTTGCGGTGGGGAGCGCGGAGGCAACTGTGCGCTTTATGTCGCTATGCGACATCCGTTAGCGAAGTTTGCCGAACGCGTCAGAAGGGGTAGCCGATAGCAAAATGGAACGTCATATCGTCCTTCCAGCACAAACCGTTACGAACCGTGCGCCATTGTGTGCCTGCCAGGCTGCCTTCTATGCGGCTCGGGTCATACAGCTTGACGCCAAAGTCCACACGGAACAGCAGAATATTGAAGTCCAATCGCAGTCCTACACCGTACGACCAGGCTATCTGCGTGTAGAACTTGTTCCATAGGAACACGCCGTTGGGTTGAGCCTCGTAGTTATGTATCGTCCAGTTGTTACCGGCATCGGTGAACGCCGCCAGTTCGATTATTTTCCACACGCGCCAGCGATACTCGATGTTCAGATCCAGACGTATGTCACCTACCTGCAGGTCGTAGCTCGACAGTCCGTTGCTGCCTCTGTATCCGCCCGGTCCGAGGGTGCGTGCCTGCCAGCCGCGCACGCTGTTGGCGCCGCCGGAGAAGAACCGTTTCTCAAACGGCACGGATGTGGAGTTCAGATACGGTACGGCTACGCCCAAGCCGGCGTGGAACACGAGCCGGTGGTTGGTGGCCAGCAGTTGGTTGTACGACAGGTTCACATCCGCACGGGCGTATTGTGAGATCGGCACTTTCACTATCTGATAGATGCCGTCATCGCCCGGGTTGGGGTCTATCAGTTTGCATAGTCCGTACAGCGCGTTGCCGGCGGTCTCTACCAGGTAACCGAAGTTCACATAACTCTGTTCGCTGTTGTTCGGACGTTTGTTGGAGTAACTGCCCGCATAACTCCAGCCAACTATCAGGTGGTCTTGATAACTGTACTTGAGTATCGACGAGCGCGCCAGTATCTCTTCCTGGAACCGCTCGGATATGTACGGCAGGTATATGTAACTTATATCCAGCACGTTGAAGTTGTGTGTCCAGCGGCTGTAGGGTTTGTGCAGTTTGTAGTACAGTCCGGCGTTGAATATGTTTCGCGTATATTCCTCCGGTCGGTTCTGGTAGGAGTACATCAGGTTCGTCTGCCAGTGCGTGGGGAAACTCAGTCCTACCTCGCCTCTCACCTCTATCGCCCGTCCTCCGTCCTGCCGCCACTCGTACTGTGCGTTGCCGCTCACTTTCAGCTCTTCGGCACCCCGGAAGATGTTCCTGTTCGCATACGACACTTTGCCGTTTATACCCCAGGCGTCGCTGGAGTATGTACCTTCGAGTTCGGCGGTCACGCTGTTCATTTTGTTGCGCGACAGGTAGATGTGGCACGCCAGGCTGTCCTCCGCCACTATATCAAACCGTATGTCGGTGTACCGTATCGGTCCCAGGCCGTTCAGGTTGGCGTAGGTGTTCGTCACGAGCCGCTCGCTGTACAGACTGCCGGGTTTGATCTCGCAGCAGCGCATCAGCACGCTCTCGCGCAGCAGTTTGACGCCGCGGCGGATAAATACGAACCCGTCTTTCTCCACCACATGTTGCACCGTGTCGCTCGCGTCGTCAAATTCATTCATGTCTTGGTGAAACACCACCTGCGATATGGCGTACTGCCTGAATATGGTGGCGGCTGCGGAGTCCGGCTGGGCGGTTATGTACTCGTGCAGATGCAGTCTCAGGTCGATCTCGCGGTTATAGGTGCTGTCGGCCTCGTAGTGCAGATACTCTTTGTCGAAGAAGTAGTATCCTCTGTTACGCATACGTTTGGTTATCCGTTCGCGCTCGTCGTCCAGCGCTTGTGTCGAGTAACGCATACCGGAACGTATGATGTGCCGGCGGGTGTTGTACGCCACATCGTGCAGCACGGGGTTATCCAGATCTATCGTGTAGTTGCGTATCGTATATTCCGGCCCGGATTGTACGTGGTACGTCAGCCATACTTTTCGGTCTTTCGTCACGGTCGATGTGTCCACCGTGGCGCGGAAGAACCCTTCGTTGTGCATCGCTTTGGTTATCTGCGCCATGCTCTGTATGGTCTGGTTGTTGTCATATACCACCGGCGCCTCGCCTATTTTCCGTGCATTGCGTGTCGCCCATTTATCGTACGGCGTCAGCGTATCCAGCGGAGCGGTGTTGTACAGGTGCAGTTGCAGTTTCCAGAACCCCAGCACCTCCGTGTTCGGGGTCTGACGCAGATAATGTTTCAGTTTCGTGCCTTGCACCTGGTTCGTGCCGTCCACGTCTATATGCACTTTGTACAGCAGTTGTTTGTCTTCCGGCACGAACTTCGTCATGTTGCATGAGCACAGCAGTACTCCTAGAAGTACGATGGGCAAAAATCTATATCGGCGTGCACTCTTTTGCATTATTCGCATTATTCGGCGCACAAAGTTACAAAATTATTTGCAATTTTGCAAATTTTTCCGTACCTTTGTGCTGAAAATCTTTTTTTTTATGACGCAACACGAGTTCAAGCAACTGCAGAAGCTCCATCTCAAGAAGTATCGCGACGAGTTCTCTCTGTTCGTAGCCGAGGGCGACAAATGCATCGGCGAGTTGTCCGCTGCGTTCGAGGTCGTCCATCTGCTCACGCCTGCTGATACGCCTTTGCGCGATATCCAACGTATCTCATCACTCCGCACGCCACAGGGCAGTTTAGCTGTGCTGCGCAAGCCCGACTACGGCGCTTGTCCTCTACCCCAACCCGGCACGCTCTACCTGGCGCTCGACGAGGTGCAGGATCCCGGCAATCTCGGCACTATCATCCGTACTGCCGACTGGTTTGGCATTCGCCATATCGTCTGCTCTCGCAATACGGCCGATTGCTTCAGTCCCAAGGTCGTTCAGGCCACTATGGGCTCGCTGGCTCGTGTGCGTGTCTATTACACCAACCTGACTGCCTGGCTGTCGTCTGTCCGTGCGGCCTCGCCGTCGCTGCCTGTTTACGGCACGCTGCTCGACGGTACCGATCTCTACTCGCCCCATGCGCTGCCCGACCGACGCTCCGGAGTCATCGTTATGGGCAACGAGGGCAACGGTCTCTCGCCCGAAGTGCGCCGCTTGCTCACCTGCTCGCTGCGTATCCCGTCTTTCCCGCCTGACGTACCTACCTGCGAGAGCCTGAACGTGGCTATCGCCACCGCTATCATCCTCGCCGAGTTCCGAAGAGTGTAAGCAATTAATCCCGATGATGGCTCGATATTCCCCCGACAATGGCTCGAGGTGGTACGGGTTATGGGGGATTTAGGATTTCTTATCTCGCTTTGCTCGAACGATCTGCTTCGCCGTATGCTTATCTCGCTTTGCTCGAAAAGTACTATCTGCAAGAAGGTGCACTATTATAATTCATAATGACGGAATATAACCGTAGCAACCGGTCGTGCAGAGGGGCAAAGTTCGAGGAGCAATTGAGCGTCTGCTCGTCCATATAACAACGTTTGTTGATCTCAATCATGAGGGTGTGGTAATCCTTTGCTTCGGGGAACGTTTTGCTGTGGGAGAAGGGGCTGTTGATACCAACAGAATAGCCACAATCGATGAAATAAGCGACAATCCTATCGAGAAGCGGAGGAGCAGGAGCGGTATCATCTTCATTCCAACCTATACAGATATCTATATCCGGCGGGCAAGGACAAAGCGGCGTGGGATGAGAGGAAAACGAATGACAATCAATGAGTAACGGGCTGGCCAAGGCATTCAGTTTGGCTGCAGCAAAGTGATGATACTGCCGATACCATGCAAGGGCTTGTTGCCGGAAATCTTCTCCGAGAGCATCTATTGCCCATTGAGAAACGATGCCGAAACCATTGGCTTCGAGCGGATCGTCGGGCATGCGCTCAATGTCCACCAACATGCGTGTATATAGCGCTACATAAGCGAAGAAAAGAGCAAACTATTCAGCCTATTTCGTCTGCGCAAAGCGCACAATGGTACCTATCGGGGCATCCAGCAGACGGATAGCATGTCGGGCGGCTATATCGGCCGCTACGCTGTCGGGTTCACGCCACGGATGGACGGACAGAGCGTACTTGTCATGATGGACGGTAAACACCTCACGGGCATCCAAATCCAGCATGGCACGCTCCAGGTCCTCGGGCATAGTATGGATATATCGCCAGTTGGCGTTGTACTGACCGTTCTCCAAAAACGCCAGGTCAACCTGCCCGAACTGCTCGCGGATAGCACGAAAACGCCCGTCGTAACCGCCATCACCGCCTACATACACCTTCCGGCCGCCCGACTCGACCATAAACGACGCCCACAGCGTCTGATCGCGCTTGCCTAACAGCCGGTTGCTGAAGTGACGCGAAGGCAGACAGGTAACCCGTACACCCCCGTCACACAACACACTCTCGTACCAATCCATCTCAACGATCTGCTCGGGCGCATAACCCCAGTACCGCAGATAATCGGCTATACCCAGCGGACAAACCACCGTATGCACACGCTCACGCAGGTCGCGAAGCGTAGCATAATCCATATGATCCCAATGCTCGTGCGTCACGATCAGCACATCTATGTCCGGCAGATCGTCCGGACGG
>JAFXSS010000100.1 GCA_017525455.1 Paludibacteraceae bacterium
CCGGCTGCAAAGGTACTGCTTTTTCCTGAATTGCGCAAGAAAAAAAGAAATTTTTTGGGCAAAAGGGGGTGTTTTTATGAGTTTTGGGGACGAATTGCGCAGTTTGAGGGCATACAAAGTGCCTGTTCAAGAAGAAAAGTGTGACAGGGGTCTGTCCCTTGTCACAGTTCCGTTTTTCCATTCTGTCGCGCACCCTGTATCAACAAGGGTTTTCTGTCGGGGGCATCTTTCCAAGCCCTAAATTGGCTGAATATGTCTCTATTAATTGTCATGTTTTACACTAGAGAGTTCGGTTTTGTGTATAGTTGATACACTTTTTCTAACTTTCCGGCTGCAAAGGTACTGCTTTTTCCTGAATTGCGCAAGAAAAAAAGAAATTTTTTGGGCAAAAGGGGGTGTTTTTATGAGTTTTGGGGACGAATTGTGCAGTTTGAGGGCATACAAAGTGTCTGTTGGCAGGAGGGGGAGGGAGGGTAAAGGTTAAAGGTTAAAGGTTAAAGGTTAAAGGTTAAAGGTTAAAGGTTAAAGGGTAAAGGTTAAGGGTTAAGGGTTAAGGGTTAAGGTTTACAGATTACAGTTTACCGTTTACAGTTTACGGGTTACCGTTTACGGGTTAAAACCATTCTAGGCGGAGGACGCTCCGAGTTACAGGTTTGGGAATAATGGTGACAGGGGTCCGACTCCGTAACCATCCATAGCTTTAATACCTATACTCTCGTCTCTCCGTTCACAACGTCCGAACTATCTCAAGGAATTGGGTCAGGTTGCGGACATCCACTTTGGGGAAGTCGTAGTTTTTGAGTTCATCAAAATGGCGGTCGTTGCTGACAATATAAGTGGCACCTGCAGTTATTGCACAATCTACAAACTTATTGTCATCCGGATCAGTAGTGATGAGGTTAAAATGAAAAGAAGGAGACACGCGTTCGGTATTAGGCATAGACAAGATAGCCTCAATAACTTCTTCTGCAAAGAGCGCACTACCAGTACGACGTTCTAAAATCTCACGGTACTCCAACAGAATCTCATTGGTTATGCAAATGGTATATTTTTGTGCAACCAAGGCCTCCCAAACCTCCTTATGGTAAGATTGTGGGAATACTATTTGCAATACACAATTCGTGTCAAGAACAACTTTCATTTGTAAGGAAGTCTTTCGTGAATACTACACAATTCCTCCAACTTATGCTGGTCGAGATTCATCTTATTCCAAATCTCAGTAGCATGTTTGCTAACTTTTTGAACGTAGTAATCAGTCAAAACGGTCTGCAAATCTCTCAACCCCTCTTCCGTACGAAGAGGAGCAAACATTTGCAGCAACTGCAGTTGAACCGGATTTAATTGAGTAGCTTCCATATCTTTAAAACCTTTACTTTTTAGGCTACAAAAATCATGCCAATCATAGTCTTTGGGTCAGATGAAAGTTGGTGAGAATATGCTAAAGTCGTTTATGCGATCCCATGTCATATCGAAGAAAGTGCCGGGAGGGACAGAAGACAGTACGCCTCTCCCTTCATCAGGTCCCGATAAAAGTGATTTGGGAGTTCACGCGGTGGTATTATACGTAGTATAATACTATAGGAAGGGGGAAGGTTAAGGGTTAAGGGTTAAGGGTTAAAGGTTAAGGGTTAAAGGTTAAGGGTTCAAGAGTTATTGACGATTGGACAATTCTTTATTCGGCGAATGATTTCTATGCTTTCGCTTAATCTGCTCACGCAGCGCTCAAACTCGAAGCCACAAGCCGAGTGGCTTCTTCACATACGATCGGCAAAGCCGGGCAAGGGTTCTTATCTGCGCTGACGCTTCGAACGATCTGCTACGCTGTGCTTATCTGCGCTGACGCTTCGAACGATCGCTTCGCGTGCAAGGGTTCAAGGTAAGGGGGGTAACCAAAGTCCGCTAGAGGTTGCGGACTTTGGTTGAGAAGTCATTGACGCGGACGATGTAGATGCCGCCGGCCTGGGGGAGTTGGGCGGTGAACTCGGGATCGCGAGCAGTGGTGTTGAGCACCATCTGTCCACTAAGCGAGAATACCTGGATGATATCACCCTCGACGAGTCCGCGGATATGGAGGTCGCGATGCCAGGAATAGACGATATACTCGCGATGGCCGTACATGTTCTCGTACGGGAACCCGCCGATGCGGAGAATGAAGCGCGAGTTGTCCGTTCCGGCATCAATAGTTGTCGTGTAGTTACCTTCCATAAGGTTGGTGATATGGTTGAACGTACGGTCAATGAGCCATACATGACTATAATCCTCAAATGCCTCGGGCTCCGGCAACGAGAAGATGAAGTAGTGAGGCTGGTCCTCGTAACGAGCATCTTTCGGCACACTTACGCCCAACGGGATATCCACTCCGACAGGTGCAGCACCCAGCAACGACAATCGCGAGTTGGACGAACTGAGCAGATACAGATATGGAGCATCACTCATCATCCATTTGATGCCATCGCGTCCAAGCGAGAAACTGAAGTTCTCAGGAGCCTGTTCGTCGGGTTTCACACGAATAATATCGCCTTCGCCATCCTGGTCACGCATAAGGACAATTGGACGTGCCGGAGCCGCAGCCAATGCGCCGACTGGTGCGTCTATTGCTCGGAAGACGAGGTCTTCGACTTTACTGATTACCGCAGTCTGTGTAAAGAAACCCTCTCCGAAAGAAATCGCCGCAGGAGATTCCCATGATTCGGCAGTATAAATGGCTTCCGACTTCTTCACATACTCACCGTCACCGCCCATCTTGTAGAATACACGCGGAATCTGCATGTTGTAAACTTCAGACGTAACAGGATAAGTTGGGTAGTTAGTAATCAAATACGGAATACCCTTGAGGTTCCAACCCATATCTTCTTGTCGTGTAAAGTTAAGAGTTGTGCCTGTTCCACCAACACGATTATCGTATTGAGTAAGATTCACAATCTTACTATTTCCGCCCTCAGAATAAGCATATTGTCCGCTACCCAACTGTGCGTCTGTGACCCAACCGGTGAAACGAATGGTTTTAGGCGTATCATCTATCGGCGAATTGAACTTAAGCAACCATCCGTCTGAGGCAGGAACAATACCATCAGCCATTTCTTTCCACGCTTCTGAATCATTCTCCTTGAACTGATAATTGTGTTCGGCACGCTTGGTTGCGTCATACGTATATTTGGTGAATGCCGGAGCCCAAGTGAAAGGCAGTTCATCGGTTTCAGCATTATGACTCTGCACTTCGATAGCGTCTGCCGGATTGTATATAAATGGCAGACTGACCATATCATATTGTTGGTCACTATATACCTTCTCTGCTGCTACATACTGGAACTGCAGATTGTTGCCTTGTCCGTAGATGGAGCCACCCTTCTTAACCAAGACATATCCCGGTCGTATCGCATTACTGCCGGTGAAATTATCTTTATTAACACTCAGCGCTCCTCCATCCATCACATAGACAACACTTCCAGGATGCGGATAGCGGTGACCGCCGTAGTTGGATTTATAACTATTCGAATAGGCAACGTAGTCTGAACCTGCATAATATGCTGCTGCTGCATCGGCA
The DNA here is from genome assembly GCA_017525455.1 of Paludibacteraceae bacterium. Lineage (GTDB taxonomy): Bacteria > Bacteroidota > Bacteroidia > Bacteroidales > Paludibacteraceae > Colicola. The sequence goes on from JAFXSS010000100.1 coordinate 3,545, forward strand.
TCATACCCATCCGCAGTAGGATCCAATACCACCTCACCCGGATCAGGACGAGCGTCTTTGTCAGTCTCGTTTGTGGCATATCTGTTTGATGATACTCTCCACGTCTCGAAACAGCCGTTATCCACCGAACTGTTTATCATACGCGGGTTGCCGAGCACATCACGATCGAGTGTAAAATCTACGTATGACCGCAGCCCCTCTGGCAACATACTCATAACATCGGACTCAGACTGCACCGTTCCTGCATCTATCTGATTGCTCTCTTCATGCAATTGATACCAATATGGTTCGTGGTTTGTGAGATACAACGGACGCGGTTCTCTACCTCCAACCGGACGCATGTACTGGGCGAACATATTGTCATTTGCCGTAGCCTCAATGGTATTCTTCACGTGAGCAGCTTTCGTTACGCCGTCATCTACGCTGACAGTGGATGTGCCGACAATGGAAGTATTCAGTACATAGCCGTTTGCTCCCACGTTGACCATCGAAGCTCCAGAACCCGGCGTATTACCATAGATAAGGGTGTTGTAAAGCAAACCATTACCCACATTTACTACGGGATCTCCATCCTTCGCTATCTCATTGTCGGTAATGACAGAGTTTCGGATGACCGTATTAGTCTTGGTCATATCTATGGTTTTGTCAGCTCCCTCTATACGGAATCCATCCAGCAAGAAACCATTAGTGAACGTTACACTATTGTCTGAAACAAGTCCTTTGATGATGTTCGGAGTTGTCGTCTTCGCCGCGATACCGCCTCTGTTGGCGCGTACGCGGTTAATAAATATTTCGATTTCTCTATCGGTATGTTCGTTCCCGACCTTGACAACCTCGGCAAGGAGAGAAGTACTGATGCTGCCGAATACGGATACACCATCTCGCACCTTGAGCGCATTGTTTTCAAACTCCGACTCCTTGACGAAGACATATGCACGCGAAGGTGTAGTTGATGTCAACGAATAGATAGATGCCACGTCCACAGCCTTCTGAAGGTCGTCAATATCGTAGGCATCAGACCAGGAAGTTCCATCTTCTTCGCCTTCTACACCATCGGCCACATAGACCACGCGTTGAATCGTAGCAGTACACTCGTACGCTCCTCGCTCCAATCCGGAGCCATACAGACGAGCCTTGAAGGCCGACTCACGTTCCGTGAAATCGAAAGCAGTGAATCGATTATTTTCTCTGGTTGAAACAAGCTCCGAAGGAAGCTTCTCGTCCACACCTTCTATACCCCAGGTAAACGGATAGTGTGTAGCATCCGTCAGCAACGCATCAAAACCTGTTGAAGTCTGCGTTCCCCTGAGGTTTGCTTCTTGCAGCGTCATCGGATTGTAGGTGACATAGTTATCCACATCCCCCACCTTGTATGTCACCTGTTCCGGAACATCATGGCGCTGGACAGAATGGAAATAAGATATTTCATCTTTACTCCTGTCCTCGATATCTTTGACAGTGATTTTCTCCAATTGCGTTCGCTGCTCCGGATAGTACGGAACCAAAGCCAGATAGGTAGCCACATCACCTTGGTTCAAAATCCGGGCGCTCGGGTTCAGATGGAAGTTGCGCTCCAGGATACTCACATTATCGGGTTCTACGAAGTTAGGTCCGTATAGTACACTACCATTCTCCTTACTGAGCAGGTGGTTGTCAACGATTACACCCGTAACATTATCGATGAACAAATCGTCGGCAGCATCCGGCTCATCTTTTGTCGGATTGTTCTCATTATAGGAAATGGCATTGTACTTCATCGGCATATCCGCTTTCGGATCGTATATCTTTTCACTACCATCATACTCTCCATTGAACTCTTGTCTTGTCAATGGTATCCTCTCATCGTTCACCTGATCGTCTCGCCAAATGATAGAGTTGTAGATGCCGGAAGGATAATTTGCACTCGGAATCGGGTCTCCTTCTTTCCATTTTTCCGGCTTTGGATACACCTCTTGCTCATCAGTAAGAATGATATGCCCACCATTGAGTGCGGATGTACAGTTGATAACTTTGGTATTGACTGCATCAAGTGGTGTTCCCTGGTTACTATGGAATACACAGTTGACAAACAGGGTATGTCCACCACCCTTCTCTATCTTGACAGCTGAAACATCTTTGTTCGCTCCGTTACCGACAAATGTACAATTCTTGACTATGAGTTTCGGCAGGTCATGGCGCGTCTCACTTATAGTATAGGATTTTGGCTCAAGCAAGTCGGTTGTAGATGATTCGCCATCCTCTGCCGTCTTAAACTGTTCTTTATAGTAAAGCGCAGCTCCATTACCATGACTATGAGGATTGTAGAAAGTAATACCATCCAAAACAATGGGGATTACGTAGTTTTTGTAGTCCTTGTTGTCATTGGTAAGGTAATTCACATACGTACCCTTCTGTTCCGCATCTTCTATCACAAACAGATGTTCCAACTGCTCGTCTTTGTTGCCGAGATTTACCATTTCGAATGTGACCTTATTGCTCGGGTTTTCGGGATCTCTTGACAACTCGCCATCGCTGACATTGTCAAGCAAGGTGTTGGTATATCCTCCACGAATGGTAAGACTCTTCACCATATGGGTAACGTCTGCATCCAACTCTTTTGGCAGCGTAACACCGTCATTCTTGGAGGGAACCGAGATAAAGAATGCTTTCTCGTTGTTCTGCGTAATTCGGGTAGGACTATACAATCCGCCTCGAATCTTGATTACCTTATCGTGGTCATTACGCGATAGCAGAAGTGTTTCAATTGCACCCTGCAGGTCACTGGTGGCTTTTTGCCAAGTAGAACCGTCACACGGACGATACGTTTCGTCTTCCTCTTCCGCCACCCAAATCACATCCGTTTCCTTGCCGGAGGTGACAAGTTGAACGTATTGGTACTCATAGATGCCCATATCGATGAACACATCCTGCACACCCATCTTCGGGTGCGTAGAGATACGGCGCATATTGGTGGCAGCACCTTCACCGTCATGCACGTACTCCATATAGATATCATCACCAATCGGCAGAAGATTGGGGTATCCGTATTGCTCAAAGCGTAGATGGATATTTTTGGCGTGCAGGTTATAGAAACCGGTACCATATAGCTGAGTGTACTGACACAATTCGGAATAGGGGTCATTGGCTAACGTAGTAGTACTGGGCACTCGCTTGCGCCAACTATGCTTATTGTCATCTTCGCCCTTGTACCGACCTAACCATTCCGACTCGAATACGGGTCTTACTTTACCTTCTATGGTAGTTGTCTCCAACTCTGTCCCAATTGGTATTAGCAGATACACCTTTCCTAGTCTGGTATAATCCACTTCACCGGTTGTAACAACAGGTGGCCCCACCGATGTCGTATCCAGATAGAATCGCTCGTAGTACATCCAAGGCTTTCCATAGTCAGCGTCTCCGACATTTTCTGAATAATTATTGATAACCAGTTTGTACCCCGAGGGGATAAGGATATCGTTACCCTCATCATCTTGGACAGAAGTAAACTCTTCTGTTTCCGAATTATATGATTGGGCAATCTCGAGAAGCTTGGTGTCGAAGATACCGGACTCCTCACTTTGCTGTTTGACATTTTGCTTGAGGAATCCCCAGCCAGTGTCGATGATGTTGTTCAATCGACCAACCAACCAGTCGGCAGTTTCCATATATCCTTCTGCTCCGGCCGTGATAGACGGTTGAACGAAATACGGGCCACCGGTTGCATTGTTATCCTTAGAAAGAGTGAGGTTGTAGTTGTATGGCACTGCATTAAGGAGTCCCATCACATAAGTAAGGAACAGTACATCTTTCTGGTCATCAGTGAGACTTGCTGCTTCCTCTTGGGTATATGTTCCATCTGTTACTGCAGCCGTAATAGCAGCTGAAGTAATATCCTCTTTTGTATAAGGATGGCCATGTTGGTCCAAATAACCACCTGTTCCATACACTTTCACTTCTCTCTCTGCTTCGTTCTCTAAATGGGTGTTCAGCCAAATCAAGTTTTCAACATCCGTCAAAGCACTGGGCACATACTTACCATCCACTTTCTTGCAGAAGGGAGTCTCGGGGTGTCCGTATGGATAAGCGTCACCATCAGGAGTGCCGGGATAGTAGCCAAAGTATTCGTCCAGCGTGCTCATGAAGTCACCGGCGTAGAGTCGTGTCAAGCCGTCACGAGTCATCTCTCCTGTTACCGGGTCATAGTCATTCTTGATATCCGCCTGACGCGCATTGTTTTGGTTAGACTCCCAAACGGTTCCCGGACGTCCTGTTTCTTCCTGATAAGCACAGAACGTGAGCGTGGCAATATCAAGATGAGGAGCAAAGTTCGCCACATGGTTTGGTTGTCGGTAATCCTGTGTCTCTTCCCATCCATCACCGTAAATACCGTCATAATACCTATCCTCGATAGGAGTACTTAGCGCAATAGTGGAACCTGTGGCTACGTTTCCCCATAAAATCGTATTGACTGCAAAGTGGTGACCGGCTCCATAATAGCCACGGTCCTTACCTTCATCTGTGTAGATATGATCCTCCAAATCCTCTTCAGCCGCGTCTCTCTCCGCGATTTTAGCTTCTTTTGCCGCGCTTTCATCCATCGCGGCAATATCATCATTCAACTGGTCAATCTCTGCTATTTTATCAGCCGCTTGGTCCGCAAGGGTACTAGCATATGCACGAAGGTTATTGTCGATGAAGTTGTAGATAGCAGGGAATGCTACTGCTTTGTTGCGCACCACGTGGCAATTGGACATACGGACAAGGCCCGTTTCTGAGCAGGAAACCACTCCGGCGTAGCCATGACGAGCCTCAGCACCGTAAATAGGATTCTTGATATCTTTATCACCCTCTCGTCTCATCACGGCATCGCCGTCAATAATATCATACTTCGAGTGTTTTGACTCGTTGTTGTCGAACAGACAGTTCCAAAGGTGGACATTGTAGTTGTTGGCAATAGCGTCACCGGCAGACCATGGGATATATCGTCGGTCAATGTCCGTTTCCGGTCCCATGGCGGTGTTCTTGGTGTAGTGACAGCTGAAAGAATAGAATGTACCGTTGGTATACACTCCACCACCATTACCTGCCAGATTGTCTTGGAAGAGGCAGTCAGCGGTAATCATCACAATGTCTCGACGCGCAACAGAGAGTACTTCCGGCAGGTCTGTACTTGTGTTGAACGTATTGTCCCAGTTACCGTCAATAAAGATACCTCCGCCACGGAAGTAAGTAAGTGTTTGGAAATTATCGATATTATCGTTTTCCTCAATCTTATTGGCATACCCGCCTGTTATCGTTAAACCATCCAGGATGATGGCACGTTTGTCCCTACTCTCCGAACTCTCTGCTTCGATGCTTCTAAGTCGAGCACCTGTAGAAGTTGCTTTCTCAAGAGGAAGCACCGGATCAAGAGGAGTGGTTCCATTCTTCGGAGAACGGGTTGGCAACTCGCCCACCTGTTCACGGTCGGCAAGGCAGGTAATCACGTGATAGACGTTCGTTCCGGACGACACGTTGACGGCATTACCACTAAGAATCGTTTGTTTTCTCATCTCCCAAGGTTCTTCCACGTGGTTACCGTTGCGGTCCATATGTTCTCGGGTAGAGCGTATGTCAGAGGTTGTAGCCGGCATCAGTTCCAGTCCCGCTACAGTCATAGTCCCGCTTGTTTCCTGGCAATAGGGATGCCCATCGAAATCCACACCACCAATGATAGACACTTCTTCCGGCACAACGAACGTATTGGCACGTGCCTCGCCCTGCTTGCCATGCGCATCACGGAAGGGGTAGAACGTACCGTCGCTCAGGAACACCTCAAAGCGGATATCTTTATAGTAGTCAGCAATAGACCTTGTCTCATCATACATCGTGGTCGTATTCTTACGCACGTTGATGATGTATTCAAGGGCATCGCCAAGTCGGTGGAACGGGTTAAGAGCGCAACTTCCCAACTGTTTATACATCTCAACCTTTTTCTCTGAAGCATTCTTCTTCGTCATGAAAGCCTCATATCCGGGGTCTGAACTCGTGGGCTCCGTCGCAGGATATGTTTCTCCATAGTCGCTGTAATATTGTGCTGTAAGCGTATTATTCTGCAGGGTAAGGGCTTGGTCAGTCGGCAGTTGCTCGGTAGTAGTAACGTATAGTCGTGTCATCACGTGCTGGTACACCATCTTCAGTTCGAAGGTACCGTTCAGCACACGAGCTCCCATCTCGATGAACTGATTGTCCTTTTCCTCCAAATCCACCTCGTGGGGACCGATGTACGTAATCTTATAGTTGTTGCCTTCTCCGTCCAACTCTTGAGCCATACGGTTTAGACCGGCGATATCTTGCAGCTCCAGCGTCGATAGAGTGCGCGCATGTCTCTGTACGCCTTGTAGGTCATACCCGAACGACCGAGAATAGAAGACGTGGTGATAGGATAATAGTAGAGATCTCCCGCAACGGTTTCAGACCCACCGGTAGCTTTTCTGGATTCCCACACCTCATGCCAATCGGTGGGGTCCCAACGAGCACCCTCAGAGGCCTCGGTAGGTATCTCGATATTGTTCACACCGGCCCAGCGGTAAGAGCCTACGCCGCAATAGTTGAGCGGGTAGTTTTCCTCGATTTGCACGGCAGAGTTGCTGGCCGAGCCGGACACGTTGCCATTCTCACTGGCAGAGTTCTGCCAGAATGCACAAGAGTTGGCACGCAGGTTACTCTGATACCAGAGTCCGCCGCCGTTCTCCAGAGCCACGTTTCCAACCAACGTAGAGGTGATAACGCGTGCGTAGGTCTCGCTGTTTACTTCGTCCGGTTCTTCCACATATATACCACCACCGTGTTCGCCATTGTTGTCTTTGATAATACTACCGCTGACAAGCGCCCTCGGCATAAGATACAGTCCGCCGCCATTGTGGGTGGCAACATTGTCTCTTACCACACAGTTACGAATATGGGCATAGTCGGTAACCACAGCTCCGCCACCTATCTGATGCTCCGTGTTGGAGCCGTTTGCATTACCGTCCTGTATAAAGATGCCATCCAGCACCGCACGGTTGTTCTCAATGATACTCCTGTCAAGAGCTTTTAGTTCCTTCTCGGATAAATCATCGAATATCACCTCCTTTGCTGCAGCCAACTCTTTTGCGGTCATATCCTTGTAGTCCTTGGTTATGGCATCATATTTTTCTTTCCACTTCGCCCAGTCATCATCCGTATAATTCTCCCAAAGCATCTTATCCACTGTTCGGGAAATGATGGCTGTAGGGCCAACTAATGTCGTATCCGACAAGAACTCCAACTGGTCATACACTTGGTGTTCGGAATCCAGTTGGTAGAGTTTCTCCTTCACGTCGAACAAGTCGTTGGTGAAAGTAACCACGTGATACACATTACCGACGGTACCTTGCTCTTTGTTTTCCACCTCTCCACTGAAGATGGTAGGTCGGCCGAGGACGTCTCGGTCTTGACCGAGCTCAAAATCAGCATCATAACCGCCTTCTATGCGAACGCCGTGCGGCACTATCAGAGACATCTCCAAGTCGTTCAGGTCCTCCGCACCCGTATTGGCGCTACGCGTTGGAATATAGGCAAACTGAGATTTTGTTTCGTTGTCCTCAATACCCTCCAGCCGGATGATTACTTCGTAGTCTTTCAGTCTTCCGAGTTCCGCTGTAACTGCAGCAGATTCAGTTATTCCGGCCTCATTGATTTCCTCGGTCAGTTCATCTATGCCGTAGTTGGTCCAGTTGTAGTGGTAATCGACATCTCCCTTCTGGGAGTCATCGGTGTTGGCATAGAAATACGACGCATAGCGCCAACGTCCTGCCGCATCCAGCACTTTCTGGAACTTCAGGTAACAAGCAGCGTTGGCTGGATTCTCTGCTGTCGCTTTGTTCTGACCGGTCTTGGTTGTATAGAATATTGCCTGCTTAGTGTCAGGGAACAGCCTGGGCTTGATGTCACGTGTACCGTCATACTCATATGCACCCATATCAATCTGGCAGTCCTGCACACGGTCCGCATAGGCCACATCCGTCTCGGGGAGGGTTACACCCTCTACATTCTTGTAAAGATTGCTATTATGGACTGCTGTTTGTTGTGCCGGGGTGAGTTCATCCCATTCCTTGCCGCTATAATCCCTCTTCGCCAGTACCGTCTCTACTGCACCTTCGAAATCTGTTGTTCCTTTGTTGATACAATACTGGTTATTTGAATACAATGCAAAATTGTTTGTTGTCGCAGCATTACCTGTATATGTACCTCCGTCTATATCAGCAACAAATGGAGTATTATCCTCGTCAGGATCCTCTCCATTGTAGATTTGATTGTTAAGTCCAAAATGAGTGGCATCATTTCCATAAATAGCCGTTCCGAAATTACCGTCAACATCTATCGTCGACCGGGATTGAATATAACAATTAATAAAGGGGTCTACATTACCAGTTCCTTCCAATGCTAATCCATTGTTACCAAAGAAAATAGTATTAGCCATAAACAAGTTTGGAGTGGTGTTCTGCGTTGCAAAAGACATACCGCCACCGTTTGTTTCATCACTTATGTAACATGTGTTGTATGCCACAGTGTTGTTATAGAACCTTCCAATACACAATCCTACGCCACCGCCTTTACCATTAGATACATTATTACCAACAATGGTGTTGAAGCACGTGCCTTCATACATAAACATCGCACCTCCATAAGTTTGCTTTTTAACTGATGTCCCAAATACCTTGTTTTGTAAAATAAAGCAGTTGTTGATTACAGCATCTTTTCCATCGCAAAAAACTCCACCTCCTTTAGCGCGGCGATCTCCATAATTAAAATTGTCGTAAATAACACAATTCTCTAACGTGGCTCCATCATACATAATTACACCTGCACCGCCTCCATGACACATACCATAATTATGGATAAAGCCATGCCGGATACTAAAGCCATCCCAATGGACATTAGTATAGTGCAAGAGATTTCCACTTTCGTCTGCAATTGGAGCAGATTTCGACGGATCATATGCCATGTGCCCTGTTTCCCTGTAAGTATGAGCAACCAACTCATTGCCGTCATTCGAAACATTATTTGTAACATCATTAGACGTTGCTCCTAAACGTCCAGGGCTCCAATTCGGCATCGTTACATCCGGCATATAAAGCACACGCTTACGAAGTGATGGATTGCTATCGTAAATAGGGTAAGTTGTTGTGGTCGGTCCAAATGTCTCGACTCCGGATTGCTCATCATCTTTAACCGGAGTTCCTGGTGTTGTTGCGCCTTCTACCCATTCTCCTTCCGACCCATCGCCTAGATAAAACAATTTGAAGTTTTTCGCGTGTAATGATAAGGTAACGTCTTTCGTATCATCTCTTGGGTCGGGTTGAGTTCTATTTTCCACATAGACACCTATCTCCAAGTCATCACCTTCGCCCACTATAATATTGTCAGGTAATGTAATTTCAGAGTAACCTGAATTATTAGTAACAAGTATCTCATAAACTGTAGCTCCAACTTTCGCATAAAGATAAGAACCCGGGTTTTTAGCAAATCCATTGGAAGGTTTGTCATTGGTTCTTAGAGTAGCCTTTAATTGATAAATTCCGGGGACAAAACCATCTGTTCCAGAAGCTATAATCTGATATAGTTTATAACCTCTTAAAGGTTGTCTAGTTGTTGTATTACGACTATCAGCTGGTCTTATCCAATATCCGCCATTACTCTCAGTACTTACTACTGCCGTTAAGTTCTCTCCTGATGGTTTGTTTACTTCGGTCCATCCTGTAATTTGTAAAGTTGCGTCTGTCAGTGTATTGTTAACAATTAATGAGGTTTTATTAACATTAACCACAGGAGTCGGCACCCAATTCATCGTTACAACATCAGTTCGATTGTAAACATCCTCGACGATTGTATTTGTGTTGGTCTGCTTAATAAGATTCTCATCGTCATACTTGATGGCATCGTCATTAAAATCGCGACTTCCATTGAAAGGAGAAGTTTCTGATATTTGCAAAATTGTCTCGTAATCTGCGGGAGAAAGTTCTTTTTCTAAAGCAGTAGTAGATTTTGGAATATCAACAGATGAGGTCGGGTCAGCCATCAACGCTTGCCGTTCGGAGAGTCCGGGTGTCCCCGTTTTGTCTACAGGGAAGCCGCCATAAACAGCCACTTTATCACGCATTACATAGCCTTTGTAATCAGTATAAGTGCCATTGCCAACCCAAACTTGAACATAGTCAGGTGTAGCCATCTCTGCAATTTCTTCTTCTGATTTCCCTGCTATTGCTTCTTCATAAATAGCAACATTATCTGCTGCCGCTTTCTCTACCGCCCATTGTAATCCGCTGACAAACTTTTCTGTACGGTCGTTTGTTATCGAAATACCTTTAATTATCTTACCACCTTTTGTTGTCTTTCCGTTTATGACTGTACTTCTATCTAAACTAGCTTCAGAACTAGTAAGTACATTACCGTCTTTGTCTAATATTTGTCCCGACTCATTGATGGCACAATAGTTACCTTTTGAGCGAAAGAAAGCTCGAGATTGACCGGATATTTCACCATATGGATAACGAGTGTCCCAGCCTCCAACTGAAATAGAAACAGGATCTGAATCCTCTACAGGCGTACCGGGAATTTTTTCAACATCATAAGTATCGTCCATGCCGATACTTTCGCCTTCAGCATTACGATATTGCCTTGTGACATTTATAGTTTGGTTTGTCGTTGTAGAATTGACGGTTCTAGAACCGGCAAGAGTACCATATCCACCACAATAACGAGAGTCAGTAGTTAAAACAGCACTTCCTGACGTACTGGCATCGCCAACTTTTGAAATAACACGCTTTGTGCCATTGATATCATCTAATATGTCAGAACCATCCAATGGAGGACCATCAATAGCAGTCCCATCCGACTTGGTTTCTACCAAATAGACAGCATTGCCTTGAATCGCATTCTTCCACGACGAGCCGTCGCGACGACCGGAACCGTTAGGCGTGACATACAAAACCGAACCATTTGGCGGCAACGCCTTGGATTCGATAGCGCCAACATCCGGGTCACCGCCACGATCACGCGTGCCAAGCAGCATGTCTCGCGTTACAGAATACTCCATATGTTCGCTATAGCCTGCTCCATTATCATACGATTCGTGTCCCGCATTGACAATAGGGTTTGTCGCCAACGGCTCATAACTAATCGGACCGCCGTAGAACGACTGGTCATCGGTCGTAGAG
>JAFXSS010000101.1 GCA_017525455.1 Paludibacteraceae bacterium
GTACTCGTACATCATGATGGCGTTACGCACTATGATACCTATCAGCGATACAGTACCCAGTACAGCCGTGATAGATATATCCAGCCTGAACAGCCACAACCCGAGCATGGCGCCGAACAGGCACAATGCGGCCGACGACAGTGCCAGTAGAGCCAGACGCATCTTGCCGAAGTGATAGAGCAGCAACACGAACATCACCAGCAATGCTGCAACCACACTCCACAGGATCTGCGGAACAATCATCCCGTTGATTTCACTCAGTCCGCCGAAATTCACTTCGATGGCATCCGACGGATGGCGCTGACGGAATCCGTCCAGCCACTGCCTTACAGTACGCTCGGCAGCCACCTGCGATGTGGCTCCTACCAAGTCGGCACCTACAGTGATTGTAGGCACACCGTTGCGGTGCTCTATCGACGCATGATGCCATGCCGGAACGATATCTGCTACCTGACGCAGAGGCACCCATGTACCTATGGCTGTTGGGATGAGGAGGTTGAGGATTTGCGCTTCACTGTTTGAGGATTTGAGGGTTGAGTGCAGCACTACCGGAGTGGGATGAGAACTGCCATGCTCATAGATGTTGGTAATAGTCACTCCGCGAGTGACTGATGCCAGATAGAGCGACAGCGATGCTTGCGTCACGCCCAAACGCGCAGCCTCATCGGCTTTGAGAACAATACTGCTCTGCGAGGCTATATCATCGTACTCAGAGTGCACCCACACCAGTTCCGGGCGTGATGCCATATACGTCTTGATGGAATCGATGTACAGTTGCATCAGCATCTCCTGCTCTTCCGGCTCTACGAACGGAGCATACGTCAATCGCACTTCCAGCGGGTTCTTGACCACCTGGTAATCCAGTTGCTTGAATCGCACATAGGCGTTGGGAAACCAGTTGGCATAGCGCGGCGCCAGTTCGCGCAATAGTTCGGCCGTAGCCTTATAGTCGGCCGTCCCGACTACGAACTGTGCATAGTTTGGCGCAGGCATCGACGGTGTGTAGGTAGCATGGAACCGTGGCGACGAGTGCCCGACAAACGAAGTGATAGTACGCACGCGGCTATCGGTGATGAGCATACGCGCCAGGCTGTCGGCCAGAGCGGCAGTCTCATCGACAGTGGAGCCCTGAGCCAGATGAATCTCCACGGCAAACATCTCACGCTCGGCTTTAGGCAGAAGTTGCATGTGCAATCGGGTAAGCAGGAACACGCCCACACCCAATGCTACAATCAGCATGCCATAGGTGAACCAGCGGCGGCGGAAGCAGAACGACAGCAACCGGTCGTACGAACGCTGCAGCAGTACGAAGAACATCTCTTGACCTTTCTCAAACCGCGTGGTGCTCTCGCCTCTGCGGCGGATAAACTGCGTGGCAAGATACGGTGTCACCCAGGCTGCGTAGAAAATACTTGCACCCAGGGCAAACAGTACGGCAAACGGGAACAGTTGCACAAACTCGCCCAACGGGCCTTTGATGATCTTCGTCATAGGGAAGAACATACCCGCTATAGCGCATGTAGCCAGACTCATCGGCACGAACAGTTGCTTGGTGCTGACCGTAGCCGAGTACCAGCGCGACCAACCTTTGTCCAACAGATTGGTATATCCGTCGATCACGATCACCGAGTCATCCACTATCATGCCCAGCACAAAGATCAGCGCCGCCAAGGTCACCGTGTTCAGTTCGATGCCGGTGAGGTACATCAGTCCGATGCAGATGGCTATACACACCGGTACGCCTGTACAAGCTACCAGAGCCGTGCGCAACGGGAAGAGCAGGAGCATCACCGCTATAACCACCAGGATAGAAATCAGTATATCCCTCAGGAACGAACGCACACTGTCGTCCACCACTTTCGGCTGATCGGTCACACGATGCAGACGTATATCCGGCGGGAACTGTGCAACTGCCTCATCCAGCACTTGCTGCACCGATTCGCCAAAAGCCACGATGTTGTTGCCGGGCTCCATCTCCATGCTGATGATCAGTCCTCCGGGTGTGCGATAGTCGCCGGCAGGCAGGTCAGTGCTGTAGCAGCGTACGAACTGTTCCGCCTCGGGCAGACGGCGCTCAATGGTAGCTACATCCTTTAGCCGGAGCACGGCGCCGCTAACAGGATCGGTGCGGATGATCTGCTGGGCTATTTCATATTCGCTGGCATACGGTATATCCACACGGAGTTCGCCTGTCGATTCGGCTTGTCCGCCTACAGTGCGCAAGCCTTGCAGCAGCAACTGCGTCTCCAGCGCTGAAGGCGTGATGCCGTACGACGCCAAACGCGGCAAGTCGAGAGTGATAACAATCTGCTCATGCTGACTGCCCAAGATCTTCAGTTTACCCACTTCGGGAATATCGCGCAACTGACGGGTGAGCCGTTCGGCAAACGGCTGCAACTCTGTTATGCTGCGCTGCTTGCTCTCAACGGATAGCAGGATAGAAGCCGTGTTACCGAAATCGTCGATGAGCACAACCTCGGCCACACCAGCAGGCAGAGATGTTTTCTTGAGCAGACCCAATCCGGCGCGGATCTTTGCCCAAGCCTCGTCCTTTGAGCGGACAGAGTTGCGCAACATGACATAGCAATATACCACGCCGTCTTCGGTGGTGGAGTACGACATACGCTTATCCACCTCCTCATATGAGTTGATGAACGCCTCCAGCGGCACGGTCACCTGCTGCTCCACCTCCTCGGCCGTTGCACCCGGGTAGAGAGCCGCCACCACAGCCTGACGGATGGTGAACTGCGGGAACTCATCTTTGCTCATCTGCGGCAACGCCCATATACCAAAAGCCATCATCACTCCAAACACGAAGAAGATGATGCCATGATTGCGCAGAGCGCCCTGTATGTGGTCGCGCTTGAACATTACTTACATTCCACCAAGGCTTGATGATACAGTTTCTGATAGCCGGATGTAACTACGCGGTCGCCGTCCTGCAATCCTGCCGTTACCTGCACGCCGTCGGCTTGATAGGCGCCCAGGGTTATCAACCGGCGCTCAGCCCGCAATGTACTATCAACAGTCCATACAGCCGGTCCCTCTGGCAGCAGGGTGATACAATGCTGCGGCACAACGATTGCGCTCTGATGGGCGTGAGTGACAGTCAGAGTGCCTACCATACCGGGCAACAAGCCCGATGGCGGATTGCTGATATAGGCTTCTACCGGATACGAATGCGTCAGCACATTCGCCTGCATGCCTATTTTCGACAAGCAGGCTTGCAGACCGTCGGCTTTCAGCGCAGGTATGGTGAGCGACGCGCTGTCGCCGATATGCAGACCGGCAACTTCTGTTTCCGGCACATATACCACCACTGTGAACCCTGACATATCCAGCAAGTTGACCACCGGCACTTCGGGCACAATATGTTGCCCGACATGCAGTGCATCGAACGTAACTATACCGCTCTGCGGTGCTGTCAGCACACACTGCTGCACCTGCCTCTCGGCGGCTACAGATGCGGCTTGTGCCTGGTCGAGTTTGGTCTGCAGTTCCACCATCTGTATGTCGGATATCAGTCCTTTCTCATGCAGAGGCTGAGTGCGGCGCATAGCATCCTGCGCTTGCGAGAGTGAGGCGCGGGCCGTGGCTAAAGCCTGACGGGCATTGGTATCATCCACGCGCAGCAACACATCGCCTTTGCGCACCTTGGCATTGGGTTGGATGCGCACCTCGGCTATCGTGCCGCCATACGGCAGACTGAGTGGTATATTCGCCTGCTCCTGCACCGTAGCCAAATAAGCATAACTGCTCAGCGAGGCTACCGGATGAACGGTCACCACCTCACACTGAACGGGTTGCTGTGCGCGACTCTTCTGCTCGCGAACGATGCACGAGGTGCAGAATAACATCAGCGCGATACATATATGTGGAACTACTGATTTCATATAGTTTGCGTATATTGGATAAGTTGGTCAGCCAAAACGGATACAGGTGTCTTGCCGTCGTTAACAATCGTCAGGTCTGCATGCTGCTCGTCCTGTATCTGCGAACGTATGCGCGCGCGGACCTGCTCCGCAGTGATGGTTTGTCCTTGTTCAGCGGCACGATGCAACACACGCTCCACACGCACTTGCTCAGGAGCCGTGATGCTGACCACGGCATTGTACAGACCGCTCATTCCCGACGATACGAGTATAGCAGACTCCACGAACGCCAACGGTTGGCCTGCTGCCCAACGACGTACATCTTCCGCTACGGCAGGATGAACGATAGCATTGAGTCGTGCCAGTTTGTCGGGGTCGGCAAACACTTGACTGGCTACATACTGCGTCTGATAGATGCCGTTCTCGTACACTTGCGCACCGAACAGGTCAGTCATCTGCCGGCGGACAGAGTCATCCTCGGCTATTATGCGCTTGGCTTGGGCATCGCAGTCATACACCGGATACCCCTGCTCCGCTATTACGCGAAGTATGGTGGATTTGCCACTGCCTATGCCGCCTGTTATACCGATGAGCATGAGGGTATGTGTAATTAACTATTTTTCACTTCACCAAACGAGCATACAAAGATACGAAAAAAAATGCACATTTGCAAACTTTCATTGGGGAAAATTGCACGGATGAGCATTTTTTAGTACTGACACACGGTTGCAAGACATAGGGCATCATGAAAAATCTTGCAAAAAGTGTTACGGGAGACAAGCGAAAAGTAAAGATGATAGCACATGGGAAGGCAATGACAAGGTAATGCTCTCGGGTATTGTCTAGGATTCCCCCGGTAAACACTAAACGACCAAGTTTAATTTGCCTATTTGTTTAGAACTGGAAATAGATGAACGGTTGCATGTCGGCAGTGATGAACTGGTAGGCGATCAGCACCACAGCGGCAACAGCGAGCACCATCAACGGCAACGGCAGTGCGGCAAAAGCCAGACGGTAACGCTGCTTGAAGCGCTCCGGCAGCCAGTGGATAATCATTCCTGCCACAAACAGCAGCACTACATACCTGTACTCCTGCATGAACGGCAGGATAATACTGTTGTCCCAGGCACAACCAATCTGATGCACCATCTGTTTGGCGGTCTGCCATGCCTCGCGACTGGCGGTTGCCGGGTCGAGGTTGCTGGCCGAACGGAAGAACAGACGCGTGAACGATATGAAAACGAACGTCTGCAGCACCTCCCAGGCATTGTCAATCCATCCCACAATGCGGGTTGAGAGTTTGAGAGTTGGCGCTTCGCTGTTTGATAGTCTAACACCCCACAGCCAGCCTACGTACCAGATGGATGTGCCCACCCAGAGGATAAGCACCCAGACCTCAACCATATTCACCAGCGCATAGGCATCGTGCGTCAACTGACGCGCAGCAACCATAGCCACCGCCAGGACTGTCATCAGCACATATCGCCAATGCTCGCCCATGGCACGCCAGCACTTGTTGACAATCATACCTACCCCGTTCAGTCCGCCCCAGATAACGAAGTTCCAGCTTGCACCGTGCCACAGGCCGCCGATGAGCATCGTGAGGAACGAGTTGAAGTTAGACGACAGCAGTTTGCTTGCCGGACGACCGAACAACGTGCGGTTGCCGCCCAACGGGATATACACATAGCCCTTCAGCCAGCGCGAGAGCGACTGATGCCAACGGCGCCAGAACTCCTGCGGGTTGCGGGACTTATACGGCGAGTCGAAGTTCTTTGGCAGATAGAAGCCCATCAGCAGCGCAACGCCGATAGCAATATCCGTATAACCCGAGAAGTCGGCATACACCTGCATCGAATATGTAAGCAGGGCAAAGAAGTTCTCAAAGCCCGAGAACAACATAGGACTCTGGAACACGCGGTCGATAAAATTCACCGCCAGATAGTCGGACAGGATAATCTTCTTCAACAGACCGTTGCAAATCCAGAACACCGCGATGCCGAACTGCCGGCGGGTAAGGAAGAACGGTTTGTAGAGTTGCGGTACGAACTCCGAGGCACGCACGATAGGACCGGCCACCA
>JAFXSS010000102.1 GCA_017525455.1 Paludibacteraceae bacterium
GCAATCGCAACTCGGAGATGAAATCAACAGGGTTGCCGGCATGGTCATTTACGATCTGAAAATCCCAAAGAAAAACGGAGATCTGGGATTGCGGTACAACAATGGCTTTATCTGCCCGCAAATGGATCTCTCCTTGTTCGCCAAAGAAATGGGTCACACAAGCCCCCACGACAATAGTCGCGAGGGCAATGTGTAACAGCCACGTAGCCGCATGGCTAAACAGGTGTCTAGCCGCTCGACTAGATCGCATTGATGAAAGCCACGACAGCATCTCGATCTTCTTTGTTTAGTTTATAGAACTGTTGCGTCGGCCAGTAAGCATCAGACTCACTGCTGTAGCCGTGCCACATAATAGCCTCGATCACGTTGCGCGCACGCGTATCGTGCATTCGTGCCTCATAGGCATCGCCTGTAGCTTTCTTATGCAGACCACGTCCCCAAAGCGGAGTAGTACGACACCAACCGGTACGTATATCATTCTCCATACAAAGCTTATGTTGAATCATATCGGTGTACGGCCAAATCTTCTGGTTCGGATAACGAGGCATCTTTGCAGTAACAGGGAAGTTATTCGGATCACGAACTTCGTCCGGACCGGTTGTCCAACTCGGTCTATGGCAGTAGTCACAGCCGATCTGCGAGAATAACTCCTTACCTTTAAGCACTTTCTCATCGGTCACGTTACGGGCTGCAGGAACAGCCAAACCACGATGCCATACCATCACTTGCGTGAATTCATCATCGCTCATCTCTGCTGGTAACTCTTTGCTCGTCAGATATTTATAAATTTCCTCTTCCGTACCAAAAGCCTCTTGTACTTTCGGATCTTTGGAGGCATACTGAGCATAAATAGTACCATTCAAATCTAAGTAGTGATATTTTCTATCGCTACGTGTCACATTCGTAATATTCCAAATAGCATTCGCACCTGCAGCATCCATAATAGGACCACGCGTGAGCGCATAGGTAAAACGTTTCGGCCCCCATTTGGGATCATTCTTATAGTAACCGCTGGTCTGGAAACCTCCATCCCAAAAGGCAGGATTAAGTCCGTTCTTAAGTTTACCGTCAGCTGCTTCTTTGGCATACTGGTCAATGATGTCTTGATCCGGAATAGCATCCAATAAGCCCGAACCATAGACACCAATAGTGTTCTCCAGTTTTACTTCATAACCTTCTGTCTCCAGCAAACCGTCCGGGTCACGATAGCCCTGATTATACACATAAACAGCCGTATTAGGCATCGTCACTTCCGGATAACGCAACTCATAGGTCTCTCCGTCGGCAAACTTATTACCGTGTTCGTCGGTTGCATTCTTCCAACTTACAGTGATCTGGTTCGGGTCTAATGGCGCTTTGAAAGGTGCAGCTCCGAATAATTGCGGCATACCGGCTAACCAGGGTACATAGGCCTGCGTCTGCGGATTAATAACGACAAGCAGTGTTCCGTTTCCTACATTCTCTGCATCATAAGTACCTTCCGGCACAGATGTACCGTGACTGTAGTTCGGGTGACAATGCTGGCAGGATGAACGAACATAAACCGGTCCAAGACCATGCTGACGACCTGTCTCGTTTGTCACAAAGGGTTTCTCTGCAATCTGGTCACCTTGTGCAAACATGGTTCCTAAACCGGCCTCTTCTGTAGCAGGTGTCGGTTGACGGAAGGTCATGGAAGAAGTGTTGGTAGTAGTACCTAACTTACCGCCTGTGTAGTACCATTCCGGCATATCTGTCTGGGGCTCGTCTCCGCCACCTCCGGGTTGTTTACATCCTACGAGGGCAACTGTTGCCAGCGCCATGAATAGAAATTCTTTCTTCATAATTTTATTTGCTTAATAATGGTAAAACTTCATCGTCTAACAATCCTTCCAGGGCTTGCACTTTCTCAATCGCTTTTTTCACTTTCGGATTATTCTGTGCAGTGTTCTCGAAGTCCTCGATAGCCTCAATAGCGGCAATAGCATTTTCAATCGCTTTACGAACGTTAGCATCCAATTCTGTATTCTGAGTATATACATAATTGGAGATGGAGTAATCGCCTGCCTGAGCACCGCAGTATGCATGTTGAATGGAACGGATATTATCCGCAAAGTCAATCGTAGACGTGCAACTGTACGGACTCTCGATATAATCCCGCTCTTCCGGTGTACTGCTGATGTAAGGGTTGCCCATCTTCAGGTCAGCTACCTCACCGGCGATATCCACACAGCCGGCAATGATCTCCTCGGCCACTTCCTGATAGGTCAGATAGATAGAACCGGCCTTACCGGCGTTAATCATCTGTGCGCCGTACTGATCTTCGTAGGGTTCTACTTCTCCTGCCTCAAGAAGAGCCATCTTGTCGGCACTCACTTTACCTGCCCAAGCATACTCCAATAAGATTGCCTGTTGCGTCAAGTCTTCCACAATAGCGTTCAGATAAACAGCCTCTGCGTGAGTCAGATTAGTAGCATGGGGTCGACCGGTTCCTACGGCACGACCATCATTGATTACCGATTCAAAGAGCAAATACTCAGCGGCATGGAAACCTTTGAGAGCGTAGCCCAACTTATCGCCTACATAAGCACCGCCTTCTTCTTCGATCTGCGCCATACGGGCATCGTCATGCAGCAGTGCGTTCATTGCATTGAAATCCAAAGGCCACGAATCGATATGCGGATCGATGTTATGCGCAGCGGCAGGACCATAAAGGAACGCCTCACTTTGCTCCCAATGCTTACGCATTAGTCGCCACGA
>JAFXSS010000103.1 GCA_017525455.1 Paludibacteraceae bacterium
ACCCTTGAGCAGCGTCATCAGGTCTGCCAGATAATCCTCGCCGATATTGTTGCCTGCATATACCACGATAGGGTTCTTGCGCTCAGGCATATAGGCGTCGAAGGATGAAGCCAGCGCCTCGTTGACAGCACGT
Organism: Paludibacteraceae bacterium; assembly: GCA_017525455.1. Lineage (GTDB taxonomy): Bacteria > Bacteroidota > Bacteroidia > Bacteroidales > Paludibacteraceae > Colicola. The sequence continues at coordinate 134 of JAFXSS010000103.1, forward strand.
GCCCCCAGATACGAACCGCCGATACCTGCTACGACTACGATCTCGCAGCATTCGCGCAGTTGTTTGGCTGTAGCCTCAATATCGCTGAGCAATGCATTGTCGATCTCGGCAGGCAGCGTAACCCAACCGATATAATCGTTGCCGGCTCCACGGCCGTTCTCCAGCAGTTCGTTACATGCCGCAGTCTGTGCAGCGATGGCGTTCAGGCTGCCTGCGGGAACAAACGAGGCAGCGTTTTGTAGATTAAGTTTCATATTATTGTAAGTGTGTAGTTAATTCTTGTATAACCAGCGTAGGTGATTTATGCTCGTAGAGGATGGCATACATTGCATCTACAATAGGAATGCTTACGTGCAGTCGCTGATTGGCATGATGTATGCAGTACGTGCCGTAGTATCCCTCGGCCACCATCTCCATCTCGAGTTGTGCGGCTTTGACGGAGTAGCCCATGCCTATCATCTGTCCGAACTGGCGGTTGCGGCTGAACTTGGAGTAGGCCGTAACGAGTACATCGCCCAGATATCCGCTGGCATCGATGTCGCGGTGAACGGAACTCAAGGCTGCCGTGAAATGCTCAATCTCCTGCAGGGCATTGCTGATCAGCACGGCCTGGAAATTGTCGCCGTAACGCAGGCTCTGGCATATGCCTCCGGCAATGGAGTAGATATTCTTCATGACGGACGTATATTCCAACCCTATGACATCAACCGATGTGGCCGTGCGTACGTAGGATGTCTGCAGCAGCGGAGCGAGTTCTTCCGCCTTGGCGCGGTTGGCGCAACCGATAGTCAGGTAACTCAATCGTTGCAGAGCAATCTCCTCGGCATGACACGGGCCGGCGATGACCAGCAGGTTTTCCTCGGGCACATTGAAGCGCTCGTGCAGATAATCGGTAACAATCTGGTTCTTCTCCGGAATCATTCCCTTCACAGCGGAGATAACGACTTTCTGACGCATGGTCCGCTTAATCTTCTTGAGCGTAGGCTCAAGGTAGGGTGAAGGAATAGCCAGAATCAATATATCCGAGTCACGCACTACAATATTGATATCGTCGGTGAAATGAATACGACTGATATCGAATGTTGTGCTGTTGAGGTAGGTAGGGTTCTTGCCTGTACGCTTGAACTCCTCAATCACCTCCGGACGGCGTATGAACCAGTTGATCTCATCCACGTTGGTCAGCACGATCTTAGCCAACGCAGTTGCCCAACTGCCGCCGCCTACTATAGCAATACGTTTGTTTTCAAACATGATTTTATTATTTTCTTTTGGCATCTTTGCGTTTTCGTTCGGTCATTATGGTCACCATAACTTCCTTACGAGAAAACACAAATCTGCTCAAAATAAATTAATAACCTATTATTTAGCTTCGGGTTTCATGGTGGGGAAGAGTAGCACCTCTTGAATGGTGGGCTGCCCGGTCATGAACATTGTCAGACGGTCGATACCGATGCCGATGCCCGATGTGGGCGGCATACCATATTCAAGCGCGCGCACGAAGTCATGGTCGATCACCATCGCTTCGTCATCGCCCTTGGCAGCCAGCTTCATCTGCTCCACAAAGCGCTCGTACTGGTCGATCGGGTCGTTCAACTCCGAGTAGGCATTCGCCAGCTCTTTGCCGTTCACCATCAGTTCGAAGCGTTCGGTGAGTCCGGGTTTGCTGCGATGCATCTTCGTGAGCGGGGACATCTCCACCGGATAATCGGTGATGAACGTAGGCTGGATGAACTGTCCCTCGCAGGTCTCGCCGAAGATCTCGTCGATAAGTTTGCCTTTGCCCATGTGCTCGGTATCTTCAACGCCCAGGCTCTTGGCAAAGGCGCGCAGTTCATCTTCCGTCATAGTGGCTACATCCTTGCCGGTCTGCTCTTTGATAGCATCCAGGATAGGCAGACGACGATAGGGCGCTTTGAAATCGACCTCATGGTCGCCTATCTGCACCTTGGTTGAGCCGTTGACGGCTATGGCAATCTTCTCCAGCAGTTGCTCGGTGAACGACATCATCCAGTTGTAGTCCTTGTACTGGACGTACAACTCCATGCATGTGAACTCGGGGTTATGGCTGCGATCCATACCTTCGTTGCGGAAGTTACGTCCGATCTCGTACACGCCCTCAAATCCGCCAACGATAAGGCGCTTGAGGTAGAGTTCGGTAGCAATACGCAGGTACATATCCACGTCGAGTGTGTTATGATGTGTGATGAACGGGCGTGCGCTTGCTCCGCCGGCTATGGGTTGCAGAATTGGCGTTTCAACCTCCGTGTAACCCGCTTCGTCGAACACCTGGCGCATAGTGCGCAGGATAGTGGCGCGCTTGAGGAACGTGTCTTTTACACCGTCGTTGACCACCAGGTCGACGTAGCGCTGACGATAGCGCTGCTCGGGGTCGTTGAAGCCGTCGTAAGCCACACCGTCCTTGTACTTGACGATAGGCAGCGGGCGGATACTCTTGCTGAGCACGGTCAGGCGCTTGGCATGCACGCTGATCTCGCCCATCTGCGTGCGGAAAACGAAGCCCTCAATGCCGATGAAATCGCCGATGTCGAGCAGTTTCTTGAACACGGTGTTGTACATCTGCTGTTCGGGCGTTGCCGGCTGCTCGCCTTCTGTAACAGGGGCTTGTATATCATCACGGCTGACATAGACCTGAATACGTCCCTTCGAGTCCTGCAACTCGATGAACGATGCTTTGCCCATAATTCGCTTTGACATCAGTCGTCCGGCAATGTTGACAGGCTTGCCGGTGTACCACTCGGCGTCCGGCTCGGGTTCGCCCTCAGCGCGATCGACGAAAGCCGCCTTGATGTCCGTTGAATACCCTGTTACCGTATATTCCGCTGCAGGGTAGGGATTGATTCCCAAATCACGTAATGCTTGCAAACTCTGCCGGCGTACTTGTTCTTGTTCTGATAGTTCCATATTTAGAATTAGTATATTATTTTTACGATATTTAGGTGCACACACACCTTTGCAGATGCAAAGGTACAAAAAAAATCCCACATTTGCAAATTTTGTGGGACTTTTTTTTAGGGTGGCGGAAAAAATCGTGTATTTGCAAAGAAGATGAACGTTTTTCGGGGATAGCGGTAGCAGTCGGTTTACTTACTACTTGCTCTCGGTTTGCCCCCTACTAAGTTGGACAAAATTCCTGAAAAAGTGGGTGGCTTGATGGTTGGCTGGATAAATAAAAAAATAAATTCAAAAAAGAGTTTCGTTGTTCGTTTCTACTACTACTTAGTCCGCTGCGTTGCTTACATAATAAACAAACAACTTATTTTTTTTATTATTTATTTTATATATGTGTTCGGATTACGCACAAATATGCACGAAAACCGCACAATCATGCGCGGATTACGTTTAGCCCTGTCCGAATATCGTTTACTATTTGCCCTCAAAACGGCATGTTTTAACCAGAAAGCGGCTAATGGTTGTCCGGATTTCGGGCAATGGGCGTTTTTGGAGTCACGTCTCGGTTTATGTTGCTGAGAATGAAGCCGTTAACGGCACGAATATATGCTTTGCTTTTTAACCGTTTGATGATATCGTTCATTGTTGACGGGCTGGTATGCAATACAGTAGCCAAGCGCCGTACCGATCCGTGCCAGCCGGGGTTTTCAAGTTCTTTGGAGTTGGTCAGTCCGTGTATATAGGCATACACAGCAGCATCCGACAGACTGAGTTTCATATCCTCAAGCATCCACGATTGAATAACAAAAAAGAAAGGTTTCGCCATAACAAATAATTTTGTGCAAAGATACAAAACTTTTCTGAATAATGCAAGCGATTTTGAAAAATAATTCTCAATAATTTGCAAATATCAATAATTTTTCGTACCTTTGCAGTCGGATTTGATTTTTGCTTCCAAGCATAATCTTGGGAGGAGTCAGTTAATCAGTATTCTACTGTCAAACATCAAATAGTTTATCATGATTGAACATTTAATTCCTGCGTGGATGTTAATCCCGTTTGTAGTAATGCTGCTGTGCATTGCTATTCTGCCGCTTATCCCTCATGTAGGTGAGTGGTGGGAGCACAACGTGCATAAGTTGTACGTTTCTCTGATTCTTGGCGTGCCTGTAGGTATATGGCTGTGCGTCAACGGTATGAGCCACGAGTTGATTCATCAGATGATTTACGACTATGTGCCGTTTATACTGCTGCTGATGGCATTGTTTGTAACCACCGGTGGCATCTGTATCCGCGGTGACCTCAAGGCCACACCTCTGACGAATACCGTAATCATGGCCATCGGCTGGGTTCTGGCATCGTTCATGGGTACGACCGGTGCGGCTATGTTGCTCATCCGTCTGTTGCTTGAGACGATCTCGCAGCGTAAGTACAAGGTTCACACCGTGCTGTTCTTCATAGCTATCGTAGCCAACTGCGGTGGCTTGCTGTCGCCGCTGGGTGATCCCCCGTTGTTCCTGCTGTTCCAGAAGGGTACACCGTTCATGTGGTGGATGCAGAACATGCTGCCTGAGTGGTTCGTGACGGGCGCACTGTTGCTTGCCGTTTATTTCGTCGTGGATACGTATCTGTATCGCAAGGAGCCGATAGCCCATATCATGGCTGACGTGCGTGAGGCAAGGAAGTTGCAGATGAGCGGTCTGATCAACATCGTATGGTTGCTCTGCGTTATCTGCTCGACGATGTTCATCAACTCGACATATATCCCCGCAATGGGTGAGCACGATGCTCCGTGGTATCTCAAGCTCTTGCGCGAGTGGGCGTTCATACTGATTATAGCATTGAGCTGGCTGACCACGAAGAAGAAAGTTCGTGAGGACAACAGTTACAGCTGGGTACCTATCATGGAGGTTGCCTGCGTGTTCCTGGGCATCTTTGCAACGATGACTCCTGCGTTGATGTTCCTGCAGCAGAACCCGCTGCCTATAGATCAACCCTGGCAGTTCGTATATTGCACCGGTGCACTGTCAGCCTTCCTGGACAATGCTCCTACAGCTATGGTCTTCCATGCTACGGCTACCACACTGCCTGTAGCTGAGGGTGTGACCGCAGTGGCCGACATAGCTCCCGAGTTTATGAAAGCCATATCGATGGGCGCTGTATTCTTCGGTGCACTGACGTATATCGGCAACGGACCTAACTTCATGGTTAAGTCCATCGCTGAGCAGTCGGGTATCGACATGCCGTCGTTCTTCGGCTACATGATTAAGTTCTCGCTGATTGTCTGCCTGCCGATTTATATCATCGTACAGTTGTTATTCATCTAAAATAGACCGCCTTCGGCTGATAGACCGTTGCGCTGAAAGAGTAAAGACCGCAGTCAAGCTTGGCTGCTCAAAGAAAAAGCTTAGCGAGCTACGGCTAATGAGATGACGCTTATCCGGCACGACCGGATGGGCGTTATCTCTTTTATGCAGTTACGGATAGTGGCACCTGTGGTGATAACGTCGTCCACAAGCAATATATGGCGTTTGTGCCAGTTGACAGGTTCGGGTATGTGGAAAGCATGTTCTACGTTCTTCTGTCGCTCTGCATCGGTCAGTTGGGATTGTTTGGGTGTGTCCTTAACGCGGCGGATGGTGGTTGTGTCAATCGGAATGTTAACAACGGATGCTATGCCGCGGCAGATATATTCGCTCTGGTTATATCCGCGTTCGTTCATGCGGTGCGGATGGATGGGTATAGGCACGAGCAGGTCGATGTCATCGAAGAATCCTGAGTCCAGCCACTCGATGGCAATCTGCCGTCCGAGCATCTCAGCCAGTTCGGGACGTTCAAAGAACTTGGCGGCATGAATCAGTTTGGCTACATTGTCATCGTACCGCAGCCATGCGCCTCCGCGAACGAAACGGTGTTTGTCCCACTGCTTGCGCGGACGGTTGATATCGCTGAACAGCATCTCCACTTTGTTCTCCCGCAGGATATGATGCTCCGTGCGCGGCAGTTGGCGCAGGCAGTCGGCACACAAGGTGTTGTACGAATCTACCCCTCGTTGGCATATAACGCACAGCGAGGGGTAGAACAGTTCCAGTACGGGAGACAGCATGGGAGAAGTATATCAGTTTTTGGCGCGTTTGCGCTTGATGATCTGCTTGATAACGATATATGCTATACCTACGCCGAACAGGGCAATCAGGACGATGCTCAGTTCGTTGCTGTACTCCTTGATCAGACTCATCTGTCCGGCTGCTACATAGCCGATGGCGGCAAGCACACAGTTCCAGATAAATGCGCCTAAGAATGTCCACCACAGGAAGGCACCGAAATGCATGCGGCTCAAGCCTGCGGGTATGGATATCAGTTGGCGTATGCCGGGTATGAACCGTCCGATGAACGTAGATACATTGCCATGGTCGCGGAAGTATGCCTCTGCGCGCTCCAGTTTCTCGCCCGACAGCAGGCACAGATGTCCCAGACGTGAATCGGCAAACTTGTAGATGATCAGTCGTCCCAACCACACCGACAGGGCATAGTTGATTATAGCACCGATCATCGCCCCGAGCGTGCCGAACAGCACAATCAGCAGTACGTCAACAGGGTAGTTACCCGTTGCGCACAGCACACTCTCGGGCTGACCTGCCACAAACGCAGCAGGCGGAATAACCACCTCTGACGGAAACGGAATAAACGACGATTCCACTGCCATCAGCGCCGTGATCGAAGCATAATTCATATGCGCCGAGTACCATGTGATAATATCATCAATCAAACTCATGAGAACTCCTAAATCTTAAATTTGAAATTCTAAATTTGCACGGCTCTTGCCGATCGTTCGAGCAAAGCGAGATAAGAAATCCCTTACCTCCTGTTCCTCATCCATGCCGGTTGATCTTCAGCATCGGCCAAAGCATCGTCATCGTCAAAATCGATGTAGTCGGTATATCCGGGCAAGTTAGTCGGTGCGGCGGGCGTAGGAGCAGGTGTCTCAGCGTCTTCTTTACCGTCTGCGTTCTCTGCATCTTCCGGCGTTTCCGGTGTTTCCGTCTCATTCTCTGCTTTGGGTTGC
>JAFXSS010000104.1 GCA_017525455.1 Paludibacteraceae bacterium
CGGGCAGGTACGGCACGTCGGAAAGGACGGTCACGCCCGAACAGTCGTACTGCAGGCGTCGCAAACGCAGGGCGTCGTTAGTCTCGAACAGCAGACGACCTACATGGGCCATAATTTTTGAGTATATCGGCATCGCAAAGGTAAGTTGGCGCAAAGGTACTAAAAAATTCTGACTTATGCAAGTGACAACTGTAATTTTTTAGCAAAAAATATTTGCGCGTTCGAAAAAATTTTTGTAACTTTGCATTTGCTTGCGTTGCAAGTTTGATTAAAAATCAAAAATCTATAAATTCAACCATAAATTCTAAATATTTCAATATGGAAAAACCAGTTAGTGCTTTTGTTCCCAACTTCCTGCTTGGAATGGCAGGAGGTATTCAATATCTAAAACTCAAATCCGTCAGCCGCAACCCTCGCCGTGCGAGCGAGCAGACCTTGCGCGGTATTCTCACCTATGCCAAGGACACCGTTTATGGCCGTGAGCATCATTTTGCCGATATCCTGGCTGCTAAGGATGACAAGGAGTTATATGCTCTTTACCAACAGTACGTGCCCGCGCAGGAGTATGAGGCATTGCGCCCGTACGTGGAACGCCACAAGCAGGGTGAGGAGAACGTGCTCTTTCCGGGCAAACCTATCATGTACGCCACCACCTCAGGCACCACAAAGGAACCGAAATGGGTGCCCATCACTGATGTGTATCTCAACTCCGTCTATGGCAAGATGACCAAGGTTTGGCTGTTCAACTTCATCAAGAACCGTCCGAAGGTGTTCACCGGCAAGATTGTCAGCATCGTGGGTAAGGTTATCGAGGGTTATGCACCCGACGGCACGGTGTTCGGGTCGGTCAGCGGTGTCACGCAGCGTGACTGCCCGAAGTTTGTCAAGAAACTCTACGCCTCGCCGGCTGATGTGTTCTCTATCACTGATTACAACGCGCGCTACTATGCTATCATGCGTATGGGTATTGAGCGCAACATTACCCTGATTGTCACCGCCAACCCGTCAACCATCGTCGAGATGCAGAACAATGTCAACGAGTTCTACGACCAGTATGTCGATGACATTGAGCACGGCACGCTCAACAAGGATCTAAATATCTCTCCCGAGATTCGCGCCGCTATCCAGCCGTATCTCAAGCCCAATCCCGAACGTGCTGCTGAGCTCCGTGCGCTCAAGCAGAAGTACGGCACGGTGCTGCCTAAGCACTATTGGCCCAACCTGCAGATATTGAACACCTGGAAGTGCGGAAACACTAAGGTGTATGTCGATAAGTTCGAGCATTCGTTCCCCGAGCAGATGTTACACCAGGAGTTCGGCTATTTCTCTTCGGAGTGCCGTTTCGGTTTGGTGCTCGACGATACCAACAACACCGTCCTCTTCCCGCATTTCCACTACTACGAGTTCATCGAGGAACATGATTTGGAAAACGAGCATCCGCACTTCCTGCAACTCCACGAACTGGAGCAAGGCAAACGTTACTGCCCGTACGTAACAACATACGCCGGTTTGTACCGTTATAACATGAACGATCTGGTGGAAGTTGGGCCCAACTTCGTAAACACGCCTACCGTGCACATGATTCAAAAAGTCAACGGCATCGTTACCATGACTGGTGAGAAACTGCACGAGCGCCAGTTCATCGAGGCGGTGCACACAGCAGAGAAAGAACTGCAGATGCCCGTTAAGTTCTTCGTGGGATTTGCCGACCTGAGCATTTCGGCGTACCACTTCTATTACGAGTTTGAGGACCTCGCCACCACACAGCAGCAGGCGGAGCAGTTCACGCAGAAAGTTGATCAGGTGCTGAAGCAGACGAACATCGAGTACAAAGCCAAACGGGAGTCGTTCCGCGTCAAGGATCCTGTTACACATCGCTTGCAGCGCGAGTCATTCGAGCACTTCAAGGCACAGTGTATAGCAGAAGGCGCACGCGACGGACAGTTCAAGATGAACCTGCTCATGCAGGACGAGAAACGCCACGCCAAGTTCAAATCTCTTGTTATAGAGTAACACACCATACTGTTAGACAAAACATCCCGCCTTTCGTGGCGGGATGTTTGTTTGTTCAGTCAACGTATGTCACATAACTGCCGCGGACGCATTTCCAACGGCCGTTGTTAAGCAAACTGACTTCGTCACCATACACTCCGTCAATTTTTCTGCCGGTATCATCCACTGCGTACCAATACCTGCCTTGTTTAACCAGAAAACAGCCGTTGTAGAACATGTACGGAGTCTCTTGGGAATAACACTCTACTTTACTACCGTTGCAGTGGTAGATATCCCAATAACCGGATGAGCGTAGAACAGTAACGTAACCCCAAGGATAGTATAGTATCTCTTTGCCATAGATCCCGCTGACCAAATCGCCATCCTCATCCGCAATATACCATGTTCCGCTCCTGCGAACCTTGTAATAGCCGTTGTACAACAGGCTTATCTCATCACCGTACAGGATGGAATAGCCGTTGCGATAGACATACGTTGTCCTGCCGGATAGCCGCACGTAGCAACCGTTCCAGAGATCCTGATAATCCTCGTTGCAACCGACGGCTTTGCGCGTGGTAACTTCGTGGCCTGTGTCCTCGAACCACAGATCATACTTGTCGGAAACGACATACTGCGCGTGTAGCGACATGCCCGCCACGATAGCGAGAAGCAAGGTGTATAGCTTTTTCATAAGGATGATATTTTACGGGTTACACAACTTGTTTGCCAACATTATCACAAATTGCATGCCAGCACTTTCTTGCATGGACAGAAAAAACAGTGTGGCTCTCGAATGAAGCCACACTGTGCTGAGTAGTCAACAGGATTGCGCCGATGACAAATTATCTCACTTCTTGCCCTTGGACGGTGTAAGTCTTGTCACCACGTAAGATGAATAGTTGACCGTCAATCAGTTTCTTACGGAACACGGTGTTGCCAGCATTGACGTCGTTGAGAGCATTAAGATCAGCCTCAAATTGGGCTGTCAACGATAAGTCTTTCTCCACTTTAATCGTTCTGGTAGCAGATTCATCGTTATCGCTCCATTTAACGAAATGATAGCCTTCATTTGGCGTTGCTGATATATTGATATTTGTCAAATAATCAAATGTTCCTGCACCTTCGACCTTGCCTTGTTCTGCGTCGCACTCAAGAGTAATTGTATATTGATTAGGGGCAAATTCGGCTGTATATGTCACATCTTCTGTGGGATCAATGGTCCGCGGATTATCTGTATTACCATCACTCCATTGCGTAAAATGGTAGCCGTAATTAGCTGTTGCAGTTGTTTTGGTTGTACATATTGATTTTATCTCAGTAACGCTACCTTTATTCTTATCCGCTGAAACAGATTTAGCGGCCGCCTCAGGTTCTTGTATTAATGATGCATATTCTGTCCATTCTTTTTTGTAGGCATTTACAGAACCACATGGGACATATATTTTTAGAGACGATGAAGCTTCATCAAAGACTTCACTACCACCCAAACCGTCTTTTGTGCCCATGCCTATTGGAGAAGGATTTCCCACATATACAGTAGTTAGTTGCGAACAGTATGCAAACGCTCGATAACCAATAAAAGTAATACTCTTCGGGATAGTTACTGTGCTGATTTTACTTGAAGAAAAGCATTGACTCGGAATGCGTTCTACCTCATTGCCTATATATAAACATTTTTTAGCGCTAAAGTTATAATATATACTTTGACCGTTTTTTGCCGATGGATAATCTATTGCATTCCAATAAAGTGTATCCGGCGTACTACTACCGGAAAATGCACATACACCAATATAAATTACACTCTTACCTATAGTAAGTGAGGATATTTGGGGACATTCTTCGAAAGCACGCTCTTCGATATTTGTAACACAATCTCCAATGACAACTGAGGTTAAATTATAACAGTGACGGAATGCACGAGCACCAATATGGGTGACGTTATTATCAGGTATTTTAACTGATTTTAAACTTTCGCAACCACAGAAAGCATAGTCAGAAATCGATTTAACTGGGTATTTTTCTCCATCAACCGATATTGAAGATGGAATATTGGCTGAGGTAATATTCCACCCTTCATTATAAACAGTATATTTATCCCCCGTTGCATAATCCTTTTTCTCCGTTTTGGACTTATATGTAACGACTGCGTATTCGTATTTATTACCAGTAGGATTTTTGAGCTCGTAATACAAGTCGCCGATTTTAATACTAGAGAACATAGTTCCCACGCTTGCTGTAAGCGCAAGGAATAAAGTAAATAGTTTTGTTTTCATTGTTTTGTTGTTTTGTCCCATCTAATGCCTTCAGGGATTGGCTTATTGAATAGTCTTTAACGACTGAGAAGTTTATTAATTATCTCATCAAATTCTGAATTTTCGATAGGCATCATGAATTCATTATTCAACCATTCTCCACGTTTTAAGATGGAACCATCAGCTGCATACAACGTGCCTAATCCATTACGGATATCATTGTTAGTTGTATAACCGATGTATTTCGTGTCGTCTGTATACGTCAAGGTATTCCAGCCTCTTGATCCATAAGATATTTCTCTAACAAATGGCATAATCTTATACCCTTCATCCGTGTCGGGCGCAACTTCTTTATCAAATATCATTTAGGTTAATGATACAATTTCGCATATATGCGTACTTCTTGGCAGAAATGTGGTTGATGCCTTTTCTCAAATACCTTTGGATACATGCCACGGCATTTTCTGCAAAATGCTGAGTACAATGACCACTATTCTGCCTTATCGCGGTAGTCGGATAGCGTCTGTTTATTCTGCGCTGAATAGAACGCGTAAGAGCTTGATTAAACTCTTTCGACCATACTCGATTCTTAACGCTTAATGCGACCTTCTGTAGTTCATACGAACTATGTTTCCATGTGCCGTTCGTATAATCATAACTATCTGCTAGTTCTTTCAATGCGGCACGTAAAGGTCTGTCATTTTGTATCATATTCTTACATTCATTTAGGAACATCTCTTACCAAACGGACAGAGTGTTTAACAGATCGACCGTAATAACCACCTCCCACGGCATACCAATCTCCATCTTTTCTATAAAAATGGAAGCTATATGCACCATAATCTACATTATTATCTTCTTCAGGCGAAGCAGACCAATATCTCCCCATGATTTGAACTTCTTTAATAATATATGACGTGTATGCTGCCGGTAAAAAGACTGCGCCCGCTTTTTCCAATTTCTCCCAATCGGCTAATGAGTAAGTTTCACCGTAACTAACCATTACGTCATATGGGGCGTTCGCGCTCCAGTTATCAGGAAGGAATATTATACCAAATATTCCTTCGATAATACCACACGAGTAAAGGAATTCCGCACCTTCTCTACCATTGTATAAATAACTCCATTCTTCTTCGGTTAAAGTGCGCCAGGAATAGGAGCGCCCGTTACTAATTTGATTTTGTCCCCAATCAACAAATGTACCATATTCTTCGTTCTTTTGACTCGACTTAACAGGGTTATCGCCTGTGCCCCATCCAAAAACATCTATCCACCCATCACTAAGCTTATAGCCGCCTTTATCTGTAGGACCGATAATGTCATATTGCTGTTCCGCGAAGCTCCACGTACCCGTTTCTATTTGATACCGTAAATTACCTTGCGAGAACTGCACCTGCTTGTTGTCACTAATAGAGAATTTTCCGGGCAGTGCCCCATTAATAATTTGATTACTCGGATCATTTTCCCCGTTGTCTACTTGATTTTGTCCTGTGCATGCAAGCATTCCTAATGTTGCGATTGCAAAAATTAAAAATTTTTTCATAATTGTTTGTAGTTTCCCCCCTCTAACGCCTTCGGGGATTGGATTGGCTTTTATATTTGTTTACATCTATTTACACACAAAAAGCGGGACTGCAATGTTGCTGTTCCGCTTACAGAGGCTCTGGTATTGCCTTAACTTCCGAACAAGCAACACTATAGCCCACGCTGTATGTATATAGTGCACGCAGTGCGTGTACGCAAATACACACCATGAGCATCTTCGTGCTGCAATGTTTTGGTCGTTAGTTTAGAATTTACCAGATTCCTGTAAGCCAAAACAAAGCGCGTAAGACGCTTTTTGTATTATGTCTTTCCCGATATTTACGTCATCGGGGTGACGCATCGTTTTTTACGCTGTCGATGGCAGCGACCGCATAACCTGCGGTGAGGTGTTAGTCAGCGGAGCTGAGCTCCTTAATATATGCCTCTATCTGCGGAAAAGCAAATCAATATCACTGTCCGGACGTTCGTCGCCACGGGCACAAGAGCCGAACAGGTACGCTCGTTCGACCGGCTGGGTGGCAAGATACGCTTGTATCTTCGGAATCATTGCTTGTACTTCAGGACTTGGCATAAAGTCATTTGCGGTTTTTGATGCACCGCCAAAGTTAATCGGCAATTGTTCAACGTTTTCGCCTGCAAAGATAATAAAAAATATTGAATTATGCAAATAATTTTGCATATTTGTCTCCGCCGCACAAAGAAAAATAACTTTTGCAACCGAATCAAGCAAAAAGCCTGCTCTGCTCGCCGGGCTTTTTTACCTCATGTCAACCGCACTCTGAGCGCAAAACGATACTTCTCCGGTACTCTTCAGAGGGTGAGTAGGGGTAATCCTAGACCTTATACATTCCCACACCGCTGTATCTATCTCTTTTTCAGTAACTTACATAGCATTTTTCGAGCCGCAAATTTTCAGGCATTTTTGCTATAAATTCGCATGAATGAACTTTCTGCAGAAACAAAAAGAAAAACACCTCACAAGTAAACTTGCAGGTGCTCTTCTTTTCGTTTCTCAGTACCGCGAGTGGGACTTGAACCCACACAGCCGTTTCGGGCCAAAGGATTTTAAGTCCTTCGTGTCTACCGATTCCACCATCGCGGCAGTAAAAACAGCGCAAAGATACGATATTTTATTGAAATTTGCAAATTTTTGACCAAAAATCGTAAAAAAAAGTATAGACATTTGCAAATATCAGAAATTTTACTTATCTTTGTATGCTATTTGTGCGCAGAGCTCTTTATGTAAGACTGATGCGATCAAAGAGGAATTAGTTTTATCTTTGAGTGAGCGCAACAAATGGTCTTTTAACTTTCGACTAACAAATAAAAAAAATACAATCATGCAAAAATCTCCTTTACAGATTGCCAGAGGCAGTTATCAACCGAAAATGCCGGTAGCCCTGTCCGGCAATGTTCGTCTGTCTGAAGGTGCAGCAACGCAGAGTGTTGCTGATCAGGAAGAAATCAAAAAACTCTTTCCAAACACCTATGGATTGCCCATTATCACTATGGAGCCGAGTGCTGACGCTCCCGTAGCATTGCCTGCTATGAACGTTGGCGTTATACTCTCCGGTGGTCAAGCTCCCGGCGGACACAACGTCATCAGCGGATTGTTTGACGGACTCAAAAAACTCAATCCCGCCAACAAACTCTACGGCTTCCTCGGAGGCCCTTCAGGACTCATTGAGGGCAAGTATCAGGAACTGACCAAAGATATTATCGACGAGTACCGCAACACCGGTGGTTTTGACATCATCGGTTCGGGTCGTACCAAATTGGAAGAGACCTGGCAGTTCGACAACGGTATCGAGGTTTGCAAGAAACTGGGCATCAAGGCCATTGTAATCATCGGCGGAGACGATTCAAACACCAACGCCTGCGTGCTCGCTGAGTATTACCTCCAGAAACAATGCGGCATACAGGTTATCGGCTGCCCGAAAACCATCGACGGCGACCTGAAGAACGAGATGATTGAGACCTCTTTCGGTTTCGATACCGCTTGCAAAGTGTACTCCGAACTAATCGGTAACATCCAGCGCGATGCCAATTCCGCCAAGAAATACTGGCACTTCATCCGCCTGATGGGCCGTAGCGCCAGCCATATTGCTTTGGAGTGCGCCCTGCAGTCGCAACCGAACATTTGCCTTATCAGCGAGGAAGTAGAGGCTAAGAATATGACACTCAACGATATAGTTGAGCAGATTGTAGAGGTAATCGTTGACCGCGCCAACGCCGGACTGAACTTCGGCACCGTTCTTATTCCCGAAGGACTGATAGAGTTCATCCCCGCTATGCGTTTCCTGATTCAGGAACTTAACGACTTGCTCGCACAGAACGAGGAGTTTGCTTCGCTCGAGGGCGATGATGCCAAACGCGAATACGTCAAGTCAATGCTGTCACCGGCCAGCTGCGAACTCTATCGCTCGCTACCGAAGGGTATTGCACGCCAGTTGACGCTCGACCGCGATCCTCACGGAAACGTGATGGTTAGCCAGATTGAGACCGAGAAGCTGCTCATCGAGATGGTAAGCAAGCGTCTGGCACAACTCAAGGCTGCCGGCACGTACAAAGGCAAGTTCTCTGCATTGAACCACTTCTTCGGCTACGAAGGACGCTGCGCTATACCTTCGAACTTCGATGCCGACTATTGCTACTCGATTGGCGTAACGGCTACCCACCTGATTGCTGCCGGCAAGACCGGATATATGTCGCTCGTGCGCAACCTGACCAAACCTGCTACTGAGTGGATCGCAGGTGGCGTGCCTATCACCATGATGATGAACATGGAGAAACGTAACGGTAAGATGAAACCTGTTATCCAGAAAGCTCTGGTTGACCTCAATGGTGCACCGTACAAGTTCTTCGCTGCTCATCGCGCCGAGTGGGCTGACGCTAACACCAGTTACATCTACCCGGGACCAATCCAATATTATGGCCCGACGGAGGTTTGCGACCAGCCGACCCACACACTGATGCTCGAGCAGGCAGACAAATAAAGCAACAGGCAAGTAATGCTGCATAAGCGCGTTGTCATACTGCTCGCAGCCATGGCTGCCATGCTGCCATGCGGAGTAAAGGCGCAACCTGCTGAGGTCGCGCCATACTCCGACGAGCAACTCTACGCCGCTTATCAGGCGGGGGACATGGGACTGTGGAAAGAGTATATCGACCATGCTTGTTTCGACTCGCTTACGCCGCAGGAGCAGACGCGCAGATTGTACTACGAATATGGGTATGCAGCCGCGCTACTGGACATCGACAAACGTGCCGCACGGCCGTATATCCGTCAGTTCGGGGAACATATAGAAGCGCTCAAAAACAACCTGCCGCAAGTGCTGGTACATGTTTATATGGTTGCGTTCCACACCTACGATTTGGCTGTATATGCACGACATATCATATCACACAGCGACCAGATTTTCAGTCATGCCGAACAGGCTATTGAGGCAGACTCCACACATCCGCTGGCGTGGGGCATACAGGCTAATGTACATTTCTACGCGCCGAGATTGATGGGCGGCAACAAACAGCAAGCAATGCAGGAGTACGAACGCGCCGACAGCCTGTTTGCAGCACGGGCCGCAGAGCACCAACGCGACTGGACATACATGGCGCAAACGGTAAGCCTGGTGCAGTGCTACGACAAACTCGGACTGACCGACAAGGCGCTGGCGAAAGCACGTGAAGCCACTGCAAGATGGCCGAAATTCGACTACATGAAGCAATACTTGCAAAAACTGGAAAAGAAAAATAACAAAATATAATTAACCATTTAATCTAAAACTTATGGCTAAAGTTTATCATGCAAATGAAATCAAGAACATTGCCTTGATGGGAGGTAGTGGTTCTGGTAAGACCACGTTGATGGAGGCGATGCTCTATGAGAGCGGAGTTATCAAACGTCGCGGAACGGTGGAGGCTCAATCGACTGTTTGTGACTACTTCCCCGTAGAAAAAGAATACGGCTATTCGGTATTCTCGACCGTATGTAATGTTGAATTCGCCGGCAAGAAACTGAACATCATCGACTGCCCGGGTTCGGACGACTTCTGCGGCGGTGCAATCTCTGCACTGCACGTTTGTGATACCGCCATCATCACGCTGACGGCTAACGGAGGCGTGGAGGTTGGTACGCAGAACAACTTCCGTCTGGCTGAGAACGCCAAAAAACCCGTAGTGTTCTTGGTGAACAAATGCGACCACGAAAACGCAAATATCGACCGTACGCTGGAAGGACTCAAGGAGAACTTCGGCAACAAGGTTGTTGTACTGCAGTACCCCGTTAATCCTGGTGCAGGTTTCAATGCCGCTATCGACGTATTGAAACGCAAAATGCTCGTATGGAAAGCCGAAGGTGGCGCCCCCGAGTTGAAAGACATTCCTGCTGAGGAGCAAAGCAAGGCCGAAGAAATGCTGGCCAATGTTATGGAGATTGCCGCTTCGTACGACGAGGCATTGATGGAGAAGTTCTTCGATCAGGGCGAACTGAGCATCGAAGAGACGATAGAGGGCATCCGCAACACATTCAAGGATGGCGGTATCTACCCCGTAATCTGCGCATCAGGTATACGCGACATGGGTGTACGCCGACTGATGGAGTTCTTGGGCGAAATGGCACCTGCTGTAGCCGATGCACCCAAGCCGCTGAGCACCGAAGGTGCAGAAGTGGCTCCGGACGACAAAGCGCCGGTTTCGATGTTCATCTTCAAGACATCCGTTGAGCCGCACATCGGTGATGTGAACTACTTCAAGGTTATGCAGGGTACGGTACATGCTGCCGATGACCTGGTAAATATGGACCGTGGCTCTAAGGAGCGCATCTCGCAGTTGTATGCTGTGGACGGCAGTATCCGCGTGCCGGTAGATGAGGTTTGTGCCGGAGACATTGCAGCTACGGTTAAGTTGAAAGATACCCGCACTGGCAACACACTCAACGCCAAAGAGTGCGAGTTGCAATATGAGCCGGTCAGCTATCCTGATCCGAAGTACCGCCGTGCTATTCGCCCGAACAACGAGCAGGAAGCTGAGAAACTTAGTGCATTGCTCACCCGAATGCATGAGGAAGATCCTACATGGCTCGTTGAGCAGAGCAAGGAACTTAAGCAAACCATCGTTAGCGGTCAGGGTGAATTCCACCTGCGTACACTGAAGTGGCGTTTGGAGAACAACGACAAGATGATGGTTACCTTCGAGGAGCCGAAGATCCCGTATCGTGAGACAATCACAAAGGCTGCACGTGCCGATTACCGCCACAAGAAACAGTCTGGTGGTTCGGGTCAGTTCGGTGAGGTGCATCTGATTGTTGAACCGTACGAGGAAGGCGTACCTGTAAAGGAGGTCTACAAGTTCGGCAACCAGGAGTACCGCATCAGCGTGAAGGATACACAGGAGATTCCTTTGGAGTGGGGAGGCAAACTCGTGCTGGTCAACTCCATCGTAGGTGGTGCTATCGATGCACGCTTCATACCGGCTATCCTGAAAGGCTTGATGGATCGCATGGAGCAAGGTCCTCTCACGGGCTCGTATGCGCGTGACGTGCGCGTCATTATATATGATGGCAAGATGCACCCCGTTGACTCTAACGAAATCTCGTTCCGTCTGGCTGGCCGCAACGCTTTCGCCGAGGCATTCCGCAATGCCAACCCGAAGGTGCTGGAGCCTATCTACGATGTAGAGGTATTTGTACCGTCAGACATGATGGGCGATGTAATGTCCGACATCACCGGCCGTCGTGGAATGGTACTGGGCATGCACACCGAGAAGAACTTCACCCGTCTGAGCGCACAAGTGCCTCTGGCAGAGATGGCTTCGTACTCAACTACACTGTCTTCGCTCACCGGCGGTCGTGCCACATTCACTATGAAGTTCAAGGACTACGAACTCGTTCCTGGCGATGTACAGGACAAGCTGCTCAAGGCTTACCAGGAATCGCTCAAGGAGGAAGAATAAATCTTACTCACCCGCAGCCTTGCCTCCAAGCAACGCATCGGGAAAACACATTTCGGATTCATATAGAATCAGAGATGGCATCAATAGGAGTCGGCATTGCGCCGGCTCTTATTGTTTTATTTGTTACAGTTTGGCACGATATTTGTGCGAATCATAGCACCTTGACACAAAATTCGGCTTTTCGCATACAAAATGATACATAATTCAGCATATTTTGTAAACTTTTGATAGCAGAAATGTGTTTTAGGGCACATTTTGAACATTCGGAACTTACTATTATTTGAAGAAGAAAAAAAATTATTGTACCTTTGCAAGCGTATTTGTTGGTTTCACGATAATCCTAAACCGGTTTACATCCTTGACTGGTTTTTAATAGTAAGTGAAACATATAGGTATTAGTTAAAAAAACTTTAAGGTATGAAAAAATTCTTACTCGTTTTGTCCGTATGCATTCTTGCCATCGGACAGGTTTTGGGTCAAACCCAGACCATTACCGGTAAGGTTGTAAGTGCAGCAGATGGCGAGGGTATTCCCGGCGCCTCAGTATCTGTACTTGGTACCAGCCGGGGAACTGTGACGGACTACACCGGTCAGTTCCGCATCGAGGCAGAGCCGGGTGCAACACTGGTAGTAAGTTTTGTGGGTATGCGTTCTGTATCATTACCCGCTTCGACCGGTGAAATGCTCATCAGCCTGGAGGAAGACACCGAGGTGCTGGACGAGGTTGTAGTAACCGCCTTGGGCATCTCACGTAGCGAGAGAACTCTGGGTTATGCTGCCACCAAGGTAGATGCCGAAGAGATTACCAAGGCTCGTACAACGAACGTTGCCACGGCTCTGGCCGGTAAGGTGGCGGGCGTACAGGTGCAGTCTACGTCGACTGACCCGGGTGCTGCAAGCACCATTATCATCCGTGGTTTCTCCTCTGTGAGTGGAAGCAACCAGCCGTTGTATGTAATCGACGGTGTGCCCTTGCAGAACACCACCGATTATGGTAACAGCAGTCTGCGTCTGGATGAGAAAGCTGCCTCGCTGGGTGGTATCAGCAACGTCGCTGCACAGGACATCGAATCGATGACCGTGCTGAAAGGTGCTGCTGCAACAGCCTTGTATGGTAGCCGTGCTGCCAATGGTGTAGTAATCATCACAACCAAGCAGGGTGCCAAAGGTGAGAGGCGAAACTTCAACATCGAGTACAGCGGTGGCGTAGCCTTCAACCAGATTGCCAACCTGCCCATCTTCCAGAACCAGTTTGGTCAGGGATGGAACGGTCAGCAGACGTTTATCGAGAATGGCTCGTGGGGTCCCGCACTGGACGGATCGATTCAGGTGTATGGTCCTATTTGGAACAACCAGCAGTTGATTCACAAGTTCTCGGCTGTACCGACGAACGTCAAGGATTTCTTCGACACCGGTATTTCACACAACCACAATGTATCGTTCAGTGGCGCCTCTGCCGACAACAAGATGACGTACTACGCATCTTACTCGTACTCAGGCGACAATGGTGTAATGCCGGGTGACAAAGACACTTACAAGCGTCACACAATTGCTTTCCGCGGTAGTTACGAGCCTATTCATTGGCTGAAGATTTCGAGTTCAGTGAACTTTGCCAAATCCAAAACCGACGTGGTAGATACCTATCAGGGTACATCCGTGATTGACGGTTTGTATGAGTTCCCGCGTGACATCTCTCTGGTGGACAAGGCTGATTTGTCGAGTCCGTTCAACACACCGGAAGCTTACTTGACTCCTTACGGTATCACCAACCCGTATTGGGCTATTGCCAACAACTATCACCACAGTGATGCAAAGCAGGTGTACGGCAAGGTTCAGGTTGATGCCAAACCCGTCAAAGGTCTGACGCTGACCTACCGTTTCGGTTTCGACTACACAGATGCTGACACCAAGATCGGCATGCCGCAAATCAATTTGGACGACGCTCTGATCACCGATGATATGGGTTATCCTCCCAGCTCGATGAACCAGACGGGTTCTGTATATGCGCGCTATCGTCGTTTGTATGAATTAAACCACGACATTTTGGCAACTTACCAAAACAAGTGGGGTGACTTTGACCTGAACATCGTAGCCGGTGTGAACATCAACGAGCGTGCTTCGACATCGCTTTCTGCTACGACGAGTGACTTGACTTTCGAGACGGGCTTCTGGGATCTGAGCAATGGTGCTAACAAGGATGACATCACCGAGTCACAATCCAAGCGTCGTTCGATAGGTCTGTTCGGTGACATCACCTTCGGCTATGCCGATCAGTTGTTCATCGACCTGACAGCACGTAATGACTGGTCGTCAACCCTGCCGTTGGCTAAGAACAGCTACTTCTACCCGGGCGTAACAGCCAGCTGGATATTTACGGAACTTCTCCCGACGAACAACATTCTGTCGTTCGGTAAGATCCGCGCAGCCTATGGTATGACCGGTAACGATGCCAATGTGTATCTGACCAACCCGTCGTTCGTTCAGGCATTTGCTACTACTACTTACAACTCGGATGCTATTCTGTTCCCGATGAACGGTATAAACGCATTCATGGCTACGGCCACATTGGGTAGCGGTAGCCTGCGTCCGGAGATGACATCCGAGGCAGAGGCAGGCTTGAACCTGCAGTTCTTCAACGGCCGTTTGGGTTTGGATGCTACGTACTATCACCGTATCACCAAAGATCAGATCTTCACACTGCCGGTTGATCCTGCTACGGGTTACAACTGGATGGTTACGAACTTCGGTAAGGTACGCAACACCGGTTTCGAGTTGGTGCTGAACACCACGCCTGTTAAGACGAAGAACTTCCAGTGGGATTTGAATTTCAACGTTGCCCGCAACTGGAACACCGTTTTGGAGTTGCCTGACGGTTTGGACGGTGGCAAGAGTATCATCGAGGGCTTCTCTACATCAGCTGACGCCGTATACGCTTACGCTGAAGTAGGCAAACCGATGGGTCAGTTCTACACCAATCTGCCGCAATACACCGAGGATGGCAAAATCATCGTAGGTGCTGACGGTCAACCTATTATCGGTACAGATATCGAAGACACAGGTAAGAACATGCAGAGCAAGTGGACAGGAGGCATCAGCACATCGCTGTCTTTCTACGGCGTAACGCTGAGCGCAACCCTGGACGCACGTCTGGGCGGATATATGTTCTCACGTACGAAGAACCTGATGGAGTTCACCGGTAACGGCATAGCTACTACCTACAACGGCCGTAAGCCGTTCGTCGTTCCGAACTCTGTAGTAGAGGTAGGAACGGATGCCGAAGGCAATCCTATCTACGAGGAGAACACTACTCCGATCTTCCTGATTGATGGTAGTTACCAGAATTTCTTCGACGGTACAGGTGCCGGTCAGGGAGGTGAATTCTTCCTGATAAACCGTTCGTTTGCTAAACTGCGTAACATCAGTTTGACTTGGGATATGCCTAAGAAATGGATGCAGGCAATGCACTTCGAGGGTATAGCCATTACTGCTTACGTGAACAATGTAGCAACGTTCACGGCTAAGGACAACTACTATATTGATCCGGAAACCACCTCGTATGCTACAGATGGTGACCTGGCTGCACAGTTCGGTGAGTTGTACTCCAACCCGACAAGCCGTCAGTATGGTGTGAACGTGAATATAAAATTCTAAACTGAGGAGGACAAAGATATGAAAAAACTTAGTATATTATTGTTTTCCGTACTTGTTTTGGGTCTGACCGGTTGCAAGGATTACCTGGATATCAACTACGACCCCAATTCTCCTGCTGAGGAGAACTTGAAGAGTGAAATGATCCTGCCTGCAGCAGAGATGAATATTGCTGCCACGTACGCTTATACGCTGCACATCCTCGGTGCTTACAATGCGCAATACTACGCACAGCAATTCGGCACACCGAACTATGTGAAGTATTCGCAGTTTGAGGTTTCGGCCGAGAATGGTAGCGGTGCTTACCGTCAGTTGTTCCAGCGCGCATTGAGCAACCTGAATACGGTAATCAAGAAGGCTAAAGACAGCAACGAGTCTGTCGTTCTGCTGCAAGCCACCGTTCTGCGTGCGTTCGCTTTCCAACTGCTGGTAGATGCTTTCGGCGAACTGCCCTACTCTGAGGCTTTTGATCCCGAGAACCTGGCACCGAAGTATGACAACGGTGAGGATATCTACCAGGGTCTGATCAATGAGATCGACAACGCTCTGGCAGAGCTGAACAGCAGCGACATGGCTGTAACCAGTTTCATCTTCCCGGACAAGTCGGTTGAAGGTTGGGTAAGTTTTGCATACGCTCAGAAACTGAAATTACTGAGCCGCATGTCAAACGTAGAGGACGTGTCTGCACAGATTCAGTCAATCATCGATGCAGGTCTGCTGCCTGATGACGACATTCAGATTGCCGGCTGCTGGGCTAACGCCAACGGACAGGCTAACCCCTTCTACTCGGAAGAGCGCGCCTCATGGGCGGCTGTTAAGGGTAACGTGATTGCTAACCTGGCATTGGTTGGTACGATGCAAACCGATACCTACACCGATCCCCGTCTGGCTGCTTGGATCCAACCGAACGGTGATGGCAAGTTCCAGGGCAGTATATCCGGAACGAACCTCTCGACTGTTGAGGATAAGTACGCCACAACAACCGCATGGTGCCCGATTGTACTGGAGTACAACACACCGGTTATCTTGATTAGCCGTGCTGAGATCGACTTCTTCCTGGCTGAGTTCTATGCCCGCAAGAATGACGCTGTCAATGCCGCATCTGCTTATGCTGATGCTATTGCAGCCTCGTTTGCTACAGCAGGCGTTAGCGGAGCAGCTGCTCACGTGGCACTGTTCCCGTACGACCAGAGCAATTGGAAAGAGTGCATCGGTCTGCAGAAGTGGATCGCATTGGCCGGTATCAACGGCTTTGAGGGTTACACGGAAGCCCGTCGTCTTGACCAACCGGCTTTCGGCTCGGTTAAAGCATCAGACATGTTTGCCGGTAGCGGTGCACTGAATCTCGCTCTCTATCAGCCGGGCACGCTCTATACACCGTTCCAGGTATTCAACCAGGTAGGTGACAACAAACTCCTGGAGCGCTTCGCTTATCCGGAAATCAGTACGTCGCGTAACAGCAACGCACCGTCGTTCCCGGGATATCTGGAGCCGATATTCTGGGGTAAGTAATTGTTAGATAGTATTAACCTATTGATAAGATTACGATTATGAAAAAGAATATATTATTTATCGCAACCCTGGCTCTGCTTGCTCTCGGATTTACGAGTTGCGAGAAGGAGTCTGCCGGCTTGACGAAGATTACCTATTATGCAGAGATTGCTCTGGAGGGTGAGTCAACGATGATTGTGGCCAAGGGTTCGGAGTTTGTTGACCCGGGTTTCACTGCTACAATGAAGGGTGAGGACGTAAGCGACCAGGTAGAGGTTTCCAGCGATGTGGATACTTCGGAATCGGGTGTTTACTCCATCATCTATAGTATTGTCAACGAGGACGGTTTCACCGCTTCAGCCAGCCGCACGGTTATTGTGTTGGATCTGGGTAACCCCATCGAGGGCTTCTGGGCTTGCAGTCCTGCCAGCTACCGCACGAACAACAATTCCGGTGCTGTAGGTGAATATGGAGCTTCGTACGAGATTCTGATTATCGGTAACGGTGACGGCACCTACTTTGTAGATGACTTGCTTGCCGGTTGGTATGCTCAAAAAGCCGGCTACGGAAGCGATTATGCTATGCAGGCTGAGATTGCCATCGATGATGTTACCGGTGCTATCACGCTCAACGACAGTTATGTTCCCGGCTGGTCAGATGCAGCCGACGCTTTGTCGTCCGACGCCAAGTATGACGCTGCGACACAAACTATCTCTTACACGGTTACGTATGCCGGATATATGGATTTCACAGTTGAACTTACTAAAGTTGATTTGGGATTATGAAAAAGTTAGTATATGCATTAGTAGCTCTGGCAACATTGACGCTTGCCTCGTGCGAGAAAGAGCCTATCGGCGGTACTGAAACCGAGCAGGTAGCAGGTCAGTGGTATGTAGAGTGCCTGGGTATAGATAACGACGGCACCATACTGTTTGAAGACGCCGATTTGTTCGGCATCGGCAAATTCTGGGTGATTACCTTCAACACAGCATCCAACGATGTTGATTCGATATTCGTTCAGGACGTATTCGGTGCTTTATGGGATTTCAAGGTTAAGGTTTCCGTGGATCAGTCGGATCACACGTTTGGCATCACCGGTGGCGACAACCTGCAGTATCCCTGCAAGGCTGATATCACCAATGGTAAGATTCTGTTCGATGCTGCCAAAACGCCGAGTGGCCAACCCGCAGACTCCATTGTATTCGATATCCTGTTCGACGACGATTCGTACGCAGGTGTTTACTACGACCGTCTGCGTATAACGGGTATCCGTTACACTGGTCTGGCCGCTGATGATTAATTATCAGCCCGGACAAATGTAAAACGGCATCGCTCACGCGGTGCCGTTTTGCTTTGTTGATTTTCCGCTAAGCGGTGATCAGCAGTAAATCATTCGGCTGCTTAGTTGTTTCTTTTCTGCCTTTTTACCGTCTTGCGCTGTACATTCTTCGGCGCGTTGTCCTGATAGGCGACGAGGCGCTGAGCCATAGCCTCATCGAACTCCGGAAAAGAGGTGGACAGTTTGCCATCGGACAAGGTAGCGATATCCTCCTTGAGGCGCTGGATACCTGACTCAAAATCTTTGTTCCAAATCTGGTTCTTCTGCCTCATACAGCGTGCGATATAGATAGTGGCAGCCTGACGCTGCGCTTCATCGGCAATAGTGGTAGCGTATGCTACCAGGTCTTGAAGTATTCTACCGTAGTTGCGCAACTTGATTGCATCGGTGCGGTAATGCAGTGGGCATTGAGTCATAGGTCTTATTTATTCTTAATCAGGTAAATCATTGTAGGATAGTGGTCGCCGTAGCCATTCTGCCAAACGCCACCTTTGTGTGTACGTAGTGGGCCACCTTTGTCCTTACCCTCTTGTACTGTCAGGAAAGGTTTGTTGAACACCTCAGATTTCCAATACGACCACTGTGTGCGCTCGTGAGGTGCATTGAGCAGCGGTTCGCTGATGATAATCTGGTCAAACAAATCCCACGAGCCGTTGTACATCAGCGTTCCTATGCCACGCTCCAGGTGCAGCCACATGGTGTTGAAGAAACCCTGTGTTCCAACATCCTCACGTTTCATTCTAGCCTCAAGAATCTCAGCGCAGGAGTGATTGAACGGATCGTCGTTCAGGTCACCCATGATTATAACTTTGGCGCTTGGATCCTTGAGATACAGGGAGTCGGTAATGTGCCGGCAGAGCATAGCCGCCGTGTCACGCGTTGCGCGCGATGACTCTTCGCCTCCGTAACGTGAAGGCCAGTGATTGACAATGAAGTGGAGTTTATCTTTGACGATAGCACCGTTCTCATCCTTCATATATCCTGACAGCAACAACTGGAATCGACTGCGAACAACGCCTCCGTCAGAATAATGCGCTTTGAGGGTATATGGGATAGGTTTGCCGGAGGGAACAAAGTACCTTGGATCGTACAAGTATCCTACATCCACGCCACGGCGGTCGGGGCCTTCGAGCAGCAGCGGAACGTACTTTCTGCCGGTCTGATTCTCAATTTCCTTGCACAAATCGTGCAAGCAGCCGATATTCTCGACCTCGCACACGCCCACAACAGATGCTCCGAGCGGCGTCTTATCCAATCCGAACTGCGAGATGGCATAAGCCATGTTCTTGAGTTTGGCACGATACTTGAGTCCTGTCCAGTGCATACCGCCGTCAGGCAAGTACTCATAATCATTCTTGTGAATAGTATCGCCGGTGTTAAGCACATAGAAATCGTGAATCGTGTCGAACAGGTTCTCCAGATTGTAGAACGCGACACAGCGGACAACGTAGTCCTGCGCCTCGGCAGATCCTTGCGAATTTTTCTGCGCCTGAACAGGCAGGCTCAGCAGAGCCAGACAGGCGATAACAAGAGATGTGAGGATGTTTTTCATATGGGTCAATTCTTTCAATTGTAGCGGTCTGTGATTAGTTTTTTTCAAAAAAAACATACAAAGGTACGATTTTTTTTGCATATTTGCAAATTTTTTTGTAACTTTGCATCAAAATATTCACAAAAAATACATTATTATGTCTTCAGTCAATAAAGTAATCCTGATTGGTAACGTTGGTTCCGACCCTGACGTCCGCTATTTGGACCGCGGTGTTGCGATAGCCAACTTCAATCTGGCTACAACCGAACGCGGCTACACGATGCAGAACGGCACGCAAGTGCCGGACAAAACCGATTGGCACGCTATCGTACTCTGGCGGAATTTGGCAGAGTGGGCAGAGCGTAACATCCGTAAAGGAATGAAATTGTATGTCGAAGGTAAACTCCAGACCCGCACATGGGAGAAAGACGGTCAGCGCCGTCAAAAGACCGAAGTGATTGCTGAGAATATACAAATTCTGTATCGTCCGCAAGAGTACCAGCAACGTAACGAGGACGCCATTCAGGAGCCGGACGGAGAATATGAGAATGCCGACAATCTGCAGGGAGGAGAGTCCATCTTCTTCTGATTGAGAGCAGAACTCTTTTTTCCACTTACATCTCGCTTAGGCAACGCAGTGAGATAGCAAATAGGCTCTCATCCGAGGGCCTATTTAGCAAGATAAATTTGATTGCGACATGCTATTGTGTACGTGAGTACACATCTACTATAATCTATGATCAACATGCGTATTGACAAGAAACAGATTCGACAACTTTATTACGACTATCGTTCGGAATTGGTGTTCGGGCTAGTTCTTTCAGTGCTAACGGCGCTCAGTTTCTGGCTTGCCATCTATATACCCGAAGACTTTTACAACACTTACATTGATCCGTCAATGTACCTAAGCATGGCAGTGTGCTGTTTTTGGTGCGGCTGGCTTATGCTACGCCACCTTGACGGCAATATTTTGCGTAGTTCATGGGCTGGAGTGCTGTTTACGTGGGGCATTATTGAGGGGGGAATGCTTATATTAAAAGCTAACGGCGTCAATGCAGTTGGCGGTACTCCCGATGACCCGTTGTACAATGCCTCAGTTGTGATGGGAAACATTCTTGCCTGGCTATTGTTTGTCTATCCCTCGCAAGTACTTCGCCCGGGATGGCTCAATTGGTGGCGAGTGCTTATACAGGTCTTGCCGATGATTGCGCTGGGAGTGGCGGATTATGTGTGTAACGTCAATTTGTTGCCGTTTATACTGCTCTTCCCGTTATGGATATTCTTTGCCACATGCGCGCACATACGCAAATATAAGCAGTGGTGTGAGGATAACTTCTCATCGATGGACAGTATCGATGTGCAGTGGATTGTACGCTACTTGATTATGATTGTGCTGGCAGGTGTGAACTTCTATATTGTATGTACCTGTTTTTTCCCAAACCGACTATTCACGCAGCAGTGGTTTTTGTTCTTTATACTGATGTACACCACTGAGCAGATTCTGTTCCGTCCGAATCCGTGGCAAAAGTTGCTGCAAAATAGTGTTTCGGAGGGCGAAGACCAACAAGCAGATGATAATCAGGCAAATGATGTATCTGTACAACACACCGCACTTGAGCAATGGATGGAACAGGACAAGCCATACTTGAACCCGGACTTCCAGTTGATGGATTTGCGTAAAGTTCTACCTATGAATCGTACGTACATCAGTCAGTTCATCAATACGGAGTTCGGTTGCTCGTTCTATCATTTCGTCAACCAATACCGCATTGACGAAGCCAAACGGTTGATGGCAGATAGCCCTGACATGAAAATTGCCGATGTCGCAGCCCGTTCGGGATTCTCATCGCGAACAGTGTTCTCTTCCACATTTACAAAGATTGTAGGAGTCTCGCCCAGCGAATGGAGCAAGCAACAGACGAATAATGAGGGTTAACGGACAATTTATCAAAATCACAAGACAAAAGATAAAACCAAGGCCGTTGGACAATAAAATGGCGCCGACATCATAATTCGTAAAAAATTGACGGTTTTTTGTCAGTTTACGTAAAAATCAGCTCGAGTGTATTGCACACGTGCTGATTTTTTTGTATCTTTGCATAACGAATCATTTATAAAAGTATTATCCTATGACTTCACTTAATAAAGTTATCCTCATCGGCAACGTGGGGTCTGACCCCGATGTACGCTACCTCGATCGTGGGGATGTGATTGCATCATTTAATCTGGCTACGGCTGAACGCGGTTACACGATGCAAAACGGCACCGTTGTACCCGACAAGACCGATTGGCATTCTATCGTGCTCTGGCGCAACCTCGCGACTTGGGCAGAGCGGAGCATCCGCAAAGGAATGAAACTGTACGTCGAGGGCAAACTGCAAACACGCACCTGGGAAAAAGACGGTCAGCGTCGTCAAAAGACCGAAATCATTGCAGACAATGTGCAAATCCTATACCGCCCACCTGTTAACAAGCAGTTCAACGACAACGAAACCTTGCAAGACGAGGACGAAGAACAATTAGTATAATTGTTTAAACGATACTGACGTTCGAGACTGGACGAATGTAATCTCTTTTTCGAGCCTACACAAAAAGTCCTAACTTCAAAGAATCGGACAATTTTACATTTTTCTTCGGAAAAATTTGCAAATGTGCATTATTTTTTGTAACTTTGCGTACCAAAACAATCAACAAAAACATAATCAGTATGAAAAAAATCTTTTTTGCATTAGTAGCTATCGTGGCTATGTTCGCTTTCACATCGTGCGGGGGCAATACTGTAGAGTCACAAATCTTTGACCTGAGTTACGACAAGGGTGATTTGGGCGACGGTGACGTTATTCTTTATCAAACCACCTACGCTCCTATTTTCATCGAGGAAATCAGCAAGGTTGCCCAACCTGCAACCGAATCAGGCACGACATTCATGGTTAACGCCACCGAGAAGAAAGCCAAAGCCGATGTCAAGGCTGCTTTCGACAAAGCTGCTGACGAGGCACAAAAACTTAACGACCAGAGCAATCTCTCACTCAAAGGCCTGAAGGTTATTCTTGAGCACTCGACTGCATCGAATCAGAACAAAAAGGAGTTCTGTACCTACACGTTCAAATAAACAATGTATTTGAGATTTTAAGCAAACAGAAAAAGAGTGTGCCTCAAACGCGCACTCCTTTTTTATTAGCAGGCATAGCGATGGAATGCCACTTGGCAGGATTTTTATGATTGGCAAATATGCTTGATCACCATCGACGCCAGCATTACACCGAAAGTGATAGTGATGTGCGCCACTGTTCCGTTGATGCGCTCGGTGGAAGGCTCTGCATTGGGTAGCACTTCGCTACTCCATACACACATAAACTTGCGAGCAGGGAACATACCTGTGCGTTTGAAAGTCTGTCGTAGAGCACGAGCCAACGGGTCGGAATGAACCTTGTTAAACTCCGATACAGTGATGGCTGTCGGATCCATTTTTCTGGCTGCCCCCATACTGGAGAACAATTGCGTGTCGGGCAATAGGGTGACGGAATGGATGAGCAATGCTTTGTCGGCAAGCGAGTCAATAGCGTCAATCACATAATCATAGTCGCCGAGGCAGAAACTGTCAGAAGTATCGGCATTGTAGCGATTGACCACCGCGCGGATATCTGCCTCCGGATTGATGAGTCGGAGCCGCTGTGCAAGTACATCCACCTTAGGCTGGCCTACAGTGGCCGTAGTAGCCATGAGTTGACGATTGATATTCGACGGCACTACCACATCGCTATCGACAATAGTCAAGTGGCATATGCCGGAACGGACAAGGGCTTCGGCACACCATGAGCCTACGCCGCCCACGCCAAAGATAATGACGCGGGCGGACGCTAATCGCTCCAACTGCTGACGGCCTACTAGCAGTTGAAGACGGCTGAAGGATTCGTTCTCAGACAATTTATTTGATTTTCTCGATTTCCGGGTCAACCAATATTCGTCCGCAGAACTCACACACGATAATCTTCTTATGCATGCGTATGTCAAGTTGGCGCTGTGCTGGAATCTTGCTGTGGCATCCACCGCAGGAGTCACGCTCTACCGTAACAACGGCCAAACCGTTGCGAGCGTTCTTGCGTATACGCTTGAAGGCTGTGAGCAGACGGTCATCAATCTGGCGCTCAAGGTCGGTGGTCTTTAGAATTAGAGTCTCTGTCTGCTCTTTTGTTTCTGCCAGAATAGAGTCCAGGTCTTGACGTTTGTTGGTCAAATCCACTGTGCGATCTTCGATGTCTGTGGTGGTCTTGACCTTGTCGGCGCGTAACTGCTCAAGGGCTGCTGTGTGCTCTTTGATACGTTTTTGGCAAAGTTCGATGTCCAATGTCTGGTACTCAATCTCCTTCGACAGATTGTCATACTCACGGTTGTTGCGAACATTGTCCTGCTGCTCTTTGTAACGAGAGATAGACGCATTATCGTTCTCAATCTGCACACGGCGGTCGCTGATCTTCGTCTCCAGATCTTTGATCTCGTTCTCAATGTTCGTGAGGCGGGTTTTCAGACCTTCTACCTCATCGGACATATCCTTGACCTCCTGCGGAAGTTCGCCGGCCAGCGTACGCAACTCGTCAATCTTTGAGTTAACCTGCTGCAACTCGTACAGCACTTTTAGTTTTTGCTCAATGGAGAGCTCTTTTTCTTCTTTTTTCATTATAGTTTGTATTTGTTAATATTCTCTTTTGGCTGCAACTAGCTGCGGGCTGTCATCTGCCACGCAATGTTTTACACCAACACATGCACAGGCGAAGCATCAGCCTGTGATATATGTATTTCCACCTTGCCTTGTAGCAGTTCCGCAAAAATGTCGCGCGTAAAATGCTCCGACACCCAGTGATCGATGTCCACTGCCATGATTTGTCCTGCTGCTGACTGCATATCATGATACTTGATATCCGCTGACAGATAGGCATCCGCTCCGGCTGCTATTGCATCGTTGATAAACTCTGCACCCGCACCGCCACATAGTGCTACACAGCGCACCGTATCACGTACCGGCTCCGTATATCGCACATACTGCGCACCGAACACTTGCTGTACTTGCCTTAACCAGTCTTTCCATGGCACAGGTTGCAGCAGGGATGCTATAACGCCTAATCCTACCTGTTCGTCTGACTGCGAAGGAACAAGCACACGTATATCCTGCAGCCCGAGTCGCAATGCCATACGCCCGGATACGCCCTGAAGGGCTTTGTCCATACTCGTATGCGCGGAATATATTGCAATATCATGGCGAATAGCCTCAGTCAGGCATCGTTCTTGAGGCGAGCTGCCCGTTACATGCTTCAGACCGTGAAAAAGCAAAGGATGGTGCGACACTATCAGGTCACACCCTCCCTTTATTGCTTCAGCCACTACAGCTTCGGTTACATCCACCGTAAGCAATACAGAGTGTATCGCTCTGTTGCTGTCGCCTACCTGCAGTCCCGAATTATCCCACTCCTCTTGCTGACTCCGCGGAGCTACAGATTCTATGATATCAATTATTTGTTTGAGTAACACTATCCTCGTTTGGTGCCAACGCCTGTCTTGACGCTATTGGCTGCGGATTTGCTCGTCTTGACATTGGCCTTGGGCTTGGATTGCTTCTCTGCCTTCGCTTCTGTCTTGGGAGCGCTACCGGCAGCTACCGGTTCCTCATCCTCTTGCAGAGTAAAATCAGTAAAACCGGCACCGATGAGCAGATTGTACCACGCAATGAGTTTACGGATATCTGACGGATATACGCGGTCACGGTCAAAGTCTGGCAAAATCTCGGCAAACAATGCGCGCAACGCATCGTTATCTGCCTTCTTTACATCTACCTCAATGGGCTTGAACTGATACTTTTTACCCGCTGCATTCAGAACTTCGCTCAACGATACATCTTCTCCGGTGGTGTACATCGACACCTCGGCGAGCGACACAATCTTGTCGCGGGAATAAGTCGGCATACGTTTGCCGTCTACCAACGACTCTACAATCAGCATATTCGTGCCACGACTGACTAACTTATACAATCCCGGCTTGCCGGTAATAGCTAAAATGTTTTTAAGCATGACTAAATCTATGTTTAACTTTCCACTTTTACGAAAATCGGCACAAAGATATGAAAAAATTTGCAAAAATGCAAATCTTTTTGTAACTTTGTATGTTTTTTCCGAAAAAATGCAAACTATGCATCTTAAGAGCGATGTAAATATCAAGAATCGCCGCGCTACGTTCGACTACGAGATACTTGAGCGTTACAATGCGGGCATACAGCTGTTCGGCACGGAAATCAAGTCTATCCGTGATTCGAAGGCCAGCCTTGCCGATTCCTATTGCCAGTTCGTCGGAAATGAATTATTCGCCAAACAGATGCATATAGCACAATACCAGTTCGGCAGTTATGCCAACCACGACGTTCTACGTGACCGTAAGTTGTTGCTAACCAAACGCGAACTGCGAAAACTACAGAAAGCAACGAAGGATAACGGAAAAACAATCATCCCTCTTCGTATGTACATCAACGACAGGGGATTGGCTAAACTAGAAATAGCATTGTGCCAAGGCAAACATGCTTACGACAAACGCCAATCGCTGCGAGAAGCAGACGACAAACGCGAGATGCAAAGACTTTTCCGCCACGGGTAGGGCTGGAACGCCCGTAAATAAAGGGATGCATAGAGTTTGTATTAGGCTATTAACACGTTATTCGATAATTCGCAACGCAAACAACGCATATAAAGTAAATAAAATCAACCAAATATGAGTAAAGTATTACTGATGATTCTTGACGGCTGGGGAATCGGAAAAAAAGATACAGCCGATGCTATTGCATGCACATCAACTCCGCACTGGGACAAGTTGTTGGCTACCTACCCTAACTCGCAACTCCAGGCCAGCGGCGAGAACGTAGGTCTGCCTGACGGGCAGATGGGCAACTCAGAGGTAGGACACCTGAATATCGGCGCGGGACGCGTCGTTTATCAGGACTTGGTGAAGATTAACCGTGCATGCAAAGATGGCTCAATCATGCAGAACCCCGAGATACAGTCTGCTTTCGGCTATGCGCAGAAGACAGGCAAGAACCTGCATATCATGGGTCTGACCAGCGACGGCGGCGTACACAGTTCGCTCGACCACCTGTTCTATCTCACCGATATTGCCAAGGAGTACGGATTGCAGGGAAAGACATTCATTCATTGCTTTATGGACGGCCGTGACACCGACCCCCGTTCGGGTATTGGGTTCATCGACCAACTTGAAGCACACATGAAGCAGTCATGCGGCGAGATTGCCAGCATTTGCGGCCGATTCTATGCCATGGATCGTGACAAACGTTGGGAACGCATCAAGGAGGCTTACGACTTGCTCGTAGGCGGAAAAGGCGCAGAGTTTGAGTGCATGCACACGGCGATGCAGGCTTCATACGATGCCGATGTCACCGACGAGTTCATCAAGCCTATCGTACACGTGCGTAACGGCAAGCCTCTGGCTACAATTGAGGAAGGTGACGTAGTAATCTTCTTCAACTACCGCAACGACCGCGCCAAAGAGATCACCATCGTCCTGACGCAACAGGATATGCCCGAGAACGGCATGCACACTATTCCTAATCTGCAGTATTACTGCATGACGCCGTACGACAGTTCGTTCCAAGGCTTGCACATCCTCTTCCCGAAAGAGAATGTAACAAACACTCTCGGCGAGATTGTATCCAAGGCCGGACTCAAGCAGTTACGTATAGCAGAAACGGAGAAGTTCGCACAC
Source organism: Paludibacteraceae bacterium (assembly GCA_017525455.1). Lineage (GTDB taxonomy): Bacteria > Bacteroidota > Bacteroidia > Bacteroidales > Paludibacteraceae > Colicola. The sequence goes on from JAFXSS010000104.1 coordinate 27,506, forward strand.
GTCACATTTTTCTTCAGTGGCGGCCGTGAGGCAGAGTTTGAAAACGAGGATCGTATCCTTATCCCGAGTCCAAAGGTTGCCACCTACGACCTGCAACCTATGATGTCTGCACCGGAGGTAACCATCGCCCTGCGTGACGCATTGAACTCACAAAAATACGACTGCATCATTCTCAACTACGCCAATGGCGATATGGTTGGTCATACCGGCGTGTACAACTCCATCCAGCAAGCGATAACAGCTATCGACATCTGCGTCAACGAGACCGTAGAAGCTGCCTTGCGCAATGATTATGAGATTATTATCATTGCCGATCACGGCAACTGCGACAATGCCATCAACCCCGACGGCACACCTAACACTGCCCACTCGCTCAACCCCGTACCGTTCGTTTATGTGAGCAACAATCATAAGGATGCCAAGGTTGAGTGGGGTATATTGGCTGACGTGGCACCGTCCATCTGCCACATTCTCGGTATTGAGCAACCTGCTGAAATGACTGGACACAACTTGATTAATAATTGACAATTGATAATTCATGGCAAAAGAAGTAACAACAAAGAAACTGTTAGAAGAGATTATCGAAGGTATTCGCAACCGCAAAGGTGAACGCATCGTACAGATTGACCTGCGCAAGATCAAAGAGGCTCCGGTTGAGTACATGATCATCGCCCAAGGCAACAGCAACACCCAAGTGGCTGCCATCGCTGCCGAAGTGGATGACCACGTTCGTACTGCAACACATATTCACCCTCTCTCACATGTCGGCGAAGACAACGCCGAGTGGATAGCTTTGGACTACGGCTCTGTGTTCGTGCATATTATGCAACGCGAACCGCGTGCTTACTATGATTTGGAGCATCTGTGGGCAGATGGCACCATCAAAGAAATTGAAAGTTAACTACTATGAGTGACAATCGTAATCAGAAATCAGAAATCAGAAATCAGAAATCAGGCGCCAACCCCAATAATCCGAAAGAGCCGAGTAAATGGGGAAGACTGCTGACTACATTGTTTTACGTAGCGGCAGTGTTCCTGATTGGCATGTGGATGTTCGGCGACAAGGATTCGTCACGCGCTAAAAAAGAACTGAGTTACACAAAGTTCACGGCCTATGTTGAGAGTAACATGGTCGAAAAACTCGTTGTATATGACGACAACTCTGCCAAGGCTACCATCCGTCCTATGCACTATGCTATTGTTTTTGGTGACCAGGATAGCGGCGAGGCAGCGAAAGGCTTGATCAAGACTCAAGTTCCTTCCAACGAAGAGGTGGCCAAGTACATGGACAGCGTTAACGCTTCCCGCAAAGAACAAGGACTGGCTGCTATCGATGTGACGTATGAGAAATCGAAAGACTACTGGTATCTCATCCTGGTTAATATACTGCCGTTTGCACTACTCGTTCTATTCTTCATATGGATGAGCAGAGGCATTGGTAGCGGAGGAGGTATAGGAGGCATTTTCGGAGTTGGCAAGGCGCAAGCGCAGGTGTTCGACAAAGATAAGCAGCAGAAAGTTACCTTCAAAGATGTAGCAGGACTCGAAGGCGCCAAGCAGGAAGTAGAAGAGATCGTCTCGTTCCTCAAGAACCCCGACAAATATACGGCTTTGGGCGGTAAGATTCCCAAAGGTGCGCTGCTCGTTGGCCCTCCGGGAACCGGTAAAACTTTGCTTGCCAAAGCAGTAGCAGGCGAGGCAGATGTGCCGTTCCTGTCGATGTCGGGCTCTGACTTTGTGGAGATGTTCGTGGGCGTAGGCGCCAGTCGCGTGCGCGACCTCTTCCGCCAAGCCAAGGAGAAAGCACCATGCATCATCTTTATCGACGAGATCGATGCCGTGGGCCGCGCTCGCGGTAAGAATGTAATGACCGGCGGCAACGACGAACGCGAATCGACGCTCAACCAGTTGCTCACCGAAATGGACGGTTTTGGCACGAACAGTGGCGTTATCATTCTCGCAGCTACCAACCGTGCAGACGTTCTTGATTCAGCCTTGCTGCGTGCAGGACGTTTCGACAGACAGATACATGTCGAGTTACCCGACTTGCAGGAGCGTAAGGATATTTTCGGCGTGCACCTGCGTAACATCAAACTGTCAAAAGATGTAGATGTCGATTTTCTCGCCAAGCAGACTCCGGGTTTCTCCGGCGCGGATATAGCCAACGTCTGCAACGAAGCGGCACTTATCGCTGCACGCCATGACAAGAAGCAAGTGGACAAACAGGACTTCATGGATGCTGTAGATCGTATCATCGGTGGTCTGGAGCGCAAGACGAAGATCATGACTCAAGAGGAGAAACGCTCTGTGGCATATCACGAAGCCGGTCACGCTACCATCTCATGGCTACTGCAATACGCCAATCCGTTGGTGAAGGTTACTATCGTGCCACGTGGCGTAGCACTGGGTGCCGCATGGTACCTGCCGGAGGAACGACAATTGACCACCAAGGAACATATCCTCGACGAGTTATGCTCTCTGCTGGGTGGTCGTGCGGCTGAACAGCTGTTCCTTGAGCATACATCAACCGGCGCACTCAACGATCTGGAACGTGCCACAAAACAGGCGTATGCCATGGTGGCTTACTACGGAATGAGCGACAAACTCAAAGATGTATCGTTCTACGACTCAACCGGACGGTATGAATATGGATTCACCAAGCCTTATTCCGAATCAACGGCTGAAACGATTGACAAGGAGACAGAGGCTATCATAGCCGAGCAGATGCTTCGTGCCAAACAGATACTGACCGAACATGCCGAGGGACATCACGCTTTGGCTGAAATGCTTGTGGAGCGCGAGGTCATCACTCATGAGGATGTAGAGCGCATACTTGGTCCGCGCCCTTGGAAGAGTCGCGGCGACGAGATTATAGCAGCCAACACCCCAAAGGCTGAAACGGCAGATAACACGGACAATGCTGATGCTGCAGAGGCCGCGCCGACTGAAAATACACAAACAACGAAAAATACGGAATCATGAAACGGACACTTATTCTTTCACTGGTGTTTGTTGCACTCGGTATGAGTGCGCAACAACCCGTTCCACTGCCTATTGACAGTGATATTCGTTACGGTCAACTTCCCAACGGATTGACGTACTACATCCGCCACAACGAAGAACCCAAGCAACGTTGCGACTACCATATCGCTCAGCGCGTAGGAGCCGTGCTGGAGGAAGATGACCAAAACGGCCTTGCTCACTTCCTGGAACATATGGCATTCAATGGCACGCAGCATTTCCCTGGCAAAGGTATAATCAACTATTTCGAGTCTATCGGTGTAAACTTCGGCGGTAACATCAACGCCTATACCTCAATCGACGAAACGGTATACCGCCTGTCTGACGTGCCAACGATTCGCGAGGGGATTATCGACTCCGCCTTGCTCGTTATGCATGACTGGAGTTGCGGTCTGCTTCTGCTGGGCGATGAGATTGATGCCGAGCGTGGCGTCATTCGTGAGGAGTGGCGTACAGGCGCAACGGCACAACGCAGATTGTGGAAAGAGAGCCGCGCCAAGATGTTCCCCAACAGCCAGTACGGCAAACGCGATGTAATAGGTGACACCGCTGTCATCAACAACTTTGCCTACCAAGCCCTGCGCGACTACTACCATAAGTGGTATGGACCGGACAATCAGGCGATAGTCGTTGTGGGAGATATCAATGTCGATACTATCGAGGCAAAGATCAAAGCCCTTTGGGCTGATGTGCCCGAACGCAGCAACCGCGGTGAACGGCCGCTGTACAGCGTGGATGACAATCAGGATCCTATCGTGGCTATCGTTACCGACAAAGAGGCCCAACAGACCCGTATCCAACTCTACTGGAAGCACCCGCAGACACCGATGTATATGCAATGTACGAACATGTCATACTTGTTGGATCGTTGCCGAAGCCTCATCAGCGCTATGCTCGACACCCGGTTCGAAGAGGCTGCCATGAAACCTGATGCCCCGTTTGTAGGAGCTGGCGCAGGATACTTCGAACTGGTCAAACTCCGTGACGCATTCACAGCTATTGCCGTAGCAAAAGAGGGCAAAGAGACAGAGGCTTATCAGGCTTTGCTCTACGAACTGGAAAAAATGCGACGCTACGGCTTCACCGAAAGCGAACTTGAAGTGGCTAAAGCAAATATGTTGTCGGAGTTCGAGAAATCCTACAATAGCCGCCAGACACGCAAAAACATCTCGTATGCTCGCGAGTATATACGCCATTTCGAGGACAACGAACCTATACCGGGCATAGAATTTGAATATGAATTTGTGCAGCAGATGTTACCGCTCGTTAATCTGGAGATGATTAACAACATTGCCCAAAAACAACTTATGGGCGATGAGAATATTATCATCTGCATCACCGGAGTAGACAAAGAAGGTGTGAATATTCCTTCTGAAGCACAAGCCGTTCAAATGCTTCGCTCAATGCCGGATCTTGCTATCGAAGCGCCCGTGTCAGAGAAAATTGAGCGCCCGTTAGTAGCCAAAGCCCCAAAGAAAGGTAAGATCAAAAAGCAAACGGTCAACGAGGCTCTCGGCACAACCGAGTGGCTGCTTAACAATGGCATTCGCGTCATATTCAAGACCACCGATTTCCGTCACGACCAAATACAGATGGAGGCTTTCTCGCAAGGAGGATTGAGTCTTGTTCCCACAGCCGACCTGCCGTCAGCAGCCGTTGCTACATCCGTCGTACAAATGTCCGGTCTGGGCACGTTCAGTTACACCGATCTGCAAAAGGTACTTGCTGGCAAACAAGTCAGCGTTAGTCCGTCTATCGGTGATTATGAGGAAGAGATAACCGGTTCATCCACTGTACGTGACCTTGAGACGATGCTCCAACTCACCTATCTCACATTCACGGCACCGCGACGCGACGAGCAGGCATATCACACACTGATTGCTATGCTTCAGACCCAGCTCAAGAATAAAGAGAAAAACCCAAAAGCTATCTTCCGCGACTCGCTCTCGCTGTTCTCTACCGGACATTCCGAGCGCACGCTCATCATGAATGAGCAACTCGTTGAACAGATGGATTTGGATAAAGCACTCAAGTACTATAAGCAGCGCTTTGCCAACCCTGCGGACTTCACATTTACCTTTGTCGGGCAAATCGATCCTAACGATCCGCAAACCAAAGAACTTATCCTTCAATGGATTGGAGGTCTGAAGAAGAAAGGGAAAAACGAACATTTCGTTGACTGGAATGTACGCCAACCTGCCGGAGACAACAAACTCTATTTCCGTCGCGAAATGACAACCCGCACAGCTACCAACCGCATAGAATATGCTCTGTACGATACGCCATACGACTTGACCAAACGACTGAATCTGCAGATGGTAGGTCGCGTACTTGACACACGTTATCTTGAATCGGTGCGCGAGCGTGAAGGAGGTTCATACGGCGTAGGTGTAGGAGGAGGTATGAAACTGATTCCTACTACCGAAGAATATCTAATCATCCAGTTCGACACCGATCCGGAAAAGCAAGACCGTATAATGGAAATCATCAACGAGGAAATACAAACCATCCTCCGCGAAGGACCGTTGGCAGGCGATGTTGAGAAGGAACGTGCCTCAATGCTCAAAGATCATGAGCAGAACCTGCGAGATAACGATTGGTGGCAAGCCGTCATATACCGCTACTACCGCTACGGAGAAAATGTTGTGGACAATTACGTGAAAGCTGTAGAAAGCATCTCACAAGAATCAGTACGCCAAACGCTACAGGCACTTGTTGGTGCCAACAACCGCATTGAGGTTGTTATGCTACCGGAGTAAATCATACTTCTCTCCTGTTTTCCATACTAATAGGGACAAGCGTCATGCTTGCCCCTGTTTTTTTAGAAATGTCATATATCCCCACCAAAGATGCAATATTCACATATCACAACACCCGGCAATATGCTATATGTTGTTTTCAATATTTTGTATAAATGTAGAATTTTATGTTATATGGCATATTTTGGCATGTCTATTGCGGCCTATCTTGTAAAAGCGCACAGTTAATGGTGCGAAATAGCAAACAACAATTAACAAAACAAGGATTATTAACTTAACAAAAGGGAAGATAAACCCTTAAAGGCACTCTATGTTATGCCACTGACGGATATACAGTAGGAGCGCATAGGGTACACCTAAAAAAACCTACTAACAATGAAAAAGACTTTTGTAACAGTATCACTTATCGTAGCTCTGGCGACAGCCGCCAACGCTACTGGCATTCAGCAGGACAACAGCGCAATCAACACAACGCGCAATAGCCTGAGTGAGCAACCCGCAACCCCTGAAGAGCATGATATCTATCGAGAACACGTGCTCAATAGCGAGGAAGTTGACAAGCACATTATTCACTTCTACGACATCGACCGGATAGTTATCAAAAACGACAAACACGCGGTTATCCGCATCTATGATGCCAAATGGCAACTAATCGAACAGACCAACGACGATGTTGACAAGGAGGTACGCGCAGGAAATTATCACGTGACCTGCTCAAGCCGCATAAAAAGTAGTTACATTCACTAAAAAATTTGCATTTTTTACGGTTTTTGACAAAAAGACTTGCAATTGTCAAAAAAAAATCGTACCTTTGTGGCGTGATTACGTTATCAAACGTAATTGCGCCATTTCTTTGTTCAGACTAAAGTTCTTATACCATGAACAGAAAGATTACCATATCTCTCATCCTGGCATACTGTGTGCTTTCTTTCGGCATGCAGGCGCAAAGTCCGAAAACTGAGTTCCGCGCTACCTGGTTCACTACGCACTACGGCATCGACTGGCCTAAAACCAAGGCAACCACATCTGCCAATATCACCAAGCAGCAGAAAGAGATGACCGACATCCTCGATGCACTGCAGGCCGGCAATATGAATGCAACATGCTTCCAAGCGCGTCCGGTAGCCGATGCATTCTACCGGTCATCCTACGAGCCGTGGAGTCATATCCTGACCGGCAAACGCGGGCAAGATCCCGGCTACGACCCATTAGCCTATGCCGTGCAACAGGCTCACAAACGCGGCATGGAACTTCATGCATGGGTCAACCCGTTCCGCTATGAGATAACTGCCGGCGAGCGAACAAAAGCCATCAACAACGGTACCGCGCTGGCAGGTTCTGATCCCATACGTACTAACCACCCTGATTGGTTGCTGACATACGACAACGGCACGTTCAGCGGCACAATACTTGACCCCGGTAATCCCGAGGCGCGAGCATACGTGGTGCAAGTTCTTTTGGAGATAGTCAACAATTACGACATCGACGGAATGCTCATGGACGATTATTTCTACCCCTATGGCGGCACGACAACCGAGGATGCCGACAGCAAGGCAAAGTACAAACCGGCGAACATGTCTGACGGCGACTGGCGGCGCGAGAACGTAAACAAGGTCATCAAGGCTGTGTATGACAGCATCCAGTTGGTCAAGCCGTGGGTTAAGTTCGGCATGGCTCCCGGTGGCATTTATTCGATGACTGCTTCGGCAGCCGAGGCCTACGGACTGACTTTGCCGAGCGGCATCAGCGGAGGAGATATTTGGAAGACACTGTACTGCGATGCGTTGGCCTGGATTGACGGCGGCTATGTGGAATACATGGCTCCTCAAGTTTATTGGTCCACTACTGCTGCAAAACAGGATTACGATGTACTCTGCCAATGGTGGGGCAAAAGCATTTCAACGCTCAACGCACGTCGCACCGACGGCAAAAGAGTTCACTCATATATCAGCCAGGCCTCATACCGCTTCGGTCCCGAAGAACTTGCACTTGAAATTGATGCCAACCGCCGCTATTCGCCCTACGAAGCACCGGGAAGCATCTTCTACAACACCAACACCTATCTCACTTACGATGGCGAGACTTCCTGTGCAACTCTTGCCATAACCCGTTTCACACAACGCGCTCTGCCGCCCGCCGTATCGTGGAAGCAGCACCCCGAACTTGATGCACCTGCCGATCTTGCACTCAACGGCGCAACATTGAGTTGGCAACATCCTGTTGCCGAAAGGTTCAGCGTGTACGCTTTCCCAAAAGGCATGGACAAAGCCTCAGCGCTATGCAGTAGCGAGTATCTCGTGCAGATGGTATATGGCAAGCAGTTGAATCTGAGCAGCATCGCCGATTTGGCAAACAAGACCATTGCTGTATGCGCAATGGATCGCTACGGCAACGAGTTTGAGCCAGCCACACTCAACGAGGGCGAACCTGCCACGCCTCCCGAACCTGAAGAAGGTTCTCTTTCACGAGCCGAACTTTGGCGAAAGACAGCTGCACAAACCGGCGTGATGACCACCGATGCCAACCGTAGTATAGCCTACTACGATGGCAAATTGTATATTGCCGACGGAACGAACAAGAAATATTATATTCTCAATGCTTCTACCGGAAACACAGAGAGCAGCGTCAGTCTGCCTGACCAATATTTTGTATGGCACAACTTACGTATTACACCCAACGGCACTATGCTCCTTGGAAATAGCGGCACCGGAGCAAACTACCAGAACGTATATACTTCAGCAATAGGAGGCGATGCCCCCGAGAATGTTGCCACATACAACAATAGCGGATTCGGGAGGGCCGATTACTTCTACCCTTTTGGCGCATTTGAGAGCAGCGGTTTTTTGCTGATGCTCAGTAATGTGAATCATCAAGCACTGAGAATGAACTACATCAATGGCATCATGACATCATCGTCAGTCATAGCCGATGAATCTTTGCCTACAGGCACGAGTGCCAAAGCTATTCCTCTGGATGCACAGAGGTTTATTGCAAGTACTTCCAACACCTTGCCCACCGTCCACAGTCTGGCCACCGGCGCAAAGATTGCCGGTTGGACGGGTAGCACCAAGCCCACAGCAACAAATGTATCCGGAGTAGGTGTCATAACATTAGGCAGACGTACATACCTACTCCTACCTGCAGATATCTACGGTGCATTTGACACATACGATATCACCGATGGTCTGCCTTCTGCCCGTTTGTTACTCACCACTACCGCACCGCTCGGAACAAACGCCAATGCCACATTTACCATCGATTTTGCGGTCTGCATCCGAGGCTACGAGGCTTATGTATATGAGCTTGCGCCGAACAATGGCATAGCAGCCTACAAGTACACGTTCACACCTGAAAGTACGGACATCAGGCAATCAACCATCAGTTGCCAGCAGACAATTGTCAGCAAGCGTATTACGCCCAACGGGATTGTGATTGACATCAACGGACACACTTATACCCCGACGGGATTACTAATCAGATAAATATATTAACAACACAAAACCATATCACATCATGAAAAAGCTATTTCTTGCATTGATGGTAGCAGCCCCGATGCTGGCTGTTGCCCAGGTACTGGAAGTTCAATCACTCCAGAAGATTAACACTCCCGCTAATAGCGAGACAAAGATTGCCGGCATATCTCCGGCAGGTGATTACATTCTGCTCACTACAGTATCCAACGAGGGTCTTACCCGTTACGACCTGGCTTCCGGCAAGGCTATCGTACTCTCTAAAGCACAGGGAGCAGGCTATAACGTAAAAATCAGCCACGATGGCAAGGAGATTGCTTACCGCGAGACGACTATCGACAGTCATCGTCTGCGCCGCAACAACATCCTCCGTCAGAACTTCGCTTCCGGCAAACGCCAACTGATTGCCAAAGGCCAGCGTGATCTGACCAAGATGGACACCAAGGATGCTGAACTGACCGTAACCATTCTCGACCGTCATATAGCTCTTACCCGCGGCACCATGACCACTATGCTTGCTCCGTGCGGCGAGGACAAGAGTTACATCTGGCCGAGTATCTCACCCGACGGACAAAAACTCTGTTTCTATGTCACAACCGGCGGTTGCTATGTATGTAACATCGATGGTTCTAACCTGCAATTCATCGCTAACGCCTGCCGCGCAGCCAAATGGTACAACAACAATGTTATCGTTGGCATGGCTGATGAGGATGATGGAGAGCGTCTGACTGCTTCATCTATTGTAGCCTACTCACTCGACGGACAGAAACAAGTACTGACCGACAAGTCAATGGTAGCGGTTTACCCGTATGCTGTGGAAGGTGCAGTTGTTTTCACCACTGAGCAAGGCGAGACCTATCTGTTGAAAGTAAAGTAAAATACTAAATTGCAAAACCATGAAGAAACTATTTACCATAATCGCTGCCCTACTGACGGTGGTCACCTTGAGTGCCGCAAACCTGGCAGGCAAGCGTATATATGTCAATCCCGGTCACGGTTCATTCGGCCCGAACGACCGACCGATGGCTACTATCCCGTATCCCAACTTGTCAAGCACCGGCATGCCGGATACTTGTGGATTCTACGAGTCAAATACCAATCTATGGAAGTGTCTCTATTTGCGTGACCGCCTGGTAGCTGCCGGCGCAACGGTAGTCATGAGCCGCGAGGAGTGCGGGCCGTGGCCGTACGAGAAAGTCAACGGCGAATACCCGAGTTACTCGTGGGAAGACTACCAGAACCGCTCGGATTATACCAAGTACAACAAAAACCTATCCGTCATCTGTGAGGAGGTTGAATCCGGCAACTACGACCTGTTCATCTCCGTTCACTCCAATGCTAATACGGACGGCACTACCACCAACTATCCTATTTGGTTGTATCGCGGCTATGATGCCGCAGAATCGCAGTTTGAGAAAGACTGCAAGGCGTTCGGCGCAGCCATGTGGCCTTACCGCTTTGAACCGATGACCGCAGGCTACGATCACGCCAGTTACTACTCCGCCACCAACATGGCTCTCCGCGGTGACGTCAGTTTTATGGGTAGCGGCAGCAATAGCACACGCACCTGCAGCGGCAAGACTTACTACGGCTACTACGGCGTGCTCAAGCACGGTACGGTTGGAGGGATCTTTGAGGGATATTTTCATACTTACCAGCCCGCACGTCACCGTGTGCTTAACCACGACAACTGCAAGATGGAGGGCTACTGCTACTATCGCGGCATCGTGGACTACTTCAATGCCGATAAAGACACCAAGGGCTACATTCTCGGTCTCATCAAGGACGAACACGAGCGTATCAGCAACAAGCTCTTCACCTATGCGCCCAAAATGCACGACCAGTGGCTGCCGCTCAACGGTGCTGTTGTAACGTTGTACAAAGGAGGCGTAAAGATCAAAGAGTACAAGGTTGACAACAATTACAACGGTGTATTCTATTTCGGCGATCTGGAGCCGGGAAACGATTACACGCTCGATGCCACATGCGAGGGTTACAAACCGATGTGGGATCAATACAAGGCTCCTATCACAGTCAAAGCCAACACTGTTACTTATCCGCGTATCTATCTGGAGAACAACGATTATCAAGAGCAGGTTGAACAACCCAAGACGTATCCTGAACCCGAACTCCCCGCTTCGGTTGGCATAGCAGGTTCATATGAATTAAAGCAGTCATTCACCGATGCCGCTATTGCAGAGCTTGCCGGCAAGACCATCCGCCGCAGCATACTCCGCAACGATACGACCTTGTACGTGCTGGCATTGGATGCACAGAACGAGCCGTCGCTCTACCTTATCAACCCTCTCACCCAAACTCTCAAAGCTACATTGCCGACATCCTTCTGTTCCGTAAGTGCTGAAGGCAAACTTAAGTTGTCGGATATAGCCGTCACCGCCGAAGGGGTACTGGTAGGATGCAACGAGGAGGCTGTAACCTTCACACCCGCCAACAAACTGCTCATTTACAAATGGACTGAGACTAACGGTGTTTGGTCAGGCGAGACTTGGATCAACACAACCAACAACGAGACTGCCGGTAACTTCTACAACGCTATGGCAGGTTCAACCATGGCTTATGCCGGTACACTCGATGAGGGTAACATCTACTTTACCACATACACCACAGGTTCCGATGCGCATACCGTTCGATTCGTTTGCTATACGGTAGCCGGAGGACAGTATGCAGGCGCGTTCCGCAACCAGGATGCGGCCTACAAACTTTCTGAGATGGGCCATGACATACAATTTACTGTTTCCCCGCGTGGCGATGACCGCGTGATGATCACAGCCGGTAACATTGCACCTATGGAGTGGAAGACTGTTTTAGCCACCTCATCAGCACCGGAGATCACCGCTATGCCGGAAGCCTTCAAGGGTGTCAAAGGCTTGAACTACTTCAAGTATGCAAAGCACCAACTGATGACCATACCGGTCCAAACGGATGGTCAAAATGCAGGAATGGCATTGTACGACATAACCGCCGGTGTAGATCAACCGACAGCTATCCGACTCACGAACACCTCCCTAACGCCAAAGGCCGTTACCAATCTCGCCACTGCGGGACTGGTATCTGGAGGAGCCATCACGCTCTATCTGTTGCGCGACAATGAGCTGGCACGCTTCACCACATTGGGTGTTGAGCAACCGGTTGTTCCTAATATTAATGCATATGCTCTCGGATTGAGTTACAACGAAGGCACTGCCACCTACACGTTCACCTACACGGCCAACAGCGCAGCCGTAGCCACGAACATCATCTTCTATCAGGAAGGTCAAGAGGTTGGTAAGGTTGCTGTTCCTGCTGCTGTCAAGGGCGACAACAGCGCACAGATTGCAGCCGCTGACATACCGGGCTTCACAGGCACACCTACTACGTGGGCTGTCGAACTTATCGGTGATGCAGTAGCCAACTTCGGACAACTGTTTGCCGACAACTCAATGATTCGCACAAGCACAACACGCGTGTTCAATGCTGTGGACAAGAGTCCTGAGTCTGACTTCTTCGGACGCATCTATATCATGCGCCGTGCTGGTTCTTCCGCTTCGGCAGAACGTCCGTATAGCGGTATCTACGCTTACGCACAAGATTACACGCTCCTAACTCCGGACTATCTGAAGGGCGGATGTGAATTCGGCAACCCTGCACGTCTGAGCGTTGCTCCGGACGGATTCGTTTATCAATCCGATTGGGCCGATGGCTACTCGGGTGTATATGTTATAGACCCGTCTAACCTCAATGGTGCGTTCACGCAGTTCTTCCTTGGAACGCGTGCAAGTTCGGGTATCTTCGACAACAATGGTGTGAAGACCGGTAGTTCAACACCGGGTTTGAACATCTACGGTACAGGCAAGGATACCAAACTTGTCGTCTATAACGAAGACGAAGGTGGCACGCTTCCGAAGAATGGTCTGGCTGTCTATAACATTGGCCGGGAAGATGGTACAATAGAACACAGCTGGGGTGCTGCGCCAAGTGCTGTTTACTCTTTGACCATGCAAGGCAATACCGAAGGAACACCTGTGGGCACCTCACACGGCATCTTTGTCAGCCAGCACCGCTCATCGGGTAACAACAACACGGCTGCACCGTCGCTGATGTTCATCGACAACAGCGGCAAGATGGTCATGGCCTCTTGCAATGACCCGTACAGGGAGATTATCGAGGGTTCGGATGGCGGCGGTTACGCTGTCAGTGCCGACGAGAAAGTATTGATTCTGCAAGGTGGACAAAAGCAGTTCTATGTATTTGACATCGACTGGAACGGCGACACGCCTGTGCTTAACCTCCGTTATGAGTATGAGCATGGTATCCAGACTATCCGTCAGATGAACTTCGACTTTGCGGGCAACCTCGTTTGCTCGGGAGAGGCAGGATTGCATATCTTCACTGTTCCTACCGACAAGAACCTGACCGTTGTTCCCGCCAAGAGCGCACTGACTGTAGAAAAACCGTTCAGCGGACACGTGGAAGGTATATTGCTTGACCGTGAGGATGCTACTATCGTCAAGGGGCAGACGTTGACTCTCGCTGCTACAGTTATGCCAAAGGCTGCTACGAACAAGAACATCACATGGAGTACCTCTAACGAGGCTGTAGCCACCGTTGCTGACGGCGTTGTGAGTGCCGTGGCATCGGGCAAGGCAACCATTACCGTGAAGACTGAGGAAGGTGAGTTTACGGCTACTTGCGCAGTCACAGTCATCAATCCTGTTACCGGCATCACGCTCGACAAGACGGAGGCCGCTATGACTAAAGGACAGACGCTCACACTCAATGCCAATATTGTTCCGGCTGATGCTGACAACAAGAATATTATCTGGACCTCGTCGAATACTGCTGCAGCTACAGTATCTAACGGCATTGTTACAGCCGTTGCATCTGGCAAAGCAACGATCACAGCCAAGACTGAGGATGGTGAGTTCACTGCCACCTGTGCTGTTTCGGTAACCACTCCTGTCACCGGTGTTGAGCTCAGCGATAACGAGCTCACACTCACCGAGGGTGGAACAGCAACACTCACTGCAACTATCGCTCCGGCAGATGCAGACAACAAGAAGGTCATCTGGTCCAGCACCGATGAGGCTGTAGCTACGGTTGCCGCCGGTGTTGTTACTGCCATCGCCCAAGGCCAGGCTACAATCACAGTAACTACCGAAGATGGCGGGCTGACCGCTACATGCGTTGTTACGGTTGAGCAAGCTGTTGTGCCTGTCACTGGTCTGTCGTTGCTCGATAGCGAACTGACGTTTGACCTGCGCGAAAGCGACAAACTCACGTACCAACTGACAGCTGTCGTAGCTCCGGAGAACGCTACCGACAAACGTGTAACCTGGGCGAGTGACAACGAGACTGTAGCCACCGTCAACGAGGGACTCGTTACGGCAATCGCGGTCGGCACAGCCAACATCACTGCAACAGCCGTTGCTGCCGACATCTCAGCCACTTGCGTGGTTACCGTCGTTCTCACCGATGGCGTTATGCAAATCACTGTTGACGGTATATCATACAGCGACCTGACGATCCACAATGCCAATAACCTCGAACTGCTTGTATTCACGGCTGACGGCAAACTTGTGGCAACAGGCAACTCCGACATACCGATGAGTACTATGCCGGCCGGCACGTACCTCGTTCGCACACCTGCCGGACATGTGCTCAAGGTTATGCGATAATGCTTCTACATTCCTCCGCCCTCTCCTTTAGTGAAGAGGTCGGAGGACGGTATCTGACAACTACAGCACGGGCACCCATTGCGGGTGCTCGTGTCGTGTTTTGACTGCTGCATTTGCCAATAATTAATTCATATGGGACATTATTTGCGCTGAATATACCTAAAATTTGCAGATGCGATATATATTTAGTAACTTTGCACGTTATCATAAATCGCGCGTGCCGTGCGCACACGTATGGCTGATAGAATATTCAAATACACGTTATGATACTCGACAAATTAGAAAACGCTGACTGGTACTTTGGATGTGTACCCGGTTTCCAACAGTTCATGAAGTTCTTCAACGACAATGACCTTGAAGAACTCCCGGCTTGCAAAATTAAGTTAGACGGTCAGGATCTCATTGTCAACATCTGCGATCAAACGCCTAAGGATGAGAAGGACTGCAAACTTGAAGCTCACAAGGATTATATTGATATCCAAATCCCGCTGACTGCTACCGAGACTATGCTTTGGAGTTCGCTTGAGGACTGCCAGAATGTCATCAAGGAGTATGACGAGGGCAAAGATGTTGAGCTCTACGGCGACAAGCCTGCTGCACGATTCAGTGTGCCTAAAGGATACTTCGCTGTATTCTTCCCTACCGACGCACATGCCGCCGGCATGGCTTCAGGGACGTTTCGCAAAATAATTGTTAAAGCTAAAGTTGAATAAATCTATCAATTATGCTACCTATTGTACAAAACGAGCCGGGACTGCAACCATATGAGCAGGCCTTACAAGCCCGGCAAGACTATGCACTCCGCAAGATTAAAGAATTGACAGGCGGCAAAAGAAAACTCGCTCCTTGGGCTGACGGATATTTGTATTTTGGTCTGCATCACCTCAATCCCGGATGGGTATTGCGAGAGTGGGCACCCAATGCCACAGCTATCTATGTCAAGGGCGACTTCAACAATTGGCAGAAGAGCGAAGCCTATAGGCTTTATCCTGTCGGCAACGGCGTATGGGAAGGTTACTTTACCGAGGACCAGATGCATCACGGGCAGCTTTACAAACTTCTGGTTGAGTGGATGGGAGGTTACGGCGAACGCATACCTTCATATGCTCGCCGAGTGGTTCAGGACGACAACACCAAGATTTTCTCCGCTCAGGTTTGGGCACCTGTCAAAGAGTTTGACATGGGTAAGCGCCGTGGTCCGAAAGGTTGGAAGGCTGATAAGCCACTGTTCATCTACGAATGCCATATTGGCATGGCCACCGAGGAGCAACGTGTAGGTACATACAACGAGTTCCGCTTGAACGTACTGCCACGTGTAGCACAACTCGGATACAACTGCATACAGATCATGGCTATTCAGGAGCACCCGTACTATGGCTCGTTTGGATACCATGTCTCCAACTTCTTTGCTCCGTCATCGCGTTTCGGCACTCCTGAGGAACTCAAGGAACTCATCAGCGATGCACACGAAAGAGGCACTGCTGTTATCATGGACATCGTACACTCGCATGCTGTCAAGAACGAGATTGAGGGTCTGGGTAACTTCGACGGTACGCCTTACCAGTATTTCCACGACGGTCCGCGACGCGAACATCCGGCATGGGACAGTCTGTGCTTCAATTATGGCAAAAATGAGGTTTTGCACTTCCTGCTGTCTAACTGCAAGTATTGGCTTGAAGAGTATGACTTCGACGGCTTCCGGTTCGACGGCGTTACATCGATGATGTATCTCAGTCACGGTCTGGGCGAGGACTTCAACGGCTACCCGTCATATTTCAACGGCAATGAGGATGGCGACGCTATCTGCTACCTTACGCTGGCTAACAAACTTATCCATGAGATTAAGAAGGATGCTATCACCATCGCCGAGGATATGTCCGGCATGCCCGGCATAGCCGCTCCGTTTGCTGACGGAGGCATGGGCTTCGACTATCGCCTGGCTATGGGTATACCTGACTTCTGGATTAAGTATATCAAGGAGGTTCGCGACGAGGATTGGAAAGCCGGTCACATCCTTTATGAGATGACCAATCGCCGTCAGGGTGAAAAAACTATTTCTTACGCCGAGAGCCACGACCAGGCACTCGTTGGCGACAAAACTATTATTTTCCGTCTTGTAGATTCCGATATGTACTGGCACTTCGAGCACGGACACTCCACATATATGGTTGATCGCGGCATAGCCCTGCACAAGATGATCAGGCTTATCACAGCTTCTACCATCAATGGCGGATACCTCAACTTCATGGGCAATGAGTTCGGTCATCCCGAATGGATCGATTTCCCGCGGCAGGGCAACGGCTGGAGTTACCAGTATGCGCGCCGCCAATGGTCGCTGGTGGATAATCCGAATTTCTACTACGCCGACCTCAACCGCTTCGATGAAGCTATGATCCATCTGATGCGCAAGTCGGGTATCATGCCTGATACACCGATCATCAACCTCTGGGACCGCGAAGGCGATCAGGTCGTTGCATACATGCGCGACGACTACGTGTTCGTATTCAACTGGAACGGCACCAAGTCTTTCCCCGACTACGGATTCCTTGCGCCTGAAGGCAAGTACCAGGTTGTGCTCAACACCGACAATCCGAAATTTGCCGGTTTCGAGCAGACCGATGATACTGTGGATCACTTCACTATGCCCGACCGCGAGTATGCCAAGGACAAGAAGGGCTGGCTCAAGCTCTACCTGCCTGCGCGCACGGCCGTGGTGCTCAAAAAGGTGGATTGATGCAATCATTAAAGTATAATATCTAATACTTGTTACCAATATGCGTCTGATAATTGAAAAGAATTATGACCTGATGTCGGAGTGGGCTGCGAATTTCGTTGCTCAGCGCATCAACGAGTTTGCACCAAAGGAGAGTAATCCTTTCGTGCTTGGACTGCCTACCGGCTCTTCGCCGCTGGGGATGTACCGCAAACTGATTGAACTCAACAAAGCCGGAAAAGTATCTTTCCGCAATGTTGTTACCTTCAATATGGACGAATATGTCGGACTGCCCGAAGAGCATCCCGAGAGTTATCACTCATTTATGTGGAACAACTTCTTCTCGCACATCGACATTCGCAAGGAGAACGTCAATATCCTTAACGGCAATGCCGCGGATCTTGAGGCTGAGTGCTCTCGCTATGAGGCGAAGATCAAGAACTACGGAGGTATTCATCTGTTCCTCGGCGGCATAGGACCTGACGGATATATAGCCTTCAACGAGCCGGGATCGTCGCTCACTTCGCGCACACGCAAAAAGGAACTGACCACTGATACAATCATCGCTAACTCGCGATTCTTCAACAACGACATCAATCTTGTGCCTAAGACTGCACTCACCGTCGGTGTAGGTACAGTGATGGATGCCAAGGAGGTGCTGATACTCGTTAACGGCCACAACAAGGCTCGCGCACTGCAGCACGCAGTAGAAGGTGGCGTATCGCATATGTGGACCATCAGTGCTTTGCAGATGCACCAGCATGGTATCATCGTATGTGACGAACTGGCCTGCGGCGAACTGAAGGTGGATACGTACAAGTACTTCCTCGACATCGAAAAAAATAATATTCTTTAATCCGCTATTTGGTCAGAGTCAACCAATCAAATAGTAATTATGGCTAATCAGTTATACCTCTATAATACGCTCGCGCGCACGAAGCAGCCTTTCCGTCCCTTGCATGAGGGCCATGTAGGTATGTACGTGTGCGGACCGACTGTGTACGGCGATGCTCATCTGGGGCATGCACGACCCGCTATCACGTTCGATATTCTGTTCCGCTACCTGACCAATATCGGGTATAAAGTTCGCTACGTACGCAACATAACGGATGTCGGTCACCTTGAGCACGATGCCGATGAGGGTGAGGATAAGATTGCCAAGAAAGCTCGTCTGGAGCAACTCGAACCGATGGAGGTTGTGCAATTCTTCACCAATCGCTACCATCATGATATGGAGGCGCTGAATGTGCTACCGCCATCCATCGAGCCGCATGCTTCCGGACATATAATTGAGCAGATTGCTTTTGTGCAGAAGATTCTCGACAAGGGGTATGCCTACGTATCCAACGGCAGCATCTATATGGATGTTGAGCGGTACGCACAGGATTTTCCGTACGGCAAACTCAGCGGCCGCAACCTGGAGGATATAGTTACCGACACCCGCGAATTGGACGGGCAGGATGAGAAACGTCACTCTTTCGACTTCGCGCTGTGGAAGAAAGCTGCGCCCGAGCATATCATGCACTGGCCGGCTGTGTTCCGATATACAGAGAACGGCGAAGTAAAACAGCTGCAGTCCGAGGGATTCCCCGGCTGGCATATGGAGTGCTCGGCTATGGGCACGAAGTATCTGGGCGAGGAGTTTGATATCCACGGCGGCGGTATGGATTTGATGTTCCCGCACCACGAGGCAGAGATAGCACAATCCTGCGCAGCACTCGGCCATGACACCGTGCACTATTGGTTGCACAACAATATGATCACCATCGCCGGCAAGAAGATGGGTAAGAGTTACAACAACTTCATCACTCTCCGGCAGTTCTTCACAGGCGATCATCCGCTGCTCACCAAGGCTTTCAGTCCGATGACCATCCGATTCTTCATTCTCATGGCGCACTATCGCTCAACGGTAGATTTCTCGTCAGAGGCACTGGAGGCAGCGGAGAAGGGCTACCAACGTATGGCTGAGGCTTATGCCCGATTGCAAAAACTCCAGTCTGCTGACAATGCCCAACCTTTGGATGAAGTAGCCGGGCTGCGCGAGCGTTGTGCCGAAGCAATGAACGATGACCTGAATACGCCTATCGTCATCTCCAACCTGTTTGATTCTACCAAGATTATCAACAGCGTTGCCGACGGCAAGGCTGCTATCAGTGCTAGCGACTTAACCGAACTGCGCGATGTATGGCAGACCTACGCCATCGATATCCTTGGCCTGCAACTTAATGCCGGCGCTCAGCAAGCCGGAGATAGCCATCAGCAAGCCTACAACGGCGCTATCGACCTGCTGCTTAACATCCGCCTGGAAGCCAAGCGTAACAAGGATTGGGGCACATCCGACCGCATACGCAACTCGCTCACCGATCTGGGATTCAAAATCAAGGATACCAAGGACGGCTTCGAGTGGTCGCTGTAGTAATCCTGGACAACACAATTTGTACAGACATATAAAAGGGAACTCATTACGAGTTCCCTTTTTTGTCCAGTTTTGTCGAGGTTTTGTCGGGGTTTTGCACTATTCCCGCCAATCCCTTATTTCGCATCCGGGAAATATTTCAGGTCAGTCAATGCGCTGAATACATAGTTCGGAAATACGAACAATGTGCCCCAGTCCAAATACTTGTCAATCATGTACCAGGGGGAATCGCCGTCGGCTGTTAGTACGCCGTCATCTGTTGCGCTACGGTGGATTTGACGAGGTCGGCAAACTCCTGAATAGTCATCTGCCCTTTGTCCTCGGCACCCTGTACGCGTACGCTCACCAGACCTTGCTCGGCTTCCTTCTCACCAACTACGAGCATGAACGGGATATGCTTCATCTCGTTGTCGCGGATCTTACGGCCGAGTTTCTCGTTACGGTCATCCACCAGTGTACGCACATCCTGTGCCTCCAGTATCTCCTGAACTTTGTGAGCATACTCGTTGCTCTTCTCGGATATTGGCAGCACGATGCACTGGTCGGGCGTGAGCCACAACGGGAACTTACCGGCGGTATGCTCAATCAGCACGGCCACGAAACGTTCCATCGAACCGAACGGCGCACGGTGAATCATTACCGGACGGTGCTTCTGGTTATCCTCGCCTACATACTCCAGTTCGAAGCGCTCAGGCAGGTTGTAGTCCACCTGTATCGTTCCTAACTGCCAGCGACGACCGATAGCATCCTTTACCATAAAGTCCAGTTTCGGGCCATAGAAAGCTGCCTCGCCGTATTCAACGCGTGCAGGCAGGTTCTTCTCCTTGCAGGCATCGATGATGGCTTGCTCGGCTTTCTCCCATACCTCGTCACTTCCTACATACTTCGTCGTGTTCTTCGGGTCGCGGAGCGAGATCTGTGCCTCAAAGTTCTGGAAGTCCAGTGCCTTGAATATGATCTCGATGATCTCCATCACGCGGATAAACTCATCCTTCACCTGATCCGGACGGCAGAAGATGTGTGCATCGTCCTGCGTGAACGAACGTACACGCGTCAGTCCGTGCAACTCACCCGACTGCTCGTAACGATAAACCGTACCGAACTCAGCGCAGCGGAACGGCAGTTCCTTGTACGAGCGAGGCTGGTTCTTGAATATCATACAGTGGTGAGGGCAGTTCATGGGTTTGAGCATATATACCTCACCTTCCTCGGGAGTGGTGATAGGTTGGAACGAGTCCTTGCCATAGTGATCCCAGTGTCCGGAGGTTACATACAGCTGCTTGGAACCGATATGCGGCGTTATCACCTGCTGATAGCCGTAGCGCTTCTGTATGCGCTTCAGGAAATCTTCCAGTCGCAGGCGCAATGCCGTTCCTTTCGGAAGCCATACCGGCAGACCTTTGCCTATCATGTCGCTGAACATGAGCAGCTCCATCTCTTTGCCTATCTTACGGTGGTCACGTTTCTTGGCTTCCTCCAGCAGTGCCAGATACTCGTCGAGCATCGCTTTCTTCGGGAACGATATACCGTATATACGCGTCATCATCGGTCGCGAAGCGTCGCCACGCCAGTAGGCTGCAGCGCAGCTCAGCACTTTGATAGCCTTGATCGGCTCGGTGCTCAACAGGTGCGGACCTTTGCACAGGTCGGTAAAGTTGCCCTGGGTATAGGTAGATATATGTCCGTCTTCCAGTTCGCTAATCAGCTCGCACTTGTAACTCTGACCTTTGTCGCCAAATGCCTTGAGTGCATCGGCCTTGCTGATCTGCTTTTTTACAAGTTGTTCTTTTTTGGCGCGGAGTTCAGCCATCTTTGCTTCGATGGCGGGGAAGTCGCTCTCCTTGATTACCTGTCCTTCGGCAGGCAGTACATCGTAGTAGAAACCGTTCTCTATAGCCGGACCTATACCGAACTGAATGCCCGGATACAGTTCCTGCAATGCCTCTGCCATCAGGTGGCTGGAGGTGTGCCAGAACGCATGCTTAGCCTCAGCATCTTCCCACTTATGCAGGCGGATCTGCGAATCAGCCAAAATTGGCTGGTTCAGTTCCACGATCTGCCACTCAGCTTGCTGACTGCCTGACGGCTTGATGCTGGCGCACAGGATATCCTGCGCCAGACGCGAACTGATACTTTCTGCTACTTGCAGCGGCGTCACGCCGCTTTCATACTCCCGAACACTATTGTCGGGAAAAGTGATTTTTACCATATTGTTATAAACTTACAAATGTTTATGCCCGCAGCTGACCCACAAGATTTTGCTCGCAAAATAATCGTTCGAGCAAAGCGAGATAAGAATTGTCTGCCCGGGCGGATATGTTATTAGTTGTGATTTTCTGTTTCCTGCTTTCTCTTATTTCAGCAACTCCGCTATCTGCTCATGCTCGGGATTATGCGCCAGGATCGTTCCGTCGCGGCTGATGAGTACGGTGTGCGGTATAGCCATTATGCCATAGGCATTCGAGCCTTCGTCGTTGGTATCGCGCAGCTGAGTCCATGTCAGTTCAAGCTCGCTTACGGCTTTCTGCCATGCCTCGGGATCGTTGTCTACCGATATGCCTACTATCGCTAGTTTGTTGCCATACTCTGCCAGCAGGGCTTTGAGCGCCGGCATCGAGCGACGGCATGGTCCGCACCAGCTTGCCCAGAAGTCCACCAGCAGATAATCTTTCTGCCCTACCAGCGAACTCAGTGCTACCTGCTCGCCATCTTTGGTATAAACGGTAAAGTCGGTGTACGGTTCGCCGGGCATCGTGGCTTGCTCTGCCTGGAACGCACGCAGATGACGCTCCAGACCGTGTGCCTCAATGCTGTCTACATCCAGCACGCTGAATGCTTGGATCTTCTGGGGCATATCGAGCATATAATAGATATCTGCCAGTATCACATACGCAGCCTCCGAACCGGGTTCGGCTTGCTGCAGGGCCAGTGCCTCGTCGATAAACGCGCTGATGATAGAGTCCGCCGCCTCGGGCTGCAGATCCTGACTGAGTTGTTCGGCCACACGGTCGTTCAGAGCCTGATACTCCTCCAGCAGTTGTGACGACTTGGGTTCTTTCTGGCACGCTGCCAACAGCATAGCAATGCTCAGGATGTAATAGATGCGCTTCATATTTGTCAATTGTTGATTATGTTAACTATAGCTGTTTGTATTTACACGGCTGCAAATTTACAAAATATTTTCCGTTTTTGCAAATTATTGCACAAAAAAGCCACCAAAGGTGGCTCTTTTGCAGTAATATGCTCAATAGAGTTTACCATCACCCCTTGCACGTAGCGTGCAGGGTTGCGGCTGTCTTACTCAGCTACTTGACCTTGCAGGTTGTAACGAACGCCGTTGCGCAAGATGTATATCTGTCCGTTCTCAATGAACTTGACAGCCTGCACATCGGTATTGATGTTGTCCACGCCCGTGCCATAGAGCACAACTTTACCGTTGACGATTTCCAGAATAGTACGCTCGGGTTTAACCGTGCCGTCTTCTTCCGTCTTCTCGGCGTCATATTGCTTCTTGAGGTTACCTGTAATAACGACCTTTGCTCCGGCAACGAGCTGCTCTGCAATCGAAGCATCGCACTTGGCACGATAAGCCTGGAACACTTGTTCGCTGCTTCCTTCGGTATCGGTCAGCCAGAGAGAAATATTGCCATAATCTGCGCTATACGCATAAGCCACGTCAGCTATAAACGCAGTAATCTCGTAGAGGTCGGTTGTAACGGCATTGTTAGCCAGAGCTTCAGCAGCCGTGATTGCTTCGGCAACGGTTGCCTTGATAGTTTTAACTTCTTCACCGCCGGAAAGGATTTCGACTGCACCGTCCATCAGCTCAGGAGTTGTGCCTTTGTAGTTGGTTACATATCCCGTTACTTTAACTTTTGCACCGTTCTTCAGACCTACACCTGCAGGTTGAACGGTCTTAACCATATATGCCTGGAAGGTCTTGGCCGAACCTTGCTGATCATCCATCCAGAATGTTACGCCATTGCTGTACAGGTCAGTTACGTAACCTACTACGGTTACTTTAACGTCACCCGTGGTACCGCTGGCCAGCGACAATGCATACTCGCGTGCCTGAGCGCATGTAATCTCCTGTCCTTCGGTCGGCTTGAACGGACGGTCGCCTACCAGAGCAATCTCGTCGCTGTTCTCATCAACTGCGTAGAACTCAACATCGTTCATGATACGGTAAACCTTCTCGCCTACAGTAAATGTGGCTTGTACGTCATAAATATTCAGGCTGTTTACGCCAATCTCCTTGAAGGTTACTTTTACGTTACCTGCGGTGATAGCGGTCTTGGTGCCGTTCAGCACAATCTCCGAACCTGCTGCCAGCGGATACGATCCGGCGATAGCATCTTTCTTCGTGCTGTTGATCTTCAGGTTAACCAGGTTATTCTGGTCGTTGTTACCCTTGGCAATCTCCAGTGTCCAGCCTGTGCTCTCGCGGTAAGCGGTACCGGTAGCCCAATCCAAGTCTATCACACTGGTATTTGATTTTAGAGTACGGAAATAATATCCACCATCTATTTCATATACTTTATTGTTATATAATTTCAAAGCTGTAGCATATACAAGGATCTCGTCACCTGCAAAGAATTCGACATCTGCTGAAGAAGAATATTTCTTGTTGTTTGCGCCATACATTTTATACCCTTCAATAGAATCGTTCGCATTTTCAAGGTCTACCATCCAATAGTTAATGTTGCCGTATTTTGCGACATCTGCATCTTTTGTTAGGATTTCTACAACCTTTCCTTTCACATAGCATGGGCCAAGATTGTTCTCTTTAATTCGTTTAATCGCGTCTGATACACTAATTGTATCTAAGGTCACCACTGCGGCGCGCTCAATAATAGCAACGTTGCCATTTTTGATTTCTGCTGTACCACTGTAGTTCATAATTTTGCCTGTAAGTGTGATCTTGTCACCAACCTTTAGAGGGATATCCTTCTCGCCTTCCGGCAGGTTGCACCAATAGCCTTGGATGGTTTTCTTTGTCCCTGGTTCGTCATCCATCCAGAACGTCTGCTGCTCGCGACTGATTACTTCATTGGTATTGGTAATGTAACCAGTAACGACATACGTTTCATTAGTTACACCATTAGAAGTTTCAGGCATAGCAGCCTTGGCTTCAGCACAAGTTACAGGAATAGGGTCTTGCGCATAAATGGAAGCCACAGCAACTAGCATTGCTGCAAGAGATAAAAATTTCTTCATGATTCTTTGGTTAATAAAGATTGAATATTTATGTTAACTGAATTTTGACCTTTTTGCAATGACGAGGTGATAGATTTTTGCCACCGCGCCATAAGTCAGTACAAAGATACAACAATTTTTGCAAATATCAAAATTTTTTCATAACTTTGTTGCAATTTTAGTAAAATATCTTCATTTTTAAACTGAATATGGCAAAAATCCTTGTTATTGACGACGAACGTGCGATACGAAATATTCTGAAGGAGACTCTGGAGTTCGAGGGGTACTCCGTTGATGTTGCCGAGAACGGTGCTCAAGGCGTTGAGATGGCGCAAGCTGGCAGTTACGACCTGATCTACAGCGATGTCAAGATGCCCCAGATGGACGGAACAGAACTGCTGGCTGCACTCAAGCATCCCGATAGCAACTGTGCCGATGTGCCCGTAGTGATGATTTCCGGACACGGCAATATAGAGACCGCTGTCGATTGCATCAAGCAGGGCGCGTACGATTTTCTGGAAAAACCGCTCGACCTCAACCGTCTGCTCGTTACCACACGTCACGGCATCGATAGCAAGCAGCTGCGCCATGAGGCTACCACCTTGCGCAACGAGGCTACCGCGCTCAAGAAGAAAGTCAACAGCAAATACCAGATGATCGGCTCCAGTGCCGCCATCGGGCAAGTTCGTGATATGATTGCCAAGGTCGCACCTACCGAAGCACGCGTGCTTATCACCGGCGAGAACGGTACGGGCAAGGAGGTTGTGGCACGTATGCTGTTCGAGCAGAGTAACCGTGCCGACATGCCGCTCGTGACATGTAACTGCGCTGCCATACCGTCCGAACTGATAGAGAGCGAACTGTTCGGTCATACCAAAGGCTCGTTCACCGGTGCTGTCAAGGATCGTGCCGGTAAGTTCGAGCAGGCCAACGGAGGCACACTGTTCCTCGATGAGATTGGCGACATGTCGCTCGCAGCACAAACCAAGGTTCTCCGTGCACTGCAGGAGGGCGAGGTTACACGCGTTGGTAGCGACAAACCTATTCAGGTCAACGTGCGCGTCATTGCCGCCACTAACAAAGATCTGCATCGCGAGATTGAGAAAGGCACGTTCCGCGAGGATCTGTTCCATCGGCTCAATGTCATTCCTATCCATGTGCCCGCGCTCGACGACCGCAAGGAAGATATACCCGAACTGGTCGAGTTCTTCACCTCACAGATCTGCGAGGAGCAAGGCTGGGCGGTCAAGCATTTTACACAAGATGCTATAGCGGCGTTGCAGCAACGTCACTGGCCCGGTAACATTCGTGAATTGAGGAACGTGGTCGAACGACTGATTATCTTATCCGGCACGGAAATCTCCGCCGCTGACATAGAACACTTTGCTTGACCCCAGAGGTTGTACTATCTCCGTCAGGTGCTGACGGTCGGTGTCGGTCAGAAATATCTGTCCGAACTGTTCGCCGCGCAACATATCTACTATGCGCGCTACACGCGTGGCATCCAGTTTGTCGAATATATCATCCAGCAGCAATATAGGCTTACCCAATTGTTGGGGAGAGCGGAGGCACGCGTCGCCTTTATGCCGCGTGGCATCTGATGCTACCGCGTTATCGAACGCGAGCGCCTGAGCCAGCTTCATGGCTATCAGATAGGTCTTTTGCTGTCCCTGACTGCCTACGCGCCGCAACGGATAATCGCCCAGCTGCATCTCCAGCTCATCTTTATGCACACCCTGCGATGTCCAGCCCAGTATCAGGTCGCGCTGACGCGTGCGGCGCAGCGACTCTGCCAGATCGCGGTCGAACAGTTGCGAACGGTACGTCAGCCGGGGCTGCTCCTCTACTTCCGCTATGGTCTTGTACAGGTCGGCAAAGATCGGAACGAACGCTTCCACAAACGCCTTGCGACGTGCAAATATATACTCCGCATGCGGCACCATCTGCATCTCTATCACATCAAACAGGTCGCCGGGAACTGTTGGCTGATCGCCGTCGCCGTACTGCTTCAGCAACGCGTTACGCTGCTTGACCAATGAGTTGTACAGGTTCAGATGCTCCAGATACGCACGGTCGGTCTGACCAATTATTATGTCCAGAAACCGGCGGCGCTCATCGCTTCCTTCGGCTATCAACTGGTTATCTTCCGGCGACACCATCACCAGCGGTATACGCCCTATGTGGTCGAGCATACGCTGATAATCCTTCTTGCCTAACTTGAATTGTTTCTTCAGTCCCCGCCGTATCCCGCACGTCACTTGTATCGGCTCATCCGATGCGAACCCATTGCCGAACGCGTAAACTCCCTGTATCATCGCAAACTCAGCGTCATGCCGTATGTTCTGCGAGTCAACGGTGTTGAATGCTGACTTGGTGAAACTCAGGTAATATATGGCATCCAGCAGGTTGGTTTTGCCTTGCCCGTTCAGTCCCACGAAGCAGTTCAGTTTGTCCGCAAACGTCAGATCCGCCTCACGTATGTTCTTAAAGTCGATAATATGTAACTCCTGCAGTATCATTTCGCGCTAATCTATTATTGGATAATCGTTTTCAATCCCGGGGCCCCCAAAGAAACCAGCGCAGCGTTTCGCATGGGGAGAGCATGGAGAAAGCAATTGACTTTTGCTTTCGAACGGGAGGGACAGCGGGGAGCGTCGTCACGACCCAGATAGCAACGGCGTCGCCTTTATGGTGCAAGCACCATCCGATGCGACCGCCTTGCTGAACGCGAGGTTACGGGTTCGTCTGGTCGTACTCGGCGGCACACTCGTGCCAAAGGTACTGGTACAGGGTCTTGTAAC
>JAFXSS010000105.1 GCA_017525455.1 Paludibacteraceae bacterium
GGATGGGTTACGGGTTACGGGTTATGGGTTACGGGTTACGGGTTGCGGATATTGTATTTGTCGGTAATCGTACCATTCTCTATAACGAACACCCCCGGGTTGGCGCGAACGATAGTCTTGAGCATTATGCCGTCGGCATTCAGGAATAGCGAGCGGTCGAGAGTCAGTTCGTTGTTGCTGATGAACTCCCATATTTGATCTTCAGTAGCCGAGGTGAGAATATAGAACGGTGTACCCTGCTCGTGGCAAGAACGGTATAACTCTTCCACCTTCGGCAGCTGGGCAAGGTCAGCCTTATCCAGATCGTACATCACAACGCATACCACACGCGCCATATCCAGCAGGTCGTACGTCAGGTCATCGCCTTGCTCGTCAATCAGCACAAAGTCATGGATAGGAGGTTCGTAACCCTTGCTGATAAGTTTGGAGCGCTGGTCAACAAACCGCCATGTGCTGTCGCCCTTAGGATAATCCTGCACCGTAAACTCCTGCTCCACTCCATCCTTCTCGTATATCAGCGTGATAGCATACTCGTCGGCAGGTGCCCCGTCGGGTATTTCCATCAGTTCGGGTATGTTGTTACCAATCTTGTACGGACGGAAATCAATGAGCGGCAGATGGTAGTGGGTATAGATCATCAGTCCGCCGGCCAGCGCCAAGCCGATGAGTACTATTCCCAGTTCAGCCCACCATACGAAGGTCTGCGGTATATGCCGTTTGGTGCACAGCAGTACAATCACCAGCAAGGTAAGCACCACGTTCTTGCCGAACGTCTGCCAGTTGCTGATCACCAGCGCATCGCCGAAGCAGCCGCAGTCCGTCACGGGATTGGTCAGGGCTATATACAGCGTGAGCGGCGTCATGACCAAGTAGAACGCCAGCGACAACCACGCCGTCCACTGCGTACGGATATTGCAGAGCATCATCACGCCCAGTGTCCACTCCGTCAAGATAAGCAGCACGGCTGCCGTGGTTGCCAAGGGAAGCAGTGAGGAGAAAAATCCGCCAAAAGCAGTCAGGTAGTCCTCAATCTTGTACACTGTGCCGATAGGATCGATAGCCTTGACAAACCCTGAGAACAGAAACGTCAGCGCGAGCAGTGTGCGCGCAATGGAACCGATTAAGCGAGCTGATTTATTCATGCGTGGTAAGTATTAAGTAGAACACTGCGTAGTTGAGCATATCAAAGTAGTTGCCGTCGGCACCCTCGGATATAAGCGTTCGGTTGTCGTTAGAGGCAATCTGCTTGTTGCGGTTGATCTTCGTTAGGATAATGTCGATAAGCGACGATGGCAACATATCGCGCCACGCCTCGCCGTAGTCGTGGTTCTTGCGCAACATCAACTCCTTAGCTTCCGCCACATACGTGTCATACAGTTCAGTAACCTGCTCAGGAGTCATATCTATGCTGTCGGCAAAACCGTGACGCAGTTGGATGATGCCCATGACCGAATAGTTGATAATGGCGCGCACCTCACCGGCTATATCTTCACCGACCATGTTCACGCCTGTCATCTCCAGCGTGCGAATACGTTTGGCCTTGATAAACAGTTGGTCATTCACCGTCTGCGGACGCATGATTCGCCATGAGGGACCGTAGTCCTTCATCTTCTTGATATAGATGCTGCGGCATTGCGCCATCACCTGATCGTATGCTTCGGAAGTTGACATGAATCTACGAATTACGAATTAATAATTACAGGCGTACGCCCAACAGATTATACACCTCGTTGCCGCGCTGTATCAGCACTTGCCCGTCGCGCACTACCTTGCATGCCGCAGGATGGTCGACTGTATTGTCGGGCAGAGCGGTTATATCGGAGCAACCGGTGGTATATCCGCTGTACGAAGCGCTGCTTCCGGCAGTGATGGTAACGGAGTTGATATAGATGGAATTGGTAGTACAGCTGACCACGAACGCCACGTGTCCGCTGGCATTGTTAAACGTGTACTCCAGATCACGCAGGTTGGTTCCTCCGGTCTTGGTTACGTTCAGCGGCTGCGAATCGTTACCAACCATCACATCGATGGTTCCTGCGCCGTTCTTGGAGTTGGTGCAATACGTTACACTAACCTTGCTCACACCGGCAAAGGTCTGTTTGGTTTTGGCACCTGCGCCGTTATAATCCGTGCTGGATGTGATTTGTACGCCGCTGTTGGCGTTACTGTACTGGAAGCCGTCTTTCTGACTTGTCCATGAATTGGTCGGGTCAGCCCACGACTTGGATGTGAAGGCATACTTGGTAGTAGCAGGCTCACCTCCTTCGCTGAGTTTGGCGGCATATACGGCGTAAAATATATCGCCCTCGGCGGCACTCTGTCCAGCCTCAACGAACGTAGGCGGATTGGTCATGTTCTCGTAGTCAGCCGTGCGACACCAGCCTACAAACACCTTGCCGTTGCTGCACGATGCGGGATCGGTATCCGGCAATACGATCTTACCGGTTGAGGTTGTCGTGGCGAACAGTTCACCTTGAGCCATCCACTTGAGTTCAAACGGATCGACAGGCGCTGACTCATCGATATAAACCAGTTCGATCTTGTCGCCGTTGCGGGTGATGTTCTTCAGCGGTTTGCCCGTCACCCCTTCCCACGATGTCTTGTTGCCATACGGCCATACGTTCTCTGTGCCATACGATGCACCAATCTTCGTTCCCGATGGGATGACCAGTGTGTATCGCGGTGCATAGGCTGTGTTGTTAGGCTCATTGTTGATCCATGCGTCAGCCTTGAAGTCCACTTTCCATATCAGCATTCCCGAAGCGGGCACATATGTATCCCAACCTTGCTGCTGACGGTTCTCGATGTAGTAGTTCAGTCCCTCCATGGTAGCAGCCTCTTGTACACCGGCGGCATTGATTTGATAGGCTTTGTATCCCTGCGTGCCGTTGGCGGCAAGGGTGAGTTTCTGCGGATTATCACCCAAGTTCTCCGGAGTAATCCAACCCATGAAGTATTTCTCCCACGGGTCATAGTTTGGCGGGCAGTGACCGTCACCGTTGTAGCTGCCGCCGTCCATGATGTTCCACTCGTTGGGCGTGAGTTGCTGC
Organism: Paludibacteraceae bacterium; assembly: GCA_017525455.1. Taxonomy (GTDB): domain Bacteria; phylum Bacteroidota; class Bacteroidia; order Bacteroidales; family Paludibacteraceae; genus Colicola. The sequence continues at coordinate 3,051 of JAFXSS010000105.1, forward strand.
TTGTAGTTGGTCTTGTAGCCGGTGTCATAGAAGTCGGGCAAACCCATCACGTGACCGAACTCGTGGCACAGCGTACCTATACCGCCCAACTCGCTGCCCATCAACTCCGACGACATAGCGTAGTTGTTCAGATACACGCCGTCGATATATATATCATCCTCGGTATAGCAGCACGATAGGCGCTCGCCGTTGGGGTCATATTGTCCGGCTTCGTTGAACGGGTATACGGCATATATGATTTCCCAGTTATGCGGCCAAATAGTAGTAGAAGCTCCGCCGGAAGCCTCGCCCTGACCGGCATAGATGACGTACACGAAATCTACATACTCATCTTTGTCGGAGTCATAGTCGGCAAAGTTCAGTTCGGGATATTGCTGGTTGGCCAATATACATGCCTCAATCACGGCATCGGTGGCGTACATATCGTTGCCCTCCGCATCGTTCTTGCCGTAGTAAGCGCAGTTCTTGCTGAGCGTGACAGGACCGAATACATCGAACTGCGGACGGTACTTGCCGTCGGATTGCGAATTGAAGTACTCGGCTGCCGACGGATAGTGCGTTTTGCCGTAGGCGTTCACCGTACAATTGGCAGAGTTGCACAACTCGTCGAAGGTGGCCTGTGTATGGTTGGACTTCATCTCTGAATCCTTGAAGTTAACCAGGATAACTATGCCCTTGGGAGCCAGGTTGGGTTTGACACCCACTTCCATACGTGCACGACGGGCTTCTGCCGACTTGTACTTCGGCGACAGGCGGCGACGGCTGAACATCTGCTCGCGCGATGTGGTTGCAGGTGCAAACGTACCGTCCTCACCGGCTACATACACAGTGCCTTTGGCATCCTCATACCAGTGAGCATATTCATCACCAGCCAGAGTCAGTTCTACCGTTCCGCCGTCGGCTGACGGATAATCGGCAAACACTCGTCTTGCCGGCACAGCCATCACGGCTATGCTTATTGCCATTACGGCAAACAAAAGAATATATTTTTTCATGATAATTGTATATGAATTGTGATTGTTATTTCATTCCTCATTTCAGCATCGCTGCCACCTCCGGCAACCCCAGTAGGTTCTGCTCACCTGTGATCATGTTTTTGAGCATCATCTTCTGCTCTGCCAGTTCGTTGCTGCCGATGATGGCTACGTACGGTATATGTTTGGCATCGGCATACGCCATCTGGCGTTTCATCTTCACGGCTTCGGGATACACTTCCACGCGCACACCTTGCGCACGCAGAGCGGTGGCACATTGGGCAGCAAAGTTCAACTCATCCTCCCCAAAGCAGGCAAATAGCACTTGTGTGGTCGATTGCAGTTCGGCGGGATAGAGGTCGAGCTCGGTCAGCACGTCGTAGATACGGTCAGCGCCGAAGGATATACCTACGCCAGACACATCCGGCATACCGAAGATACCCGTCAGGTTGTCGTAGCGTCCGCCACCGGTAATCGAGCCCATCTGCACATCCAGGGCTTTTACTTCGAATATGGCGCCGGTGTAGTAGTTCAGTCCGCGAGCCAGACAGAGGTCAAGTTCTATCGGCAATCGGCAATCGACAATCGACAGTTTGTTGAAGACCTCTTCCAATTCCTCCACGCCCTTCAGGCCAATCTCGCTGCCGGCGAGTATCGTACGTAGCGACTGCAGTTTGGTTGTATTGTCGCCGCTCAAGTTCAGTATGGGCTGCAAGGCTTCTACGGCCTCAGCGCTCAATCCGCGCTCACGCAGTTCGTCGTTCACCTTGTCCACGCCTATCTTGTCCAACTTGTCGATAGCCACAGTTATATCTATCATCTTGTCGGGCGCACCTATCACCTCGGCTATACCTGCCAGCACCTTGCGGTTGTTCATGTGCAGACATACGCGTATGCCCAAACGGCGATACACTTCCTCCACTATCTGTATAAGTTCGACTTCAGCCAACAGGCTGTCGGTGCCCACTACATCCACGTCACACTGGTAGAACTCGCGATAGCGGCCTTTCTGCGGACGGTCGGCACGCCATACCGGCTGTATCTGGTAGCGCTTGAAAGGGAACTGTATCGTATCCCTGTGTTGCACCACGAAACGCGCAAACGGCACGGTCAAGTCGTAACGCAGACCTTTCTCGGGTGCCTCCCCGGCTTTCTTGCCGGAGTTCTGAATGCGGAAGAGCAGTTGGTCGCCCTCCTCGCCGTACTTGCCCATCAGTGTGGACATCAATTCCATAGCAGGTGTCTCTATCTGGGCAAAGCCGTACAATGCGAATACTTCGCGGATGGTTGAGAAAATATAGTTACGGCGCGCCATCTCCTGTTGCGAGAAGTCACGCGTTCCTTTGGGTATAGCGGGTTTTTGTGCCATATATCAAAAATCAAATATCGCTTTATA
>JAFXSS010000106.1 GCA_017525455.1 Paludibacteraceae bacterium
CAGGGTCACGTCTTTGGACAAGAACCACTGATTGGCCGTGTTAAGCGACGAAGGCAGTTTAATATCCGTTGTGGGAATGACATTATTCTCACTCGGCGTATCACCGCCCCGGAACAGCCAGGCACTATACGGACCGTCACTACCTTGCGTCCATACCTCGTTCTTCAGGTAGCACGAACCGATGATGTACGTCACTTTGGTCCGTTCGTTCTCCCATTTGGCCCAGTACTCCTTGTTGCCACAGTCGGCTGTCGTGATGGCCGTCACCGGAGAACCGGTCAAGCCCGAGTTGTCGTACCAGCCTAAGAAGTCCTTACCGATCTTCGACATATGTGTCGGTAGGGTAGCGCCTACGCCGAACGTGTACGACGTCACGTCGCCAGCCAGGATAAGACCACCCTCGGGATGCAGGGTCACGCCATACGTCGCAGGTCCAAACGTAGCCTCTATGATCGTTCTTGCATCCAGGATATGCGTCTCACCGCTCGTGAAGTCGACACCATTCACCGTCAGCGACATCAACTGATAGCCGCACGGGTCAGGCGAAGCCGAAATCGTTAGTATGCAGGTATGCGCCAGGTCACGATTGCCCGATGTGAACGACTGAGGATCGCCGTTCACGTCTGTATAGCTAACCGTGATCGTACCGCCTTCCGGTGCTATGATTTCCACATTCTGGGTCTTCATACCCTGCAGCATCTTCCATGCATAAAAGTCGCAATCATCATTATCCGGATTCGGATATTCACTATCTTTTCCTAATTGATGAGAACCAGTAGGTTCTACCGTAATGTCCTGCGTAGTAGCGCCGCCCTCATACGACATGGATTTAGTGATCTGATACTCATCATCCGTATCGGTCAAATAGATAGAATAGCCATTACCTAAACCCACATGACCCTGCTTATCTGCAATATGCCATGCATCCATATCGGTATAAGCCGGCGTAGTGTATTGGTATAAGTTCGCCGTACCAGTCACCTTGGTAAACTCGGCCACCTGCGTATGATCGTCGCCGGCACGTCCGCCACGGCCTATACGGTAATATAGCGGTTCGCTCCAATTGAGCGTGCTGTTATCGAAATAGATCATCCTTCCCGCCTCCTGGTTGTCCGGAGGATAAACGGCCGATACAACCGGTACGGTAAAGTTCGAATAATCCACCGTGAAGGTATAGGTCGCTCCATTCTCCGCCCAAATGAGACATTGTGTGCCGTCTGCGTTCATCTCCCAGTTCGTGCAATTACCGCTATGCATCTTACTGCTTTCCGGGTTATTGCAGCCGTAGTAATGACCCACTCCGTCTGCTACACAGAATGCATACGTCCATGTTTGGCCCAGGAAAATCATTCCCGTCGCCTTATGATTATCGGGATCTGTATTCTTTAGGTCTACATGTCCATAAGCTGCGACGCCGCGACCATTGTCGAAAAACATTCGCAGCGTTTTCACAGTGAGCGTATTACTCTGAATCTCCGTTCCTGATTCTCCTATGCGCGACTTGCAATAGTAATCACCTGCGTCTTCGTATGCAAAGTTGTAGTTAATATAGGTAGCCGATGTGGCACCAGGGATGGCCACACCGCCCTTATACCACTGATAATGCGTAGCGCCGGTACTGGTAGCCGTCAGCGTCAGTTGTTCGCCCGCAAAACAAAGCCAAGTGCCCGATATACATATATTCAGAGGAGTCGTTCTCCAATTATCATTATTGCTGTAATCCCAGGCACTATTTGGCACTTCGTAAACCCCTGCCGCAGCCGTAGGCATTGTCAAGTCGCCGGTTTGATTCCATACATTTCCTCCCCAGGCGTTCTCCGTAGTAGCGCCGTCCATACGGCAGAAGATACAATTCGGATACATGGCCGGTACTACGGCCTTATAGACCGTTCCCCCTTCGCAGCCTGCATCTACAGCCTCCATGTCGCACCAGCGATAGTGTTCGCCATCTATATATGCATAAACCGCAAAACGCGGACTTACCTCTCCACCCTTCTTTAGCCAATTCGTTCCGGGTTTCAGATACAGGGTCTTCGGTGTCAGGTCCGGTACCGTTACATAGGTAGGAGCCGAGTAGTTGTACGCCAGATCGCGATGCACGATGGCATACACCTCATGGGTGGATAATGCTCCGCTATACGAGGTGGCATCCCCGGCTACCGATGCACTCACCAGCGTCCAGTTGCCGCTCTGATCGGTGCTCGGGCCTTCCGTAGCTGCCAAGGCATATATACCCTGGTCGTTCAGCGTCAGGTCCTCGGCCGTACCGTTGGTGCGTTTCCATATCAATGTAGCTTGTATACCCGTATTGGCATCCGTTCCGCAAGTCCAGGTCAGTTCGGTATCCGTTGCGGAAGCCGCTGTTGCCGATGTCGGCTTCTCCAGATCCACCTCACTATTCGTGGATACATATGCCACTACATCATCAAACAGCACTTCTTTCTTGCTGGCATGCTTACGGTAGAAACGAGCCACTACGCCCGATTTGTCCGATCCTGCCTTACTCGATGCCGTGATGCGCTGCCACGATTTTGTTAAGTTTACAGCATCGCCAGGGTTTGAACTACCCGTACCATACGGCTCTGCATAAGCTTGCGTATTGCTACTCGCCCCCGTCACGTCTGTCGATAGCAATTTGGTGTAACCTATGATATGAAGATAGGAATTTTTGGGCACAGCAAACGTCGGTGTAAGATACCATCTTCTATTGCTGTTGCTATTGTATGTCGTAGATAGGCACTTCGACCCGGTACGTGGTGCATCAGTAGACTCAACAGCGTCATCACATTGATCCCTTGTAACAATACCCGTCGGACCATTCTCCATGCCGGTGGCATAGTGGGATATATCAGCAGCCGATGCCGAACCCAGACCCAGCCAGATCATCATCAACAACGCACAAGCGGCACCACGCAAGGTGCCTTGCATATACCTATAACCAACTTGAAAAAATGTGTTAGATTTTCTCATCGTGTATTAGATTTTAAAATTTAAGCGCAAAATTACAATATTTCGCACGTATGTATGTGTAAAAATTGACGTTTTTTGACTCTTTCGTCACATTTTTACGCATTATCGCTACCAGTCGAGCGATTTACAGCTTCATTGCTCGTGCCATCTCGCGTTTGTCGTCCGCCTCGCGCAACGACTCACGTTTATCATACGAGTGCTTACCCTGACACAACGCAATGGTCAGTTTGGCCAAGCCCTTGTCGTTGATAAAGAGCTCGAGCGGGATGATGGTCTTGCCCGTCTCACGGGTTGCCCGATCCAGCTTGCGCAGCTCGCGCTTCGTCAGCAGCAACTTGCGGCTGCGCTTCGCCTCATGATTGGCATAACTGCCAAATCGGTACTCGGCAATATGCATC
>JAFXSS010000107.1 GCA_017525455.1 Paludibacteraceae bacterium
CCACCAGACGGGTGTTGAACAGTTCGCACAGGACGGTCTTGGTTATATCATCCTTCGTTGGCCCCAGTCCGCCTGTTGTGAGCACTATATCCGCGCGCTGCAAGGCGTTGGTCACGGCTTCAGTTATTGCCAGTCGGTCATCGCGCACAGTAGTAACCTGCACAACGGTTATGCCGGCGGCATTCAGCACTTGCGCCATCCACGACGCGTTGGTATTAACGACCTGCCCTATCAGCAGTTCATCGCCTATACTGATTATTTCTGCTAAAATCGAATGCATATCAATCTTGTTTCTTTCATAACAACAGCCGCTTACACTCTGTCAACGCTGCAATTCGCCTTCTGCCTGCTGGGCTTTCTTCCACTCTTCGGCAGTTAGACATAGTTCGTCGTACCACTCCTGCCCGAAACGGCGGATAAGCGGTTCGCGCAGAAATTTGTACAGCGGCAAGTGCAGTTTGTGGCCGAGTTGGCGCGACGAGTGACATATATCCCAGCGGTGGTACTCCACCCCAACCCGTTCGCCTATTTGCGTCAAGCGTATGGGATACAGATGACAGGATATAGGCTTCTTGACAACTGACCGCAGATTGCTGACCGCAGATTGCTGACTAAACAGCCGCTCTATCAAACAATAACACCAGCCGTTATGGTCGGTGCGTGCGAATATACAATCCTTGTCATTGACGATGCAGAGTACACGTTCGCCGGAAGGGTCATTGTAGGCTATGCCTTGTGCGTCCACCACGGCGCGTGCCTCTTTGGTCATATGTGGCAACAGTTCGGGCAGCAAGGCGTTGAATTGTTGCTCTTCTTCGGGCGTGACAGGTGCTCCGGCATCGCCCTCGATACAACAACAGCCCTTGCAATGCTCAAGGTCGCAGCAGAACTCCTTCTCAAGTATCTCCAGACTGACTATTGTATCCTGTATCAGCAACATATCGGTCTATTATCCAATAGCGAAGCGGTCTACCGTTTGTACTTATACCGTGCGCCGGTTTTGCCTTTAGCTATGTTCGCCAGTTTGTTCTTGCAGAACTGCCGGCGTATGGGTGAGATGCGATCGGTGAACACGTGCGCCTCCAGATGGTCGTACTCATGCTGAACGATTCGTGCCTTGAAGTCCGTATAAGTTTCTTCATGCTCCTGAAAATCCTCGTCCAGATACCGGATAGTGATAGTCTTGGGTCTTGTCACATTTTCGCTTATACCCGGTAGCGAGAGGCATCCTTCGGAATAGACAGAGGTTTCCTCACTCTCCTCGATTATCTCGGGGTTGATAAAAGCCTGCTTGAAATCTTTGCACTCGGGATAATCTTCCACAAGTTCGGTGCCATCAACCACGAACAGCCGTTTCGACAGGCCTATCTGAGGTGCAGCGAGCCCGCAGCCTTCGGCTGCAAGCAGTGTCTCCTGCATATCTGCCACGAGTTGCTTGATATCCATTTCACCTGGCTCCAGATCTTCAGTGGGGCGACGCAGAACGGGTTGACCGTATAGATAGATTGGTAAAATCATTTATTATTTACGATTTGTTCATTCGTTGTTTGTTCATTTCGATAACTGCTCAAGGTATCCCTCGAGGATGATGCACGCGGCGAGCCGGTCAACTTGGCTTTTATCCTGCCGCTGTTTTTTCTTCATGCCTCCGGCAATCATTGCCTGATGCGCAAGCACACTGGTAAAGCGCTCGTCGTACTCCACCACGGGAATCTGCGGCCATCGTGTACGCAATTGGTTTTCGAGGGCACGAATTGCCGGCACTGTCTCGGAATCTTGTCCGTTCATCTGCCGCGGGTAGCCGACTACTATCGTATCGACCTGTTCGCGGCGGATATAATCGTCCAGCCAGGCGAGCAGTCCGGATGTATCTATCGTAAGCAACGGATTAGCCGTTATGCGGAGAATGTCCGTAACGGCTAATCCTGTACGTCGCTTACCGTAATCGATAGCCAATATCCTACCCATGAGAGAATACCGGAATGCAGTATCGGGATTTGGGATTTTTAGCAAGCAGATTTGGTTTTTCCTGTGAGGAAGTTATGTTGGTGCATAATGACCGAACAGAAAAGCCAAAGACGCCGCTAAAAACTAAATCAATTAATAGTTCTGCATTTCGGCAGACAGTTTCTCATACTCCTTGTCCATATGCAGGCGGTAGTAGCACTGGCGCAGAGCACGTGCGTACGTCATATCGCCCGGGGCAAGTTCGTGAGCTTTCTCGTAGTACGGCAGGGCGAGTTTGAGTACTTCGTCGCTCTGTTTCTTTACTGCCATATATTCCTTCTGCGAGAGGTTATCCGTACCGTCGAGCATCATCGTTGCCTTATCCGAATATGCATATGCATAGTTCAGGTAGTACTCGGGGTTCTTGGGCTCCATGGATATCGCCTTGTCGAAGAACTTGAACGCCTCGTCAAATTGGCGCAGTGTGCTCAGCAAGGTTGCCTTGGTGTGGTAATACTGAGCCTGCGAGGGGTCGTTCTCGATAGCTTTGTCCAGGTATGCTACAGCACCCAGTGTATCCTTGGCTTGCACGAGGTCGTTGATCATGTTCTGGATGAACCAAGCCTCTTTCGGGAACTTATCCACTGCCTCGGCCAGCACAGTTTTAGCCTGCTCGGGTTTGCCCATCAGTTTGTACAGGTCGTAGTAGTACTGATAAGCCGTAACCTCGTGTGCAGGATCGACTGCAATGCGCTTAGCCATAGCCAGTGCCTGGTCATATGCCTTGGCGCGATAGAAGTACGACAGCGAGTAACTCATGTACTGGTAGTACGTCGTATCCTTCACCATCTTTGCCTGCAATTTCGGATCTTGCATCAGTTCCAGATCAGGTATATCGCAGTGGAGTTTGAACGCTTTGGCTACACCCAGATCGTCGTTCTGCTCTGCCAGATACGAGGCATAGATAGCCAGATCCTGTTTCTGGAAGTACTCCAGCATACGCTCGCCGATATTCTTGCGGGTCTTCAGGTCGTACTTGGGGTTACCTTTCTTGTCGTAGGTCGGTACCATTGCCAGCGAGTCAGCCACGAGCCAGTAACCTATACTCTCCTCAACAGCTGCACCTTTGGCAGCGTTGTCAACGGGTTGTCCCATCTGCCCCATGAGCCATATATGTTCGTTCTGCTTGTAACCGATCAGTCCGGCTACATACCAAGCCTCAGCCTGGTTCTTCGTCTCCTCGTTTTCCAGAGCAGGCTTGATTGCCGCACGTGCACCTGCAAAGTCCGGTGACTCCTGCAGAGCGAGGTTCTTAGCCGTACGTACGGCTGATTTCTGTGCTAAGCAGCTCGTGCTTATCAGCACCAATGCTGCGAGGAAGATTGATTTTTTCATTGCTGTATTGTTTATTCGTTATTCTGTTCTACGTTTTCCGTTGCCTCGGCCGGTTCACCGTTCTCGCCATTAAGCGAAGCGTCACCATTTGGTTCCTCCTCTTCTTCTTTTGGAACAACGCAGCCGAACATCAGTATATCGTTGCGTTTTTGCAGTTCGATGAGTTTCACGCCTTGTGTAGCACGTCCCTGGACACGTATGCTGTCCATAGCCATGCGGATGGCTGTTCCGCTCTTGGTGATGAGCATCAGGTCTTCATCGTCCTGTACGGCATGCAAGCCTACCAGCGAGCCTGTCTTTTCTGTCAATGCAATGGTTTTCACGCCCTTACCGCCACGGTTGGTGATACGGTAGATAGGTTCACCGTTCTCATCGTCAAGGGCGGTACGCTTACCGAATCCCTTCTCTGAGATGACGAGAATTGTGTCCTCACTATTTGCATCTACACAAACCATGCCAATCGCGTGATCTTGGCCATCTTCGTCCAATTTTATTGCACGAACACCGGTGGCAGTACGTCCCATAGGACGGACTGTGTTCTCCGGGAAGCGTACCAATTTTCCGTTCGACGATGCAATGAGCATCTGGCTCTCGCCGTCGGTCAGAGCAACGCTGATCAGGCTGTCGCCCTCACGCAAACCAAGGGCGATGATGCCGTTCGTACGCGGACGGCTGTAATCTTCCAGTGTGGTCTTTTTCATCAGACCGTTACGTGTGGCGAATATCAGGTAGTGGTTCTTAACGTAATCAGGATCGTTCAGCCCTTTGACATTGATAAACGCACAAACCTTCTCGTCTTTCTGCAGATTGATTACGTTCTGCATAGCGCGGCCTTTCGACTGGCGGTTACCTTCCGGCAGTTCGTACACTTTGATCCAGTACAGACGTCCGAGATTCGTAAAGAACAGCATAGTCGAGTGCATCGAAGCGGTATGAACATACTCTATGAAATCTTCGTCACGTGTGTTGCTGGCCTTGGAGCCTATACCGCCTCTGCCCTGCTGACGGAAATCTGCCAGCGGTGTACGCTTGATATAGCCCAGATGCGAGATGGTGATTACCATGTCATCGTCGGCATACATATCTTCGGGGTTGAACTCGGTAGCCATCTTCACAATGCGTGTACGGCGCTCGTCGGCATACTTGTCTTTCAGTTCCTGCAGTTCGCCGGCAATCATCTCGTAGCGCAGTCCTTCGTTGGCGAGCAGTTCGTTCAGGTGAGCAATCTCTTTCTCGAGTTCGGCATACTCGGCTTTCAACTCATCGATACGCAGACCTGTCAGTTGTGCCAATCGCATTTCCACGATAGCCCTGCTCTGCGGAGCGTCGAGAGCAAAACGCTGCTCGAGGTTCGTCTGGGCATCGGCCGGAGTACGGCTGGCTCGGATGATCTTAACCACCTCGTCGATATTATCGACAGCAATGATCAATCCTTCCAAGATATGTGCGCGCTCCTGGGCTTTCTTCAGCAGGAATCGTGTACGGCGTGTCACCACATCCATACGGTGATCGATAAAGTTGCCCACCAGGTCTTTCAGGTTCAGCAGCATCGGACGGCCTTTGACCAGGGCGATGTTGTTCACTGCAAACGAGCTCTGCAATGCGGTGAACTTGTACAGTTTGTTCAGCACCACCTGTGCGTTGGCATCGCGTTTGATGTCAATCACGATGCGTATATCGCGCTTCGACTGGTCGCTGATGTCGGTTATACCTTCTATACGCTTGTCATCCACCAGAGCGGCGATGTTCGAAACGAGATCAGACTTAACCACGCCGTACGGCAGTTCGGTGATGATGATATGCTCGCGACCGTTGTTATCGGTCTCAATATCGGCATTCGAACGGATGATTACGCGGCCGCGACCGGTCTCAAACGCATCACGAACACCCTGATAGCCGTATATCGTACCGCCTGTCGGGAAGTCCGGAGCCTTGATGTACTCCATCAGATCGCTCACGGTTATCTCTTCTGCCTCAGGATTGGCGATGCGTGCTTCAATGTTTCGGATATATGCCAGGCAGCCGTCAATCACCTCGCCCAGATTGTGCGTCGGCATGTTTGTAGCCATACCTACGGCTATACCGCTTGCGCCGTTCACCAGCAGGTTCGGGAATCGTGTAGGCAGCACGGTCGGCTCACGACGGCTGTCGTCGTAGTTGAGCTGCATATCTACGGTATCCTTGTCAATATCGTTCAGCATCTCCTCCGCCAACTTCTCCAGTCGTGCCTCGGTGTAACGCATAGCAGCCGGACTGTCGCCGTCCACACTACCGAAGTTACCCTGACCGTACACCAGCGGATAACGCATTGCCCACGGCTGTGCCAGACGAACCAGCGTGCCGTATATACTGCTGTCGCCGTGTGGGTGGTACTTACCCATTACCTCGCCGACGATAGCTGCACTTTTCTTTGTCGGTTTGTCGCTCGTGTTACCCATGTCCCACATTGCGTACAGCACGCGGCGGTGAACGGGCTTGAAGCCGTCACGCACGTCGGGCAACGCACGAGATACAATCACACTCATTGAATAATCGATGTAAGAGGTTCGCATCTCTTCATCAATCTTCACGGGAATAATTCTGTCTTCTGTAATCATTGTATGTTGTGTTTTTATAATTTCGCTATTTTACATAACACTCGGGGAAACGTCCACTTTCACCGAGGTTTTACCGTAGTTTCACCGAACTTGCTTCAGGGTTTTGCGCGTCGTTGCACACTTTCACCCAAAAAGCATACAAAGTTACGAAAAATTTCTGACATTTGCAAATATTTTGTGCATTTTTTTGCATTTTGACGCATTTTTCCGAAAAACGGTGTACCTGTCGGTAGCAAACTCCCGTGCGCTTATATCGCCTGTAACGTATGTTTTTCAGCGCCTACACCTTATACTTATCTTTGCGCGCGAGCATAGCGCGCCCGCGCGCATGCAATCGCGCACATACAATAATTTACGCAAGCACATATGCACTTACGCATGCATACGTACGCATGCACGTACAATTTATCAGCATAGTGGTCTTTCTTCTGTCAGCGCAGCGGTCTTACAAAAAGCCAGCGCGTCAACCGACACGCTGCTTTCCATTTTTCTCCCCCGGTAACCCATCACCCGTAACCCGTAACCCATAACCGATAACCCATAACCCCTAAAATCTTAAATTTGAAATTTGAAATCCTAAATCTCCCCATAACCCGCTAACCTCCGACAGCGGTACACGCAGTACCCTGCGCCCAAAATCAGCATCATAATCCAAGGGATATCACCGATGGGCTGACCGGGATTTTCTTCTTCATAATCCGGCTTTGGTAAACGCCTTGGGCCGGATGCACTGCCCATCTCAATCTCAAAGTAGGATTCTGCTGTAGTTGTACCATCCATTATTTCTTGCGCAGCAAACGGCACAGAGTATGAAGAAACTCTCCAACCGACGCCAGTTTGCTGATTAAAGTTGCGAGGAGAAACACTTTTGAATGCATTTGCTTGAACGATGCCTGAGTTAGGTTGCTCGTTTATCCCCGCAAACGGCTCTGTCCGAAATCCTGCTGAACTTACTGTCAACGGAAGCAAAAGCAAAAGCGCTATATATATTAGTTTATGCGTGTGGAGCATTGCTTTCTTTTGTACTTTTTTCGTTATCTGTTTAGCGGACAACTTCTTTCATCAGTTGACCATTATCAATTATAACGTATACCCCAGCAGGAATACAGCCTTTTATTCGATTGAAACAGTCTGCTGAGTTGCAGATTTTCCTTCCCAGTAAATCGTACACGCCGTTTGCTTTGCCAGCAGGTACGCTTGTAGTAGCGTCAAGTCCCGTTGTTATTTCCTGCACTCGACGAGGTTGAGCTGATAATACGAAGCGCTCGTCGTCTTGAGCTTTCAATGGCGAGAATACATAATCCTCAACCAACAAATCAATTGTTTGTCCAGTATAGTTATCAGTCAAATACAACGCTTCAAGTGCATCGGACTTGTAGCGTTTATAGTCAAATGCGAATGTTGCTTGGTTCTCTGTTGATACATTGCGGTAGCCGATACTTAATGCACTATGCATAATTTGTCCATTACCATCTGCGGCATAAGGCAAAGCACAATACGCCAATTGAGTATTGCCTATTACGGAATAAACATTCAATCGATCAGAGGTGCCAAACAACTTAGCAAGGTCGGCGTTGTAGTCGTATTCTTCTGTAAAGGCGTTACCGAGCAGTATTCCCGTCCTGTCAGATCGATTACCTTGTGTGAGTATTACGCCGGCTTTCAGTTCCTTCGGCAATTCTGTATCTTCTGCAATCTGTCTTGCCGGAGCTTTTAGATATCGGTCAGTAACAGCTATTGTCAAGTCGGCCTCTTCAGCTGCCTGAATGAAGAATACATTAAAGGGGGAAACATCAGCATCCTCTACCAATACTTGATTGTAATTCCTGAATCCATTCTCGGGAATGGTTAAATAGCGGACTTTGTTCCCTGTTTCTTCATCATCGACTTCTGCAATCAGTGCGATGGCATCGGCGTCCCCATCCAGTTCGTGGAAACTGCTAAGATACGGATTGCCTATCAGATTCCAGTTAGCCAAGTCCGGATGAGACGACGAATATAGGCTTACCGGGAAGGATTTTGCCGTCTCGCCTGCTGAAAGATCTGCTAACATCGGGAAGCGAAGAATTGCTCTCCTGCGGTAATTATCCGGGTCTTTCCATGCTTGTGCAGCAAAGATGTCATAGCCTTGTGACGCCAGTAGGGTTGTGGCGGCTGGTGAGTCATCCCCAACATTTTCCCATCCGCTCCCGCCGGCAGCACGATACGTGCCATTGTATCGGTGTATTTCGTAATCCTCATCTATTGTAGCAGGCGTGCCGTCCGCAAAAGTAATATTTGCGATATCCACATTGTACGGTAACATAAGAGGATAGTACTTCTGGTAGTCCAGCGCGTAGTCAAGATACAATGGTACAGGGTTGGAGGTGTCACCTTTCTTGAGGATATTGCCATTAACCAGCAGCTGCGGGTAGATGCCTTCTTCGCCCGTGATGGCATCCGCACTCATCGTGATCGAACTTGTCGTGAGCGTTTTTCCGCTCTGCACCTCAACTTTTGCTCCGGCTTGAACGGTAAGAGAATTGATGGTTGCGTTTGTGTTAAACGTAAGCGTTACCCCCGAAAGCACGACTACATCGCTGGTGGCAGACAGACTTAGCGCAGAAGCGTTTGCGTTTGCTTTAACAATTTTAGGTACTGTTATTCCGAGAGCGTGAGTAACGATATTACCGCACTTGTCAAGAAAAACAATATTCATTGTCGCACCTTCTTTATCAGAAAGATCACCGGTAGGGATGGTATAAATGCCTAAGTCAAAATCATCTTTTGAGCCTTTGACGGCCTCACCGGTACTGAATGTTACTTCCATAACAGCAGCCACATCTTGTAAGTCTTGCGCATCGGTGCGGATGTAGACGCTATCTTGCGTCCAACTGAATAGATGTGAGTCCACAATAAAGTTTCCGCTTGTGGTAGTGGGTGCGAAATGGGCAGTGTAGTAACCTTTTCTTGCTGCTTCTTCGATTGAACTGATTGTTCGCGGATTGGTAACAACGCCATCGTCCCAACGAATAAAGACAAATCCGGGCGCAGGTGTGGCGGTTATAGTCTTAGGCCAAACGGATGGGTCATCAGAATCCAATGCTACTGTGCCGCGAGCCAGTGCGTCGGGCATATATTGGGGTAACAAGTCGTCTGTAGATGCGTAGATAGGTTTTTTCTTTACGAAATTGACGTGCAAAATTACTTCATTAGCGGGATTGTGGATATAAGTGCGAACAAGATTATGGTTCGTTGCATCATCATCCCATGTGACATCTTCCGTATGATAGCCAACCCCCGGATTTATTGTCACAGTCCACGTTGTTTCTGGAGGCGTGGGCGGAGTAAGTGTTACATCTTTGCAGTTCGTGCAAGCATAGCCGGGATAATTGTAATCCATGACGGCGCGCACTGCCAAACAATTATCAACGCGACGGACTGCTTCAAGAGGGGAATTAATCTTATCCGCATAGTGTATTCCGTTTGACTTGAACCCCATGTATCTTGCTTTGTTTCCGGAATTAAAAGTAGTGGTCCAATAGAGGCCGAATTTGCCAGGTTCGTGTTTCGCTCCATCTTTACCTCCGTCAGATGCTCCATTTTCATATGCACCTGCTGCAGGCAAGAATACGGCTCCATAGTTCGCTTCAAAGTCCGTCCACTGATCTACGGTAAAGACATTGTCTGTATATGAATTATGTGCACTTGACCATGGCGTGTCGTCGTGTATTTTAAGCGTGTTGTAAAACGTGGAGCATGTGTCAGGCAAGATAACCAATCCGTTAACGCACACGTCAGGGTCAGTGCTTATTTTTATACATGCTTGACCGTACAAATATTTTGCCTGAGGGCGACCTTTACTATCATTATTTAGCAGATATGTCCATTCGGCATCTGTAAGAACGCGGAAGGTATGTTCGGCCGTGTTTGCTCCAGATAAGGGATTGTATATAGCATTGTGGTATGCCCAGTCAGCTTCTACCTTATCATTGATTAGGCTAAGCTTCAAGAATCCGGTAGCATTTTCGTCCCCATTAGCTTTTTTCTTGCCACTATTCCATGGCTGATAATACTTGACGCCACTGACGCTAGGATTCCATCCGCTACATCCGAACGGAAACATGTCAATCGTGTCAGATTGTATTTCTCGGGCGGCGTTGTCAAACTCAGTGTTGCCTGCCCGATAACCAATCATGTCATATTGATGTTCTGCTATTTGCCATGTGTTGGTAGATGCCAGATAACGCAAATTACCTGCAGTAAAGACAACTGTCTTGCCCGCTCCGACGGAAAACGGGAACCGGAGAGGGGTGATAGTAGTGGTGATGGTGCCAATATCCCCAAGTACTCCTTTGGGGAAACGAATGGTAGCCTCAGCCTCTTGCGCACTTCCGCTGGCGTATCCTACTACGACATACTCTGCTCGCAAGCAAAGTAGTGGCAGGCAAAGTAATATATAAAGTGCAAATATTCTTTTCATGTCCGTGATAAATTATTTTGTGAACACTCGTACAGGTCTAATGGCGCAACTGAATAGGTGAGACCGAGTGCCGCCACCCATAAATAAGGCTCCATATCTGTCTGCTCCGTCTGATCCATGGTCTACACCGGTGATAGTATAAAAACGTATTGTATTACTTCCATTACCGGCAGCATTGCATGTGCCTGTCCAATATTCGCCATATTCGTTAACAATGCCGTGCCCGTCATACCAATGCCAATCGCCAAACTGCATAGCCCCGGTTGCCGGAAGGAAAACAGCTCCGTAATCTTCGAATGTATCCCATTCTGCTTCAGTGAGGACATTGTCGTTCCATTTGAATTCATACGCTGATGTGGCTTGAACATTACAGCCCCATCTTGGCTTCCATTTAGCCCCCCATCCCTCCAATCCGGGGGCATCCCATGACCAAGCGTCGGGAAGAAGAATTATTCCGTGCTTGTCTGAACCGCTGATTTTCAGCGTAGCAAACCCTATCAGTTTACTTGCGTTTGAACGCTTAAAGGCGATGTAATTTAGTTCCTCTGCTGATGGGGTATACCATTTATGCGCAGTGGTATAGCATACTTGACCGGATTCGAGGACTTCGCATCCACCATTGGTAATGGCATTGTGCCATGCCCAATCGGACTCGCACGCAAGTTCTGTTTTGTTGATAAAAGAACTGTCAATAAGGCTACCTTTGTATAAATTTAGGAGTTTTGAATTTAAACCGCGTGTGTTGCCTCGATCCTCAAAATCCCAGGGTTGGTACACGTATTTTTTTTCAGCCGATGCTCCATAATTTTGAGCATTATGTTTGTCCTCGTAATAGGTGTTTCTATAGCCGCTTGTGCCCCATTGGAAGAGATCTATCCATTTGTCTTGGGTTGCGCGATCTTCTTTTGTGCCGGTGATAATTACTCCTTGGTCTTTTGTGCCCGTTGCGTTGCCACCTCTGAGGTCATCGCCGATAACATCGTATTGGTGCTCAGCAAAACGCCACTTGTTTTGTGCAGCGTTGTACTGAAGGTTGCCACCGGCAAAGACAATCTGTTTGCCACTTGCATCGATAGTGAATGGTGCGCCTGGGAATTTAGAGGGGTAATAAAACTCAATGGTAACAGTAGCCACCGAATCGACATAATCACCATAGCAATCCTGTGCGGAAACGGGCGTCGTGAGTGAGAGGAAAATAACCAGACACGTCGCGAAGAGAATATGCGAGAAAATAAATTGTTTCATAAGCTTGATCTTCAAAAGCAGGTTGTACAATTTTTATACCATATGTTTAGGTGGCGTTATTTTTTTTATTATGCGCAACAAATGTCGAAAAAGTTTCGAAATTCGCGCGCCCATCAAAGACAAAAGTACGACAAAATACTCGAAAACGCAACTTTTTGTCATTAAATTATGTATAATTTAAGAAAAAAGTGTATATTTCTACACCAAACATGACAAAACAATACACAAATAGCAATTATACATAGCGAATTCAGGAATAGCAAATTCAGCAAATTTCGCCCTTTCGAAACATTTCGAAACACAGATAAAACACACTAAAAACGCAACAATAATTTGCGGTAAAAAAGACTTGAAATGAGCAGCATTTTTCCGCTTACAGACAGATTAAGAAACAGTAGAGAATGCGCCCCTACACAGCAGGCGATTACCTTGATATGTCACCGATATTACCCCCGGTGTTCCTTCGGTATTCCCTCGACGTTCCCTCGATGTTCCTTCGACTCAACTCCGCGCAAAAACCTGTTTTCCGTGACACCAAAATGCAGCTACACAGACAAAAAAATGCACTAAAGTGCAATTTTTCTGCGGAAAAGTTTGCATATGTGCATTTTTTTTTGTATCTTTGTGCGCAAATTGGTAAATATGGCATAAATTTTGGCAATCGGAAATTAACTGAATAAGCTATAGATATGAAAAAGCTATTTATCCTCTCACAAGCGCTGGTGATGTGTCTGGCGCTGATGGCAGAGCCCAAACCTCTGCGAGTACTCGTGCTGGGTGACGACCCGATGATGGCCAGCGACGAGGCGGCCGGATCGGTAGGTTACGCCACACAGCTGCAGCCGTTGTTTGACGATGCAGTAACAGTGGACGTACAAGCCTCCTCCACCCTGCTTCCCAACGACCCGGCATCGCTGCTATCGCCTGCACACAAAGGCGACATAGCGCTGATTTGCAAACTGCCCGTGGAGTCCAACGAGGTAACCGAGGAACGCACAATTACCGACATCTATCTCGACCAGTTGCTGGCCATCCAGCAGGCTGCGAAGAAGAAAGGTGTGAAACTGATCTGGCTCACACCGGGTTGTCCGCGTTACTACACAGCCGAGAGCGAGCAGGTACACCGCATGGGTGTCTACCCCGAGGTTGTACGCCGTATGTGCCAGCGCGACGGACTGCAGATGATTGATGTGGAAGCTCTGACTTTCGACTGGCTGACTACCGTCGGCCAAGACAGCACGGCTACGGCGTTTGTGCCCGTAGTGCCTGCCAATCCCAAAGGCGAGAACAAAGCTGCACGCGAGGGGAACATACTCACTCAGGCCGGTGCCGAGCAGGTGGTTGCGCTAATTGTGGAGAATATTCGCGGCAACAAACGATCGATACTTAACAAACGCGTACGCCAATGAAACGAGCACTAACCATCCTCGCCGCCCTTACACTAAGCCTCACGCTGAGTCAAGCCCAGCGCCTTGAACCCGTGCCGTACGGCGACATGGAGCAGTGGGTGGTGAGAATAATCAAAGAGAGCGGCATGATAGGCGGACAGACACGCGAGTTGTACTGTCTGGGCAAGAGCGACACTATACGCGCCAACAAAGCCTACGACTACCTGCGTTCAGGCAGTCCGTGGTCGAGTAGCAATGCTTACGCCCGCGTGGCAGGCATCGACAAAGGTGCATGCACTATGCGTCCTGACAAACGCGAGGACGGCGGCACATGCTGCCGACTGGACGTAGAACTGCAAGCCGTAAAAGCAATAGGCATAATCAATGTTTCCGTCATTGCCGGTGGCACACTGTTCACCGGACGAACCATCGAGCCTATCAAATCCACCGACAATCCGAACAAGAACATCGAGTGCGGCGTGCCGTTCACCAAACGGCCGAAAGCGCTGGTATTTGACTACAAGTGCCGCGTATCGCCCGAACAGACGATGACCAGTACCAAGGGCGGCGGCAAACCCAAAACCATTGCCGGGCACGACTGTGCCAAAGCATTCATACTGCTCATGCACCGCTGGGAGGATGCCGACGGGAATATTCACTCCGTACGTGTAGGCACAGGTATGCAACTGTTCGAAAAAACGGTCAGCACATGGCAGAACGCACACCGCATACCTATCTACTACGGCGACATAACCGGCGAGGCGTTCTACAAGCCTTACATGGGGTTGAAGAGCGATATGTACGCCATGAACAGCAAGGGTAAGATGGTGAACTTCATCGAAGAAGGATGGGACGCCACCAAGACCCCGACGCATATGCTCATCAACATCGCTGCCGGTTCGCAAGAGCCGTTCGTAGGACGCGAAGGGAACACGATGTGGGTGGATAATGTAATGCTGGAGTATTAGGAGTAAGAACGCAGGATGTGGAATGAGTGGTCGTTGACGGAGCAAGTACTGCTGTGCGTGGTAGCCGCAATGTGGCTGTACCAGATGTACTTCTACCTACGATATATACTTGCGGCTGTGCGACGCACACGCCCTACCCCGCCGGCTACCAATGCCGGGACAGAGGAACAGACTGCGCCGACAGAGCAACCCGGAGTGAGCGTAATCGTCTGTGCCAAAAACGAGGAGCAGAACCTGCGCGACTACTTGCAGGCGTTGTTCACACAGGACTATCCCGAGTATGAGGTAATTGTGGTCAACGACGGCAGTGTGGATGACACACGCACCTTCCTGGAGTACTGGCAGAAGCGCTACAGAAACCTCCGTTTGACCTTCGTACCCATTGAAGCACAGGTCACGTCCACCAAGAAACTGGCAATCACCCTGGGCGCCAAAGCCGCACAATACGACTACCTGCTACTCACCGATGCCGACTGCCGCCCGGAGTCTCCGCACTGGATAAGCGAGATGATGAAAGGCTTTGCTCAGCCATCAGCAGTCAGCAGCCAGCAGTCGGAGGTCAGCATTGTTTTGGGATTCGGTGCGTACTTCGTCAAGCCCGGACTGCTGAACAGACTCATACAGTTCGACACTCTGCTGAACGGGCTACAGTACCTGGGCATGGCAGTCTGCGGACATCCGTACATGGGCGTTGGGCGTAACCTGGCGTACCGCAAACAACTGTTCTTCGCACACGGCGGGTTCTACGGTCTGTTGAACAACAAAGCCGGCGATGATGACCTGTTCGTCAACCGCGAAGCCACGGCTACCAACACTGCCGTAGTATGTACTCCCGACAGCCTGACATGGTCGGTACCCAAAAACTCGCTGAGCGACTGGCTTCACCAGAAGCGCCGTCATTTGAGCGTGGCACCGAAGTATAAGTTCGCCACCAAACTGCGTCTGGGTCTCGAACCGCTCACCCGCGGTCTGCTGTATGCCGCAGTGATAGCGCTGGTTGTAGTCTGCGGTTATCGGTTATCGGTTACCGGTTATCGGTCAGCAGTCAGCATATGGCTGCCGGCCATCATCGCTATGAGTGCCATGCTGTTGCGGTGGTTGATGCAGAGCATACTGCTCAACATCCCTGCACGACGCTGGGGCGTAACCCGTACTGTACTGCTCATACCACTGTGGGAAATATTGCTGCCGCTGATAACGCTGACAATGATGCTCATCGAGCCCTTGCGCCCAAAGCCAAAGCGCTGGTAAACTGAGCGTTCGGCAAATGTTGCTAACGGATTTCGCCCATGCGAAACAACGCACGGCAACAGCAGCAGAAACGAAACAAATAAATAAATGAACAAATAGAAAACGATATTATGGAAGAGAAAAAAATGAACATAAGTATTGCGCCGGATAAAGCTGCCGGCACATACTCCAATCTGGCTATCATCGCACACTCGCAATCGGAGTTCGTAGTAGATTTTGCCGGCATTCTGCCCGGTATGCAACAGGCTAACGTACAGAGCCGTATCATCATGACTCCGGAGAACACCAAACGACTGCTGCTCGCGCTGCAGGAAAACGTAGCCAAGTACGAGAAACAATACGGACAAATAAGCCTGAGCAACAAGCAACAGCCCGTACCCGGCTCAACATTCCCGCTTTCATTCGGTAGCGGTGAGGCATAACCCGTATTTGGGCATCAGCCAAGTTCGGCTGATTAGTGTAATGTAAATAACTAAAAACACATACAAATCATGAAAACATTCCCTGCAAGTCAGTTGATTATCAATGCAGACGGTTCAGCCTTTCATCTGCATCTCAAACCGGAGTTCCTGGCTGACAAGATTATACTGGTCGGCGATCAGGATCGCGTAAATATGGTAGCCTCGTTCTTCGACGAAGGCTCGATAGAGTGCGACGTTCAGAGCCGTGAGTTCCACACCATAACCGGTAAGTTCCAGGGCAAACGCATCTCGTGTATCTCCACCGGTATAGGTACAGACAACTGCGACATCGTGATGAACGAGATTGACGCACTGGCCAATATCGATTTTGCCACCCGCACCGAGCGCACCGAGAAACGCGTACTGGACATAGTACGTATAGGCACCTGCGGAGGCATGCAAGAGGATATACCTCTGGGCACCTTCCTCGTTAGCCAAAAGTCCATCGGTTTCGACGGTGTACTGGCGTTCTACGAGAACCGCGACAAGATTGCCGATGTAGGCTTTGAGCAGGCATTGGTGGACTTCATCGGTTACCCGAAGAAAGCCGCTGTACCGTACGTGGTTGCCGCTAACCGCGAACTGGTAGACCGCATTGCCAAGGACGACATGATGCGCGGTTGCACCATAGCAGCCAACGGCTTTTACGGACCGCAAGGCCGCGTGCTGCGCGTAGGACTGGCTGTGCCTGATATCAACGAGAAGATTACCGCCTTCCGCTACGAAGGACAGCGTATCACCAACTACGAGATGGAGGGTTCCTGCATCGCCGGTTTGGCTCTGCACATGGGACACCGCGCAATGACCGTGTGCTGCGTGATTGCACAGCGAAAGATTGAGGCTGCCAACACCGATTACAAACCCCGCATCAAAGAATTGGTAAAAACCGTACTGGAGCGTATTTAATGAAAAAACTAACCATCATCTTGGCTGCCGCATGCATCATGTGCGGCTGTCAGCAAAAAGAGCAAAGTTTCCAATACAACGTGGATAAGTTCTATGACCTGGAGATTCTCCGTTACGATGTGCCGGAGTTCGACCAACTGACCTTGCAGCAAAAGTCGCTGGTATATTGCCTGAGCGAGGCTGCGCTGTGGGGTCGCGATATCCTGTTCGACCAGAACGGCCGTTACAACCTGCGCATCCGTCGTGCATGCGAGGCGTTGTACGAATCTTCAAGTATGCAAGCCCTCAAATCTTCCAATCCCGAAGAGTTTGCCGCCTTCGAGCGCTACCTTAAGCGCGTGTGGTTCAGCAACGGCATACATCACCACTACAGCGAGGATAAGTTCCTGCCGGAGTTTAGCCAAGAGTGGTTCGTGAACGCCTGCACCAAGGCGGGTGTGACTTACGACGAGTCTATACTGCCCGTGATGTTCGACCCTGCCGTTATGCCCAAGCGCATGACGGCACAGGACGGCGTGGATCTTATACTCGGTTCGGCAGGCAACTATTACGGTGAAGGTGTAACCCAGGCCGAGGCTGAAGCATGGTACGCCGAACACAAGGACAACTCGCCGGAGCCCATGTGGATAGGACTGAACAGCCAACTCGTGAAGGATGAGAACGGACAGATTGCCGAACGTGTATATAAAGTAGGCGGTCTGTACGGCGAAGCACTTGAGCACGTAGTGTACTGGCTCAAGCAGGCACTGAACTACGCCGAGAACGACGCCCAACGACTGGCTATAAGCAAGATGATTGAGTTCAACGAGACAGGCGACCTGCATACTTTCAACGAGTACTGCATAGCCTGGGTGCGCGATCTGGACAGCCGTGTGGATTACGTCAACGGATTTACGGAAACCTACAGCGACCCATTGGGTATAACCGGCACATGGGAATCAATGGTTAACTTCAAGGATCTGGCTGCCACCAAACGTACACAACTCATATCGGAGAATGCCCAGTGGTTTGAGGATCACTCTACCACCGATCCCAAGTACAAGAAGGAGGAAGTGAAAGGCGTAACCGCCAAGGTTATTACCGCAGCCATTCTGGCAGGTGACTGCTACCCGGCTACACCTATCGGCATCAATCTGCCTAACGCCAACTGGATACGCAAAGAGTATGGCTCCAAATCCGTGACAATCGACAACCTGATGCACGCTTACAACGAGGCTGCCAAGGGCAACGGATTCAACGAGGAATTTATGATTGATGACAATATCCGCGCTATCTATGAGCAGTACGGTGCTACATGCGGCGACTTGCATACCGATCTGCACGAATGCGTCGGTCACGGCAGCGGCAAACTGATGCCGGGTGTGACCAAAGATGCGCTGAAGGAGCACTCATCCACCATCGAGGAGGCACGCGCAGACCTGTTCGGACTGTATTATCTGGCTGATCCCAAACTTGTGGAGCTGGGATTGCTGCCTAACAACGAGGCGTACAAAGCCGGATACTACCAGCAAATGATGAACGGCTTGATGACCCAACTTGTGCGTATCGAACCGGGCAAAGATATTGAGGAGGCACACATGCGCAACCGTCAACTCATTGCCGCCTGGGTGTACGATCATGCTGCCAACAAGGAGGTGGAGATAGTTGAGCGCGACGGCAAGCATTACCTGCAAATCAACGATTACGAAGGTTTGCGCCGTCTGTATGGCGAACTGCTGGCAGAGATTCAGCGTATAACCTCTGAAGGCGACTACCCCGCAGCCAAGGCTATCGTAGAGAAATACGCCGTGAAGGTTGATCCTGTGCTGCACGAGGAGATTCGTGCGCGTTACGCCAAACTGAATCTCGCGCCATACAAAGGTTTCGTCAATCCTGTCTATAAGGTTGAGCGCAACGCCGCTGGCGAGTTTACGGACGTGAAGCTCGACTTTACCGAAGGCTACATCGAGCAACACCTGCGCTACTCGCACGACTATAGTCCGCTGCCGAGTGTCAATTAATCTGCCTATATCGAAAAGTATTGCCAATCGGCTGTTGATGCTTCAGACTATACACGGAGACCCGCTTATGCGGGTCTTTGACTCTATGCCCGGCGATGTGCGTCTGCTGCACGACGCGCTCGCGCGCCTGCGCGATTATAAACATGGTGAGCGACTCACGCTTAATCTGGGCAACTGCGGAACGGCTCTACGGTTCCTGCAGGTACATCTGGAGCGCTGCTACCAGGGTGAGCCTATCGTTCTGACCGGCGACCAACGTCTGCTGGAGCGCAATGGCAAACCTACCACACAAACCACCTCTGCCCGAATCCTGCATGGTGATTGTATACCCTACTCGCCCGACGAGTCGCCATACATAACCATGAGCCGGCGTGTGCAGGAATCGTACAAAACCAACCATCCGGTCATAAGTGAGTATGATTGGAGCAGTGCTGCGTTCTGGTACGAATATATAGCCTTGCAGCCTTTACTCTATCCTGAATGTCCGCGCGAACTGCTGCTGGAAGGTTTGACAGCCGACAGTCTGCAAGGCGACCGCCGTATTGCCGATATCTATGCCGAATTTTTCGGTGTACAAACCACATTCACCCCTGCAGGTGCAGTGCTGAGCAAGGCTAACACACAAGCATGCCGCCAGGCAATGGAAGAACGCCCGCAAAACATCTGTATCGACTTCAGCCACATACCCGACCTCTACCCATCCATCGCCCTGACCTGCGAACGGCTGGGGGTGACGTTGCACGCCACAGGTACCGAGCGGCTGGCATACAAAGAAAGCAACCGCCTGGAAGCGGTTGCTTTACACGAGACGCGTCACGACCATCGTATGGCTATGGCACTGCTTGTGGCCGGTTACCCGGTGGACGATACAGCGTGTATTGCCAAGAGTTATCCGACCTTTGTGCCGCAATGGCAGACACTGCTTACATCTGCGGAAGAACGCGGTTAAGTTGCTGCATTACACTCTCGGCAATCAGATCGTGCCCCTGCTGCGACGGATGAATACCATCCACGCACAAGTACGGCAGATAGTCGCGATTGTGCAAGAACGGTGAGGTTATATCCAGCACAGGCACACGTTCCTGATAACCGATCTGATACACAGCCAGGCTGTACATATCATGGTAATTGCGTATACGCTCCTCTTGCCCGCCAAGCCACGTTAGCACATTGCTGCGGTCTTGCTCGCCCATGTTACGGGTAACAAAGTTATAGAACCGGCGATAATCAATCAGAGGCAATGTGAGTAATATAGGCTGGCTACCTAACTGACGTATGCGCGCAATCAGATCGCGATACATCTGCCGGAACGTAGGCAGTTCGGTCATCGGATAGTGGTTATCATTAGGATCGGAAGCAATATCCGTCCAGCAAAAGTCCGAGTCGTTGCCGCCAAACTCCACGAGCGTAACATCACTGCCGGCTATAGCATCAGCGTGCTGCTCTGCAATCTGTGCACCACGCGTGATGGTACAACCCATGCGGCTATAATTATCAACATCCACATTCATATTTTCAGCACACTGGCTGACAAAACTTTCCGACAAGATCTTATAACTCTCGCCGTCATAGATTACACCTTTGGTAATCGAATCGCCTAAAGCAACAATTTTCTTAATCGTATTCATAGATAATAATGATTTAGTAAGTTTCTGTTTTGCGTTTTGGGGTTTCCGTTTCTCCGAAAACCGATGCAAAATTACTACATTTTTTTGACCCGTGCAACAAAGTGGGACAATACGGCACGATTTTTGATAAAATTAGGGTGTTTGTACACTAAATCGGAAATACAGGGACGAAATCGTGCATTTTCGAATTTCGTCCCACCACAAAAATATGGCAAAAATACCTATAAAACTACTGAGTGTACCCTCGCTGCTGGCACATGTACTGGGTATACCTGCGTTTCTGTTGTTTTTCGTGCTAATCTACAGTCCGAGCTGGATGGTAGCCATGCTGGATATGGGTGTTGGGCGACACACATTCAACCTGCTGATGGTGATGTGCATCGTACTGGGCGTGCTATGCGCATCGCGCATACCCGTTACGAGCGTGCGCAAACATCTGCAGAACTTCAGTTGGCTGCGATACATCCTGTGGTGTCTGGCAGAGATTGGTGTGATGGCTGCGTTTGTAGCCCTGTACCTGACTCTGACAGCACGTCAGTGGGCGCCCGATGGCGGGGATTCGTACTTCACTACTCTGGGCTGGTCGGCAGCACTCGTGGGCAGTATAGTCGGCTACCCGTATCTGCTGTTTGATTTCGTGTTTGTGATACTTAACAAACCCGAGGAACAGCCTTCGGAGGAGGAACTAGTACGACTGTACGACAGCACGCAGCAACTCAAACTTGTGGTAGCATCGTCCGCACTGGTGTACATCGAGGCTGCTACCAACTATGTGATAATCAAATACACCGAGGGCGAGCGAGTGAAAGATTACCAACTGCGTAACACCATGAAAACTCTGGAGCCGCAGTTGCTGAAGCACGGTATAATACGCTGTCAACGCTCATTCTTCATCAACCCGCGGCACGTAACAGCCTTGCGCAAGGATCGTGAAGGACTGATTGTTGCCGAACTCGACATACGCGATGCGCGCACCATACCCGTGTCACCTAATTACTACGACAACTTGAGCAAACTACTATAATGGCTACTGAAATCAACACATCCGCCTACCCTTTACTGCCGGCTCTGGCAGTGGATGCGGCGTGCTCGGGCAATCCCGGAGTGATGGAATTCCGCGGCGTGATTGCCGACACAGGCTCCGAGGTTTTTCATCGAGGACCATTTCCGCAAGGCACAAACAACATAGGTGAGTTTTTGGCTCTGGTACTGGGGCTTGCGTACCTCAAGCAGAACAATCTGACATGGAACATATACACCGACTCGGTGACCGCCCTGGCGTGGCTACGACAACGTAAGTGCAAGACCAAATTGCCGCGAACGGAACAGAACGAGCCGCTATTCCAAATGATTGCCAAAGCCGAAGCGTGGCTTAGAGCTAACACCTACACCACACGTATCTATAAGTGGGATACCGACAAGTGGGGTGAGATTCCCGCCGACTTCGGGCGCAAATAACCATTCGCGAAGCTATTGGACAACTAGAAGACTATATAACCAGATGACTATATAAATCAAACATATATCATGAACATTATCATTTTCGCCGCCATACTGCCTGCCATACTGCTGGTGGCTTATATCTACTGGAAGGACAAATACCAGCGCGAGCCACTTAATCTTATTCTTCGCGCGGTAGCCTATGGCGTGCTGTCTGCAGGTTTGGCTATCGCCCTGGAGTCACTGATTAGTGCTCTGGGACTCATACCCGAAGAGCCGCATAGTTTTCTGGGAGCGTTGTGGAAAGCGTTTGTAGGGGCTGCTATTCCCGAAGAACTGGTCAAACTGCTTATGCTCTGGCTCTTGCTGCGCAAGAACCCCTACTTCGATGAGCGCTTCGACGGTATTGTATATGCCTGCTGCATAAGTATGGGCTTTGCCGGTTCGGAAAATGTCATCTATCTGCTCAGCAATATCAACGAGTGGCAGACTGTAGCTATCCAACGCGCAATATTCGCAGTGCCCGGGCACTTTATATTTGCCGTAGCAATGGGATACTTCTACTCAATGCTGTATTTCGGTGACATGTCCTGGCGCAAGCGCTCACGTATCTTCTGGGTACCCGTTACGTTGCACGGCATATACGACGGCTTGCTGTTCATGGCGAGTCTGAACACCCTGCTCACGGGCTTACTGGTACTGACGTTCTACGTGTTCTGTTTCCTTATGTACCGAGGCGGCAAGCGCCGTATCGAAGAGCAACTGGAGCGCGATAAACAGGATAGCAACCAGGCAGCGTTCTGGATCGACAAAACCCAACAATAAGCAATCATGGTACAGACACTCACATACCGCGTAGCGGAACAACTATTCACCCTGACAGGCGACGAACGCGTACTGATGGCAGCCCCTAACTATGCTCCATTCCGCGTGCCTACCGAGGATTATACCGAGGCTGACAAATGCTTCAGCATAACTATTCAAACTGCCGAAACATTCGGCAATACAACCGGCTACGAGCTTTACTTCACCGACAACAGTGAGGCCGACATGCCTCGCATTGAAGTTTTTCGTTCAGACTGCGGTTGGCTCTTCCGCGTAGCTCAGATTGCTGACGCACCTGTATGCTGTGAGATAAGAATGAGCAGGGATTTTCGTCAGGCTACGCTTACCATATTGCAATCTGCCACTCTGCCCACGCTTCGCTTCGCCATCGACAATACGGCAATGCTGGTATTCGCCTTTGCCACCTCGCATTGCCACTTGCTGGAGATGCACGCAGCGGTAGTGGTGCATGAGGGTAAAGCACGGCTGTTCCTTGGTCACTCAGGCACAGGCAAATCCACCCACGCTCGCCAATGGCTCGCTCAGTACCACACGGCTTACTTGCTCAACGACGATAACCCCATCCTGCTATTGGACGAGCACGGCAAACTATGGGTGTACGGCTCGCCATGGTCGGGGAAGACCCCCTGTTACCGCAACGAACGAGCAGCCGTGGCTGCTATCGTACAACTGGAGCAAGCACCGGAGAATGCCATCAGCGACCTCACGCCGCCACAGGCTTACGCGTATATCCTGTCGTCGTGCTCAGGGCTGAAAGTTATGCATGAGGCTATGGACGGATTGCATGACACCATAAGTACGATTGTACTCGGCACACCGGTCAAGAAACTGCGCTGTCTGCCTGATAAAGCCGCTGCAATAATGTGCTACGAGGCAACAAAAATCTGAAAAGAGAAAGGCGACGGAATGCAGCTGCCCAATGAGATATTTATCCCTGAGATAACCCGACTGATCAGTCAAGGCAAGCAGGTAGTGTTCACGCCAACAGGTATGAGCATGCGACCGTATATCGAAGGCGGCGTGGACAACGTAACACTCATTTATCCGGATAATCTGCAGGTAGGTGACATTGTGCTCGCCGAGATTCATCCGCAGCACTACGTGTTGCACCGCATCTACGCACTGCAAGGCGATGATGTGACACTAATGGGCGACGGCAACTTGCAAGGTTGCGAACATTGCGCAACGGGCAACGTACTGGCCAAAGTTGTGGCTATACGTTCCCCAAAAGGCCGGAGCAAACCTCTCACCCGCGCATGGCTATGGCGGCATATGCAGCGCTCGCGACGCTTGTGGCTCAAACTCTACCGCCACCTGTGCCTGCCGGTGATTCGGAATTTGTAATTCATAACACGCTTTGCCCTAACGAAGGCGAAGCCGAACTAATATACAGTCGAAATTTTTAATTCTTAATTCATAGTATGAAAGTTATTCCCGGATTTGCGTTACGCCCTCTGGGCAACGAGTATCTGCTAATCGCCGAGAGCGTTGACCTCGTTAACTTCAACGCCATGATCACGCTCAACGAGTCAGCGGCTTACCTGTGGCGCAACGTGGCTGAATTGCAGTCGTTCGATGAGCAGACGATGGTCGACCTGCTGCTGGCTGAGTATGAGGTTTCGCCCGAGCAAGCGTTGGAGGATGTGCGCAAGACTATTGCCTCGTGGCGCGATGCCAAACTGATAACAGACTGATGTCTGAGCGACTGGCACATATCACTCCTATCCGCAACGTGAACGATGAGGGGCGGGGTAAGAAACACGCCCTGCACTTGCTCATCCACGCTACCGAGGCTGAGGTGTTATGGCTTCACGACGACGATATAGTCCGCCCTGCAGCCACCGATGAGCAAGCGTTAGCACGTCTGGGGAAGGCTGACCTGCTCATACTGCCACTACGTATGCAAACGTCAGCCGACAACCTGCTGCAACGGCTTCAGGTGATTGAATACTCAGCACTGCAGGCACTGACTATACGCACGGCACACCATGGAAGAGCTATCCTGTGTAGCGGAGCGAATCTGATCGTGCGACGCGATGTATGGTTGCACGCCGAACCGCACTTGCACCCCGAACTGCCGAGTGGCGATGATATGTTTCTGTTGGAGTATTGCAAACGCACCGGACGAACGATAGCCGTCTGCGACGATGAACAGATGACCGCCACAATAACCGCCCAACCTACCCTGCACGCCCTATTGCACCAACGCGCCAGATGGGCGGGTAAAGCGCCACACTACATCGACCACGACATACGCAGTTACGGTGCACTGGTGACCATCGCCCTGGTACTGCAATTCATCTGCCCGCTGATGGTATTGCTGTACTTGCCATGGGAATATAGCCTTATTCGCGGTAAAGGATTCTCCCATCTCGAGGTACTGCTGCTGGCACTGATATATCCCTACTACGCCCTAATCGTTCTCATAAGCGGAATACTACATCCCGAGAGATGGTGACGGCAGATGATTTCAAATTTCAAATTTATAATTATTGATGTCTCCTCTTGACGCGCTACATACTTACTTCGGCTACGATGATTTCCGTCCCAGACAGCAGGAGATCATCGAGTCTGTACTGGCGGGCAAAGATACGCTGGCTCTGCTGCCGACAGGCGGTGGCAAATCATTGTGTTTTCAAGTGCCTACACTGGTTATGGCCGAATCCGACAGCGAGGGTGAGGGTTTGTGTCTGGTCGTCACACCACTGATTGCACTGATGAAAGACCAGGTAGCCAACCTCCGCCGACGCAACATACTGGCTACCGCCATCTATACCGGCATGAGCCACGAGGAGCAGAGAGTAGCCTTCGACAACTGCCTGTTTGGACCCTACCGGTTCTTGTACGTGTCACCCGAGCGGCTGGAGAGCGAGGAGTTTATCAAACGTGTGGTGCAACTGCCCATCTGTATGATTGCTGTGGATGAGGCACACTGCATATCGCAGTGGGGATACGATTTCCGCCCATCGTACCTGCGCATAGCCGAGATACGTAACCATCTATCTGTTCCTATCCTTGCCCTGACTGCCACCGCCACCCCTGAGGTGGTTGAAGATATTCAGAAGCAACTGGGTTTTAGCGAGCCTAATGTGTTTCGAACAAGTTTTGGGCGTCCGAACCTGCATTACGTAGTACGTCACGCCGACGACAAGCAGCAGCAACTGTTACATATCTTGCAGCGTGTACCCGGCACAGCTATTGTATATGTGCGTAACCGCAAGCGCACTCGCGAACTGAGCGAACTTATCAACTCACAATTATCTGACGGCAGTCATCAGCAGTTAGCAGACTATTATCATGCCGGTCTGCCGGCCTCGGAGCGCACAGCCAGACAGCAGGCGTGGAAAGATGGGCAAACACGCGTCATCGTTTGCACCAATGCTTTCGGCATGGGTATCGACAAACCCGATGTACGGCTCGTTATTCATTACGATCTGCCGGATAGCATCGAGGCGTACTTCCAGGAAGCCGGTCGCGCCGGACGTGACGGAGAGCAAGCATGGTGCGTGCTGCTGCACGGAAAAAAAGATACCGCTATTGTCAAACAGCGCATAGCCAACAACTACCCGCCTGCCGAAGAGATAGAGCGTGTGTACCAACTGCTTTGCGACTACCTGACTATCGGTCTGGGCTCAGGGCGCGATGCTACGTTCACCCTTGATGTTGAGCAGTTCTGCACCGACATGCATCTACCTTTCCTGACAACCTATGCTGCCCTGCAACTGCTAACCACAGCAGGCTACATCACTTATACCGACGAGCAGGATCTACAACCGCGCGTGCGCATACTGACGGATAAGGAGTCGTTGTACAATCTGCAGGAATCTCCGTATCAGGAACGCCTGCTCAGCGCACTGATGCGCCGTTATACGGGTATCTTTACCGATCCGCAGTTCATCAACCTGCCCCGGCTGGCAGAGGATTTGAGCAGCACGGAGTTTGCTATCAACAGTTCGCTCATTGCACTATCCAAACAACATATTATCCGATACATTCCTGCGCAGCGCGTCAGCATTGTGCATTTCCCTGTAGCACGTCATAGCGCTGTTAACCTGTCAGCACGTGTGTATGCCGACCGCAAACAGATATTCGAGCGCAACCTGCAAGCGATGATTGAGTATGTCGAGAACGACCACTACTGCCGTTCGCAATTGCTGCTCGGGTACTTTGGCGAACAGGATGCCCCGCTATGCGGGATGTGCGACATTTGCATTGCGAACAAGAAATCAGACATCGGCAATCAGTAATCAGACTCCGGAAATCAGACATAAGAATAATGAAATACAACATAGCTACAATCCTTTGCAACGGCCTTGAGACATGGCAGATCGATGTCATGCAGCAAGCGTTGGCTGACATAGGCTTTGATTCGTTTGAGCAGCAGGGACTGATCATGCAGGCATATATCCCGGCCGACCTGGCTGACGAACACAGCTTGCAAGAGACACTTGCGAATAGCGGTGCTACACTGCAGTCGTTTGCTGAGTGCCCGGGCGAAAACTGGAATGCTGTGTGGGAAGCATCGCACGAAGTGGAGAATCTGCCACTGGGCGTACGTATCACACCGCATTGCGCTTTTGGCGCCGGACACCACGAGACTACCTCTATGATGATCAGCCGGTTGATGGCTGCCGACATACAGGGCAAACGTGTATTCGACCACGGTACGGGCACAGGCGTACTGGCAATCTTTGCCAAGAAACTTGGGGCGACATATGTGATGGCCGATGATATTGACGAAAACAGCGTTCGCAATGCGCGTGAGAATGCCGAGCAGAATAATGTGGATATCGAGGTCATACTTGCATCGCAGGACTTTCCTATGTACCTGCATGCTCCACGCCCCGCGTTCCATCTGATCATGGCCAATATCCACAGAAACATTTTGCTACAGCAGATGGCAGATTATGCCGCACTGTTGCTGACGGGCGGCGAGTTGTGGGTATCCGGTTTCTACGAGGCAGACATCCCTGCTCTGACAGAGAAGGCCGCAGCACACGGACTGCAGCACACCGCCACCTGTCAGAACGGCGACTGGCGGATGCTGGTGTTTGGAAGTAAGTAGCCCGCAATCAGCATTCAGTATTCAGCAATCAGCCATAAAAAAAGCCTGCGACATTTGCCGCAGGCTTTTCTTGTTCACCCAACAGTGATTAGCGGATAACTACGCCCATTACGTTGTAGTCAGTACCGTTCTTGCGGATGATGAGTTGACCGTTGTCGATGCGCTTAACGGCAGCTGCATCAGCATTGATATTGTCAACAGCAGTGTTGTCCTTGCCCAACTTGCACTTGATAGCCTTGTCGTACGAGTTAACAGCATCAACGGTGATAATACCATTCTCAGCTACGTTAACCGTTCCGGAAACTATCCACCACAGAGGAGTGGTAATCTGGTTGTTAGCATTGCGGAAACCTGCGAACGAACCTACAATATAGCCATCCTGTACACCAGCACCGGCGCTAACTGTACCTTCAGCACCCGTTGCATCGATAGCATACGTACCGGCTGCCAGATCTGTTGCAGTCTTTGCTACGTGGAACTCGAGCGTGATAGTGCTCATATCCTCATTATTAGCTGCTACGTAGATCAAGCCTTCGCTGGCTACATAGCTCAGAATAACTTGAGGATTCGGGAAGTCAACGATGAAGTCTTCTCTAGCGTCATACTCCAGGTGCTCCTTGCCGTCATACTCGCCGGCTATGTCGATGGCAGCATAGATAGTGTCGCTCGACGAAGCCTCAACAAAGGTGATGTTACCCTTGACTGCTACGATATTGTCGGCATACGTTACGGTAATGTTAGCCTTGTTGATATCGAAGTAAACCGATTGTCCTACGCCTACATAGGTATAGAAGTCATCCAGATCAGCCTCGGTGTACGTACCGGCA
The DNA here is from genome assembly GCA_017525455.1 of Paludibacteraceae bacterium. Taxonomy (GTDB): domain Bacteria; phylum Bacteroidota; class Bacteroidia; order Bacteroidales; family Paludibacteraceae; genus Colicola. The sequence goes on from JAFXSS010000107.1 coordinate 28,427, forward strand.
ATCTCAGCAGCCTTGCTGCGGATCTCCAGGAAGTAACCGGAGGTAGAATCAGAACCCTTGATATCCCAATAGTTTTCAGCCAATGTGAACTCCATATCTTTCATCGCAAAAGCAACGTTCTCTGCTGTTGCAGGCTCGATCTGATAGGTCAGAGAGATTGTGTACTCGATACCACCAAGTGTCAGAACCTTACCGTTGATGCTCAACAGACCTTCTTCACTTATAGCAATGGTGAGCGAACCGCTATAGATCTCATCCTCTTCGCCCGTGGATACATATGTAAACGAACCGTTGAAGTCGGTGCCGGCTACGTATGTTCCGGCCAGAGCAGTGACACTTTCAGCATTCAGAGTCAGTTCCAGAGTGTCGTTGTCGGCAACGGCTGTTACAAATACCACGCCAAACCATGATGCAAGCGCATCATCAACCTCAACCTCGCTGGAGGTGAATGCCTTTTGCTCGGTAGCTACCGGCTTGTTGAAGTACATTGTGATAAGATAGGTAACGGCATCTGTACCTACTGCAGTAGCCGCAAGGTTAATACTCTCAGCACTTTCGGTAACAACAATCTCAGCTGTAGCAATCTTTATTATCTCATCACCCAACATAATACCGCAGTAGTTCAACTGCAGGTCTTTCTCAGTGAACGAGCCGGCAGGTGATGTAGCGTCTTCGCTGTTATATACGAATGCTACAATCGTGTCACCGGTAACAGACTCGGTCATCAATTCCCACGAGCCATCCGTGTAGTGCTGAGGTAACTCCATCGGCACAGTGAATGCCAAAGCAACAGTCTCGCCTGAAGGAACAATCTCCTTCTCCTGATACAAAAGGTGATACTGATTGCCCTTATTGTCAGATACGGTTGCCTCGATGCGAGCTTTACCGTCGGTAACGGTCTTTACAAATGTGGCTGTGTTGTAACTGGCTTCGCTGCTACCAACCTTGAACCAGCTATACGAAGCATCCATGTCTTCGAGCGTATATACCTTGCCAAGCGTTACGTCGCTGGCACCGCTCTCCAAATAGATGTCGAAATAGAACACACTGTCACCTGTAGCGTTCGAGAGGATGTAATAATAATCGGTAGTGTAGCTCTCTCCATCTACATCAGTAATAGCAACCTCTACCGGATCTTTCAGAACAACCGGAGCGTTGAACATCGTCACGTTGTAGGTGTTGCCATCCGTGCCGACGATAACGGCGGTGATATCCGTACGGTCACCGGTTACAACCACGGTAGCCGTAGCAGCGGAAGCAGTGGCAACAGGATCGCTGCCAACCTCGAAATCATAAATTCGGGTATAGGCCAAATCGAAGTCTGTAGCATTGTATGTTCCTGCAGGCAGAGCCTCGGAGTTCGTACTCAGGATATCCAGAGTAACAGCATAATCAGCGTTCTCGGCTACGATATACCAGTCTTGCGAACTGGCAAAATACTTTGCTGAATACGGAGCTTCCGAGAAGTTCAGATTGATAGTCTCACCGGCAGCGGCTTTGGGAGCTTTCGATGCCTTGGGAGTGGCTTGCTTCGGATCGGCTTGCTTCGAAAAAGTCGATACCTTCTTTGTCAGTTTGGTGCCATGTTTCTCAATACCACGTTTGGTGGAATACTGAGGAGCGGCTACGGCGCTGAAGACAATTGCCAACGCGCATAACAAGGAATAGATTTTTTTCATACCTTAAAAACTTTTTGTTAAACAACTAATTATATCTATGCGATATTTCCAACGCAATAGTTTATGAGTTAGCATACAAAAATCTGCCACATGTGCAGATCATAGTTTAGAAGAAAAATACCGATGCAAAAATAATAAAAAATATTCACATTTCGCAAAAATCCGTTCATTTTGTCACAAATCAGGCTCATTTTTCGACATTTTGCAACCCAAACAATAAATTTCATGCCATTATTGCCACAATCCGTCCTTCCCATTGCTCACGCAAATCCGGCATCGATGGCGGCTACGAGGGAAGCATTGCGGGATTTATTGCAAAAAATGCACAATAATGAAATTTTTCTGGCAAAATACTTGCAAATGTGCAATATTTTTTGTACCTTTGTAGCGGAGTATTGTGGGCTGATGCCCAAAATCGACACGTTTTACTTCTACAAACATACTAACTCTTAACCAACACATGGCTAAACGACCATCCAAATCCCGCGCCGAATCCGGCGACAAATACATAGAATCCATCGACGACAGGAAGAGCTTCGGCGAATATTGGGGACAACTGAAATCCGGCGTACAAACCGAGCAGTTCCGCGTAATCTGCGGCATACTGATGGCGTTGTTCACGCTATATATGTTGCTGGCGTTCGTCAGTTATATCATTTACGGTGCTGCCGACTCATCGATCCTGGAGCTGTCTCGTGCCGAGCGCGCTGCCAACCGTCTGGAGATTCAGAACTGGATGGGTTTGCCCGGTGCAGCGCTGATTTCCCTGATGGTACACAAAGGCTTCGGTCTTGCCAGCGTGGTGCTGATTGCTCTGGCTGCGATGTGCGCCAACAAATTGTTCCGCGTAGGTAGCGTCAGACTGATGAAGTTCACCTTCTGCTCAGTGTTCTGGCTGCTGTACGGATCGATTGTGCTGGGGTTTGTTGATTATCTGATAGGGCAACCGTTGTTCTTCCGACTGGGAGGAGCGTTTGGCGAAGTGACCACACTTTGGGCTGTATCGTATGTCAAGGTTGTAGGACTGCTGTTCATTCTGCTGGCGGTGGTTGTCATCTTCTTTATCTGCGTGGACGACAACACTATCCCGCGTATGCATCAACTGTGGCGCTGGATGAAGTCGCTCGGCAAGAAAGGTGAACCCGCTACCGATGAACCTATAGAACCGCAGCCCGAATCAGAGACGCCCGAAGATACCGACACCGGCGCTTCAACTATCGAACTGACCATTGCCGGCAAGAACGACGAAGAGCCCAAACCTGAAGGCAGCAAGCTGACAGTGGAGATCGTGGGCAACGACACGTCGGACATCGTGGATATTGACGCACCTGTGCCCGACGACGAACCGACAGAGCCGGAAGGCGAGGATATAACCGAGGTTCCCGAACCGGAGACCACAACCGAAGGTGATGGCGAAGACAAAGGCGAAGGCACGCCGGATGCACCCGACCTGACTATAGGTAAAGGCGATGACGTGCAACTGACGAAAGATTCGCCCGAAACGTTGCTCGAGAAACTGGGTCCTTACGACCCGCGCAAAGAACTGGAGTTCTATCAGTTCCCGTCGCTCGACCTGCTGAAGGTTTATCCCAACGAGACATCGCCTGTTATCGACCAACAAGAGCAGCAGAACAATGCCGACCGCATCGTTACAGCGTTGCGTAATTTCGGCGTGGAGATCGACAGCATCAAGGCTACTGTCGGCCCCACAGTCACACTCTACGAAGTCAAGCCGAAAGCCGGTGTGCGCGTATCGAAGATCGAATCGCTCGAGAGCGATATCATGCTTTCGCTGGCCGCCAAGGGCATACGTATCATCTCACCTATGCCGGGCAAAGGCACGGTAGGTATAGAGGTGCCGAACGAAAAACCGCAAGTGGTAAGTATGCACTCTGTGATTGCGTCGAAGAACTTCCAGGAGAACACCAAGATGCGTCTGCCTATTGCCATCGGACGTACGATCACCAATGATGTGTTTATGTTCGACCTGGCTAAGACGCCGCACTTGCTCGTAGCCGGTGCTACAGGTCAGGGTAAGTCTGTGGCTATCAACGCTATTATCACCAGTCTGCTCTACAAGAAACATCCGGCTGAGTTGAAGATGGTACTCGTTGACCCGAAGATGGTAGAGTTCGCGCCCTACAAACCGCTGCTCAAGCACTATCTGGCAGCTATGCCTGATGTAGATGAGAACCAGGTCGTTATTACCGATTGCGACAAGGTGATCAACACGCTGAACAGTCTGGTTATTGAGATGGAGAACCGCTATAAGTTGCTGATGGATGCCGGCGTGCGTAACCTGGAGGATTACAACGAGAAGTTCGTCAACCGCCGCCTGAATCCCGACAAACTGGTGGACGGTTCGCTGCATCATCAGTTCCTGCCATACATCGTGATTATCATCGACGAGTACGGTGACTTTATCATGCAGGCAGGCAAACAGGTAGAGACGCCTATCGCACGTATCACGCAGAAAGCGCGTGCCGTAGGCATGCACATGATCCTGGCTACCCAGCGTCCGTCGGTTAACATCGTGACGGGTGTGATCAA
>JAFXSS010000108.1 GCA_017525455.1 Paludibacteraceae bacterium
GGTAAGCGGCCACCTGACGACGGAACCAGCCGCCCAGGTCGCGCTCCAGATACTCCGATGTGCCGGCCGCATAGTCATACTCACCGCGCCAGAAATCCTGCTCGGAGAAGGCGATAAGCTGCAAATCGCCATACTCAAACGAGTAGTTGATACCCGCGAACTGCGGACGAACCTTCGTCTGCAGGTTAAACGTCGTATCGGTATTGAAGTGGTAGGTATAGTTCAGCAGCGGCGAGTCGTCGTGATTGCCATCTGTAGGAACGATAGGCATACGCATGATCACCGGCCGCAGCACCTCCTCAAACCAACGTTCCCACTCCCATTCACTGTTATTGTCTGTTCCTGTATCTACAAAATCGCCCGGGAACACGCAGAAGCGTGCATCGCGCTCGTAACGTGCCACCGCCTCGGCACATAGGCGTGCGGCATCGATATATTCCTGATTCTGTATATGACTGTCGGTCATATAGATGAAACTGAATTCATCTTGATTCTTATCCTCTGTACGGAACTGAGCAATCTCGCTCCAATGCCCTTCGGTGCCTACGCGCCACGAGTAATCAGTACCGGGAGTCAGGTTCTCCGCCAGAGCCTTATGACTCACGTAGCGGAAAGCGGTATTCTTGTCCAACCCTGCCGCCTTCAATATACCCGAACTGGATATAGCATAGTGCAGGGGAACGGTGGTCGTTGCAGTGGCTGCAACAGTTATTATTTGAGATCCTTGATTGGATGATTCAAAATCTTTAGCCGTAGCATCCGCCTTCGGTAAGAGTTGCACCACGCCGTCGTTGATACCTTCGTTGGTAAACCAGCAGAACGCCATGCGCGTAGCAGGATCACCGTTAATATTTGCAACCATGCAATACGGTTCTTCTTTCGACACAAGTTTTGACCTGTTATCCAGCAGGAACGCAATGAACGAAGGCACTGTATAATCCTCGGAGCGATAAATCTGTTTGCCTACTTTTCGCTCGCATGGGAATGTAATGATCTCCGCCGGACGATAATTGCGCGGTGAGGCAGGCGGCATAGAGGCTATGCGGTGCGAAGGAGCTCCTACACTATAATCGGCTGCCAGCAAGATTGCTTCCTCAGCGGCAGTGATCGGCACGCCTACGAATGTACTCGGGTCGCGGAAATGCGGACCGTCAGCCGCCTCATTGTCGCTGCTCAGCCACGGCTGCTCAAAGAAGTGCGCCTCAAAGCCCTCGTCAGCACGGCTCGTACCGGAAGTACTCTCGTCGGAAACGTAGTTAGTAGGATCAACAAACCCGTACTCGTTCAGATTTCCCCAGAAGGTACAATCGTACACCGAGCTCTCGCTGTGTATACCTCCGTAGCGGTCACCATAGCAGTTAGCGACTGTACAATGTGTGAGTGTGCCGTCGAAGTTAGCCACGCCGCCTGCATCAGGCCAGTCGTGACCGGTAGCGGTGCAGTTGTGAATGACGCAATCCTCCATTTTGGCGCCCAAGGCAGATGCTTCGGGCAAGTCACCTTTGATCAGCACGCCTCCGCACTGCACGCCGCTGCAACCGCGGATGATGCAATGGCGCATCGTTACTTTGCCTCTCAGCCACGCACCACCGCCACGCTGGTCATGACGGGCGTTCTGCAGGACAAAGTCCTCTATGCGCGTCGGTTGCTGACAATCCTGCTCACAACTGATGATTCGCGTACTGAGGTTCTTGCCGTCAAGGATAGATTTCTGCTGATGGCTACGTCTGCGCCGATCGAACGGTTCGTAGGCCGTGCAACCGCCGATAACGGTTATGCCATCCTTCAGAATGATGGCCTCGTGATACGTACCCATCTCCACCAACAGCGTGTCACCTGCATGACAATTATCGATGCCTAGCCGAATTGAGCCTTGCGCCGTTTCCCAACTACGCCCGTCCTCGCGGTCATCGCCGTCTGCACGCACGTACCACGTAGCCGCTGACGCACTTAGCGCCAGCGCTACGAGATACATTGTGTATATCAGTCGTTTCATTGCGTCTTTTCTCCTTCAGCGAAGCGGCCTCTATCTGCTCCAACCGAAGCGCTCACGTCCGATGCGCTCTACATCCTCGCGACAGGTAAAAGCCGTCGTACCGCCGGCTGCGGTGGTGTTGACAGCTCCGGTCATATTACCATACTGCTGACATACATCCAGCGGGTCGCCTGCTGCCAGACGGGTGATGAAGCCCGAGTTGAACGAATCGCCGGCACCGATGCAGTCCACTACGTTCTTGTTGAGCAGTGCGTCCTGCTTACGGTCGGGCATACCTTTGCGCATCAGGATACTACCCTTACTGCCACACTTGATGACTGCTGCGTTGGTGTACGGGCGAATAGTCTCGATAGCCTCCTCCAGAGTAGCGCAGCGGGTCAGGAACTTCAACTCAGTCTCGTTGGGCATGAACACCGTGACCATCGGTAAGATGGCTTTCCAGTCGAGGTCCCATTTCTCAACGGGATCCCATTGGCTGTCAAGCGAGGTGGTTACACCGTTCTGCCGGCAGAGTTCGAGTATCTGTTTCAGATCACGCTTCACGCCGCTCTGCATGTAGATCGACGATATGTGGATATGCTTGGCTGTCTTGAACACCTCAGGATTGATATCGGCAAGACCCATATAATCCATCGCGCCCTGATAGGTCAGGTTAGCGCGGTCCTCGTCATAACTCATGCATATCGTTGCGCCGGTAGCGTACTTGTCCTGACGGATGAGAAAACGGGTATCCACACCTTTCTTCTGCAGACTGGTCTCTACCAGGTCACCGAAACTGTCATTACCAATCATGCCGCAGAAGGCAACTTTTGCACCCAAAGCCGCAGCATTGGCGGCAAAGATTGCTGTTGAGCTGCCGAGGGTCAAAGTCATCTGCTTGGCAAACTTCTCCTTACCAATCTCCGGCTCACCTTCGATCTGGTTGAGTATGAGATCCACATTCAGTTCGCCCAAGGCGATAATATCAAATTGTTTCATAATTGACTCAATAGCTAAATGATTAAATAAATGTCCAAATGGTAAATGCCTTTACATCTTACTCTTGAACAATGCATTCATCTCAGTATACCAGGCTTTGGGGTAGTCGTGCCCCATCTCCGGGCCGAAGATGTACTTTTTCTCTGCTTCCGGAGTCTTGAGATTGTTGAACGGCACGACGTTTGTCCGCGGCGGGCAGACATTGTCCTGCAGGCCACTGCTGGCTAGCACGGCGCACTCAATGCGGGTGGCGAGGTTCTTCGTATCAAAGTACGACAGAAAACGTAGCATCTCTTCATCAGACATGGAGCCTTTGCAGCGTTTGGATATCTCGGCTGCCAGACCACCGATGTTCATGGCGTCAGCATAATCGCCCAGAAATGCCACGTTCGCAGCTATAGCCGAGAACGGATAATCGCTCAGCGCCGCACATGCGTAAGTCAGCGCACCACCTTGGCTCGAACCTTCGGCAAATAGTTTGGTCATGTCGCTCGTCTCACGAGTGGCCATGAAACGTACTGCCTGTACACAGTCCATGAACGCACC
>JAFXSS010000013.1 GCA_017525455.1 Paludibacteraceae bacterium
CCATCAGTCCTCCAAGACCCGTCAGTTGGTGGCACACATAGCAGATATACGATATGTGGTAGTGGACAGTGAGCAGGATGCTTTCCTGTTGGAGAACAACCTCATCAAACAATACCAGCCACATTATAACATTCTGCTGAAGGATGGGAAGTCATACCCGAGCATATGCATCACGCGCGAGCCGTACCCGCGCATCTTCAAAACGCGAACCATCAACAAGAAGAACGGAGAGTATTACGGTCCCTACAGCTTCGGCAATACAGTAGATATGGTGCTTGAACTGATACACAAACTCTACCCTATCCGGACTTGTAATATACCTCTTTCAGCCGATTCCATCGCTAAAAACAAGGTACGCGTGTGTCTCAAATATCACCTGCACAACTGCTGCGGTATATGCGAGATGAGACCCGGAAGCGAACAATACAGCCAATGGATAGACCAAGCACGCAAACTAATCAAAGGCGACGCACATGAAATCGGGCGCCAGTTGGAAGAAGAGATGTCGATGAAATCGGCTGAAATGAAGTATGAGGAGGCAGCGGAGATAAAGCGCAAGATAGAGTTGTTAGAGCAATTCAAGAGCAAGACTATCATCACCAACACCCATGCAGGCGATATAGATGTGTTCGGCTACGACGAGCAGGACGACAAGGTATATATATCCATGCTGCACGTGCATAACGGATGTATCGTACAGGGGCAGACGATCGAATACCGCCGTAAGATGGAGGAGGAGAAAGAGGAACTGTTAGCCCTCGGAATGATGGAATTACGTGAGCGGCTGGAGAGCAGCACCAAGGAGGTGATAGTACCGTTCATACCGGACATATTTGATGAGACGATACATATCAATATAGCCGTCACAGGAGACAAGAAAAAGCTGTTAGAGCTGGCCATGCAGAATGTGCGTCAGTACAAGATGGACCGATTAAAGCAGGACGACAAACTGAACCCCGAGCAACGCGGCGTCCGAATCCTGACAGAACTGCAGCAGATGATGAACCTCCCTACTCTGCCCCGATGGATTGACTGCTTCGACAACTCCAACATACAAGGCACCAACGCCGTGGCAGGTTGCGTCGTCTATCGGATGGCTAAACCGAGCAAGAGCGACTATAAGAAATTTGAAATCAAGACAGTGGAAGGAGCCGATGACTATGCATCCATGCGTGAGGTGGTGCGCAGGCGTTACCAGCACCTGAAGGACGAAGGAGGACATATGCCCGACCTCATCATCGCCGATGGCGGACTGGGACAGATGCACGCCATCCGTGAAGCGGTGGAGGAGCAGTTGGGGCTGAAGATACCGATTGCCGGTCTGAAGAAAAATGACAAACACCGCACACAAACCCTGCTCTACGGATTTCCTCCTGCGGAAATCAGTATGCCTGTGACAAGCGAGGTATTCCGTCTGCTGACGAACATACAGGACGAGGTACACCGTTTTGCCATCACGTACCATAAAGCGAAGCGAAGCAAGGCGCAAATTCACAGCCAACTGGATGATATTCAGGGAGTTGGACCTGCAACAAAGCAGAAGATACTACGTCATTTCGGCTCTGTGAAACGCGCTAGTTCAGCAAAAAAAGAAGAGTGGATTGAATTACTCGGAAACAGCAGAGGCTCAGCACTTTACAAGCATTTTCAGTCCAAAATAACGCTCTGAGAATTGAATAAAAATCACGAACATGAGTATTTATACGATAAAAGTCAAAAGTCAAAAGTCGAAAGTCGAAAGTCAAAAGGCGGAGGACTCCGAAAGTCAGCAATCACTCCTTCTTCTCAACGAGCGGGGGGAAAAAGTAAGTCCGCTGGAGATATTGAAGGAATGTGCGCCACGCCGCGTGTTTGCTTTCGACGGTCAGATGGGTACCGGCAAGACGACATTCATCAAAGCGCTGTGCGAGGCGATGGGAACCAGTGACGTGGTAAACAGTCCCACGTTCGCCATCGTCAATGTGTATGACGTGGAACAACCGTACAAGGGCGAAGTGTATCATTTTGACTGTTACCGTCTGAAGAATATCCGCGAGGCTATGGACTTCGGTGCGGAGGAGTATCTCTATTCCGGCAACTACTGTTTCATCGAGTGGCCCGACATGATAGACGCCCTGCTGCCGGAAGACACCGTACGTGTGACGATAACCGCAGAGGAGAACGGCGACAGGAGAATGGCAGTGGAATGAAGAAGGAGGGACGGTTGCTGCATTGTGGTGGAATAAAGAGTGGATGTACAGGGGATGAATCCTATACGGGCAGAGAACAGTACCGGCAATCAGTAAATATCACTAAGAATCACCAAGAACAACTAACGTCCAATTTTCGAACAGAGCGTTCGAAAAAAAACAGTATAAATGTTACCCAACAAATGATAGAAGTTCAAGACATACACAAATCGTTCGGCACACTGGAAGTGCTGAAAGGTGTTCATCTGGAGGTGGCGAGAGGTGAGATTGTGTCTATCATCGGCAAGTCCGGCGCAGGCAAGACCACCCTACTCCAGATAATCGGTACATTAGACAGGCCGACAAGCGGCAAAGTGATTATTGACGGACAGGATGTCTTTTCGCTGAATGACAAACAGTTAGCGGCATTCCGGAACAAACATATCGGTTTTATCTTCCAGTTCCACCAGCTGCTGCCGGAGTTCACAGCGCTGGAGAACGTGTGCATGCCCGCCATGATTGCGCGCGAGAGTGAAACGGACTACAAACCCCGTGCAGAGAGCCTGCTGAAAGATTTGGGACTGGGCGAACGCATGAGTCACAAACCGAACGAGCTCTCCGGCGGCGAGAAACAACGAGTAGCCGCAGTGCGTGCACTGATGATGAGTCCGGACATCATCCTTGCAGACGAACCGACAGGAAGCCTTGACGAGAAGAACAAGAAGGAG
>JAFXSS010000109.1 GCA_017525455.1 Paludibacteraceae bacterium
CATGCCTTGCGGCAAGGCTGAGACATCAATATCCGTTTGGGCGGATTGCAGCACGCATTGTCCGTTGATGGTGTAAATCTTTGCCTGCGAAAGTTCGTCGGATGTATTTATGTGAAGAATAGATGCAACGGGGTTGGGAGAGAGATAAAATCTGTCAGTATTGTCATGCAACTTATTGCCGTTCTCTACATTGTGCTTTTGCTGAATTCGTTCCGGATTATGCTGTCTGTTATTCCCTATAGATTCACATGGTGTTCCGTCAATTGTGATACTGACTTTGGCACCTGGCAATATTCGAAAGCCATGCGACAGATGAATGGAATTGCTTGCTGTTATACTTCCTACAGCATTAGAAGGAATAGTCCTATTCCCGATATCAATGTTTCCGGTATATGCTTTTGTAAAATTTGTTGCCCAGATATCTGAAGGGTTGATTTTTTGTGTGGCACAATAATCTGGTTCTATACCGATAATAGCTCCTTGGTCATAATTATAATTGTATATATAAGGAATAATCATATATGACACAGAGTATAGCGCATCAGAATATCGGCCATTATAACCCCAATTGATATAAAATTTATCATCCTTATAGCCATATATTACAAAGGCATGTCCTTCGCCATGTTCTCCATTTTCATTTTCAGGACCATATCCATAGTAAAATACTGGGCGTCCATTATCTATCTCATTTTTAAGAGTTGTAGTCATTATAGAATCACTCGCATTATTGTTGCCTTTTATGATACGTGTTGCACTCTGACTATATGAGAAAAAACGTTTTAATGCCGAAGGTACATTATATGGGAAAGCACTCGAACTATTTGGACCATAGTACATCTTAACTGAATAACCGCAATCGCGCAATAGTGAGGCAATGGCATGCTCTTGTAATGCTGTTGAATCTTTATTTAGGGCAGTTGGCATTTGATCGTAATAATAATATGCATCTCTTGTTGTAAGTGGATCAGGCCATGAGGAAATCTTCAAAGAAAAATCAGGAATGATAGTGTCCGGAACATTAGCATAATTAGGCCATTGATAATACCACAATATTTGCCCAAGAGCCGTTGCCACACATCCGGTGACTGTATGTTCGCATTGGGGAGTGTAATAGGTTGGACAGTATAAATTATACTGTCTATTACAACGGCCGTCATTACCAGAACCTTGTCCCCATTTTACATCTCTTATACGGTCTAAGATGACAGGACTTGATGCCCGATTATTTCTTCGCGGGTTATTATCGTTAAGATCATTCCATCCATCATGCTTGACTGTCATAAGAGAATCATTATTTGCTTGTGCTACAACATCCTCATATTGTGAGAATAACCATTTCATGCCAGGAGGCATATCATCAATAGCAGGAAACGTTCCGCTGTTGGAGTAAGCCAGTATTGGTTTGACTTTTGAATCACTTGCAATCAAAGCCCAACCGCCGTCACGGTAATTGACAACATACAAAGGGGATTTCCCTAATAATGATATTGTGGAAATATTCAAATCCCTTTTATTGGTGGTGTTTGCTTCGGTTGAATTATCCTCTGACATTTCTGCTTGTTGACGGAAATGGATTAATGCCATCTCTGCCGCATCATGTTCTGATATTCTGTAAGCAGACGAGGTGCTATAGCAACACACAAGGACTAAGCATAATATGTGTATTTTTAGTCTTTCCATAATTGACATTCTGTTTTGTATTCACCTGATTCTATCAATTTCTTTACCATTTGCAGATATGTTTTAAAACGCTTATCTTCCTCCTTGATGGCTTGCTTGAGATATGGTATTTCCGCAGGGCTTATATCATCATAGGAATAGAATGATTTAAGTACATACGCACAAACATTAGCAGGCAATTTGGTATCCGGATTGACGGGAATTCTATAATTTCCGAAATACCAGTCCAAATGCGGGTAACCGACAGCCCAAGCTTCTTCGACTAACTCATGAACCTCAGGCTGATAGACATCATCATACGTCCATTTTTGGTCATATCGCTTGAACGAGTTCCATTGCTTATTTAAAAGTAGGATGTATGGCTCATATATAAAGCCTGCTCCCCACTTCCAATCTACGGCTACGAATCCGTTAGGAAGATCTATGAATGGGGATGAACCTACTAACTTTTCTGCATTTACTCCCCAAGACCACCGGAAGGTATAATAACCATCTTCTATGGCGGGTTCTGCTATAATATATTTTTTGTACTCTTCCTTTTTGAATTTGATGAACAACATTCTGCCGGTTCCTATAGGGCTACCAAAAAACGGGGGAGTGATTAGGATTCCCGGATCTTCTGAAACCGTAACAGAATCCAGCCATGGTAACTGCATAGGATTGCTGTCCAGTGATTGTGAAGTACAAGAAGTAATTGTTATAACAGATAGCAGTAAAAAGATTTGAGCTTTCATGATATGATTTTTTTAGAGATTATTTTAGAGTTTCCAATTCAGTGCGCAACTCTTGTATTGTCTGCTCTTGTTTTATCACATACAATGTCAGTTCCTCAATCTTTTGCAGAAGTTGGATCTGGAACTCGGACATATTTACTCCATTTTGCTGCATGTCTGTAGCGGATTGGATTTCCGGCAAATGCCCATGCTCTTGAATGTATGAATATACATCCTGCAGCGAGCGCAACTGGTAATTGTTGTCAAACACAAAGTCTGCCCCATAAGCAGAATCCACAAAAATCGCGCCAGTTTTGATTACATTGGATCTTACGCTATCAGATTGAAGCGAACTTGTCTGAATACCTGATGTTGTAATAGCACTAGACTGTAGTGTGTTTGTTTGTACGCCTGATGTAGTAATTGCATTTGTCAGGAGTGTGTTCGCTTGCATAGTAGATGATGTGAGCGTGTCTGCGTGTATTGTACCTACGACATCCAATTTATATTGTGGTGCTTCTGTTCCTATACCAACATTCCCGTTTGAATTAAGAATTGTCATGCGCGTAGTGGAGAAGGTTTTTAGTTTCAGGTCGCAATTGATGTAAGAGCGTATAACCCCCTCGTTAATCGTAAGGGGCTTATTAAAATAAAATCCGGGCATATCGGTATAGAAGTGCGAATATGCACTATTAGAAGCTCCTATTTCTGTATATCCGCTTTGTGTTTGAATGATTAGTTCTCCATTTGATGCGCTTCCGCGTATTCGTTTATTAAAAGTAAAGCCCAATGCGTCTGTGTTAAAATTCACATTACGTGGGCCTTGGGTGATAGAAAAAACATGCCCATTATCTCTAACTTTAATATCCCCTACGATATCAAGAGATGCAGTCGGGTTTGTTGTGCCGATGCCTAATTTATCGGCTATCGTTGCATTGATGATTGATGTTTGTTCAACAGGGCTAATGCAAATGGTATATCCGGAAGTACTGGATACAGCACCATTGTAACAATAGATGTCAATAGCTATATATCTTGTACGCATTGTATATAATTGAATATCTTGTATTCCCGAATAACTTCCTAACAGGCGAATAGTGCTTGAATCTGCCCGCACCTCACGAATATAGATAAAGTCGACCATGTCAAGAGAGGTCATTTCCACATGTCCGCTGATTGAATAGATAGCCGTATCTGTTAAATCAACAAATTTTGTAATTGGTTCTTCATTCAAATAACCATTAGGGAAATAACGCGGATGATAATCTTCTTCACATAATACAAGACATGTATCTTCATCATTTGACAATAATGCAGACTGATAATCTGAGCACGAAACAGGTTCGTCACAAAAGCCACAAATTGATATTGAAATCAAAAGAATGAATAATATTATCCTTTTCATATGTCTATGTTTATTTATTGTTGTGAACCTAAAGATTGTTGCATACGAGCCTCAATGAATGCTTGCCACTGCATATATAACTCATCTGTCATTATCGTTTGCAGCGAATGTTGGAATTGTTCATATAATCCCGTACGTTCTTGTGGAGTGCTTTGTGCGGCATTCCTCAGGTCGGTAAAATACTGCGTTGCAATGGTTGTAATCTGACTCTGTTGCTCCGTTGTGAGCGTCACATCACGGGATATGGCTGTCACCATCTGTTCTGCGAGTTGTGCAGGTGTCTGGTTGATGGGAGCCATCTGTGCCATGCAGAACGAAATGCTCATCAGCATGGCGAATGATAATATAAGTTTCTTCATCGTAATACGTTTATGAGTTAAATAAATTATAGTTTCTCCGCTCCCATGCAATGAAGTACGGGAACGGAGAAACGGATTCTTTTATTGCGCCTCAAATGCTCCTACGAGCGTGAGTGAGCCGCTTTGGATCTCAAGGCTGTATAAACCAGCCAAGGGGAGTTGCTCAATGGTGCCACCGACGAACTGACGGTCAAGAACCTGGACATTGCTGCTGTTCCTTACTATCACGCGCGCATCATGCATACCAGAAGAAATTTCAAGTGTACTGCCGGTAATCGTGGCGCGGAAATCATTGGGGCGAGGAGGAGTATCCCCTTCCTGATCAGGAGTGCTGAACGGGTCATCGCCAGGAAGGAAGCCCGACACTTCCAATAATGTGATTTCTACTTCATCGTCAGAAGCAAATGTTTGTGCTGCCGGAACGGCTAATAGGAACAGGCTTGCGAAAAGCCATACAAAAAGTTGTTTTTTCATGATAGAATGGTATTTGTTGGTGATAGTATTAATTAGACCTAATCAAATGCACACGAAATGCCCCTTCGCGGTTTTCGGGTGCAAAGGTACACAAAAATTCGGACATGTGCAAATTTTTATGGTGCAAAAATGACTTCATACAACATGCTCATAATGTGCATGTTGTGACGAAATCAGGATGCGCATAGGTTCAAAAACAGCAAATTATTGCTGTCTGCAAATATCTGATTAACTGTAAGATATGCGATAATGAAGAGCCGGATTTTTTCTCTTCGTAAAAACATGGTAGAAAAATGATTTTGCGCAACACGCTCATTTTGTGCATGTTGTGACAAAATTAAAATTTGAGAGGTAGAAAAACAGCGTTCTTACGGCTCTTCTAAAACCTTGTCAATAAGATAATTGCGAAGTTCTGATGATGAAATTTTCAAGTCTTTGGCAATACTGGCTTTAGTATTCTTGATACTTTCAGAGGAATATGTCAGTATATCAGCTATTTGCTTTTGCGGAACCTGTAGCAGGACCAGTATGCAGAACTTTATCTTCCGCTCCGATAAAACGTGTGTCGCTTCAAGTTTATCCACAAGCATGTTGAGTCTCTTGTTGACAAGCTTTTTAACAGACGTGTAGTCCTCCATTCCCTGTCTGGAGCATAGATTGCTTTTAGCACGCAAACTGCGACAGGTTTTTTCCACCTCTTGCACCAGTGCCTGACGATGTGAGGTCCGAGACTGCTGTAGTTCGTGCTCTTTGGTTGACAATTCGGATTCTTTCTCCCTGATGCGGTATGCACGCGCCTTGAGTTGCCTGCGTATCAGAAGATATACGACAATGAGCAGCATCATGCAACCCAATATAATAATTGGTGTATATTTGGTCTTGGGCTCTTGTTCTCTTATAAGTAAATCTATTGCCTGTTGAAGTTGAATGTGTAGCGGATCAAGTATATCCTTGTCAATATCCGAGCGTTCTGCTGTATACTTTTTAATGTCGTCTGCATCAGCCGTATGATTGTCGTAAGCAAGAATATGCAACACGTTGTACTTGTCTTTGCTTGTTGCATAAGGATGTAACATCACGACATTTGCGTAATGTAGTGCAGAATCATTGTTCTCTTGACGCCAATATGCCTGAGCCTCTTTTACATAACCGGTAGCAGCATGATATCCTCGTGAATATAATTCTTGTGCGCAGTTGATAGTCGAATCATATTGTTCGAGGTTATAATATAATATCGCCTTTGTTTCCCATAACTTAGTCAGGACGCCGCTATCCGTGCAGTTCTGTTCAATGTTATCCAGCAAGGCGAGTGTTTCGTCGTGCAACTTCTGCTCGGCGAGTTCCAGAGCCATGTCGTTAAGTGCGTAGTAATAGGCAATCGTGTCATCTGCCTTGCGGAAGGCTTCGGCGGAATGTTCGTACATGGTATAGCTCAGTTGGAACTCATCCACCAGATGGCACATGGTGCCCATGTTGCTGTAGATGCGTCCGAGGATATGGTAATCGTTGAACCAGGGGAGAGGGACGACACGTTGGATATACGGGGCATGGGTGCCTGCGATGAACGCGCGCATGGCGGCAACCTGGTCGCCATGCTGACGGAGCATGTAACCATAGTAATAACACGCGCGTGCGTAATCATTAGGATAGATATACCTCCACTTGCCCGTTGTGGCGAACGCCTCCGCCAGCGCGAGGCTGTCGTCATACAGCCTGCCCTCGTTCACGCGCATGCTGTCCGCCGCGGCAAGCGTCTGCCGCGCCTCATGAAAAGTGAAAGGTGAAGATTGTGAGGTGGCACATACCGTCCCCTGCATGCCGGACAGCAGGCAGAGCAACAGCAATACTATATACGTGCGGTGAGTCATGGCTGACGCTACGTTAGTTATGAGTTGGCACGGTGGTCAGCCGATGGTCATCTCGCCGCAGAGAGGACGGCTGAGCAGCTGCTTGACTTTGTCAGGATTGTCGGGTATCTCGCCGAAGAGTGTCATCATCTTCGTGAGCAGTGCCTCTGTCGTTATGTCGTAGCCGGACAGGACACCCGCCTTCAGCAGGTTGCGTGCGACTTCGTACTGCCCCATATCCACCGAGCCCATGGAGCACTGCGTCTTGTTGACAATGATGACGCCTCTGTCCGTCGCTTCCTTCAGTGCCTGATAGAGCCATTGCGCCGATGGCGCGTTGCCCGAACCGTAGGTCTCGAGCACGACACCACGCAAGCCTTGTGTGTTCAGCACGGCGCACACAACAGATTCGTTGATGCCGGGGAAGAGCTTGAGTATGGCTACATCCGTGCAGGTGTGCAGATGGGTGAACAG
The DNA here is from genome assembly GCA_017525455.1 of Paludibacteraceae bacterium. Taxonomy (GTDB): domain Bacteria; phylum Bacteroidota; class Bacteroidia; order Bacteroidales; family Paludibacteraceae; genus Colicola. Next base: position 6,956 of record JAFXSS010000109.1, read on the forward strand.
CGGCGCATTGCTGTCCGGATAGCGGATAAGGTTCGTACGGTACTGGATATGTACGCCGACCTTCGCCAGCGAGGGATAGTTGTACGAATCGAACGCCTCGAAGTGCTCGGCGTTCTTCTTGGTGGTGCGGTTGGCGCGGAAGAGGCTGTCCTCGAAGAAGATGGTCACCTCGGGCACGACAGGCTTGCCCTGGATATCCTCCGCCGCAGCAATCTCGATGGCGGTGAGCAGGTTCTCCTTGGCATCGGACCGCAGCACACCCACCGGCAGCTGCGAGCCTGTGAAGACAACCGGTTTGGCGAGGTTCTCGAGCATAAATGACAGTGCCGAAGCGGAGTAGGACATGGTGTCCGTGCCGTGCAGGACGACAAAGCCGTCGTAGCGCAGGTAGTTGTCGGCAATGACGGCAGCCATCCTCACCCAGTTGTCCGGACAGATGTCCGACGAGTCGATGAGCGGCGTGAACGGCAGCATCTCGATCTGCACATCTTCATTCACAAACAGTTCAGGCACAAAATCCTTGAACGTATCCACATCAGCCGGACGCAAAGCTCCGGACTGGTGACTGCGAACCATGGTAATGGTACCACCGGTTAGTAAAACCAATATACGCTTCATGGTGAATTATGAGTTACGAATTAATTTGTAGCCAATGCCATGCACACCTATGATATGCACATCTGCACCCTCCAGATGCTTGCGCAGGTGATTGACATACACACTCAGGCTGCGACTGGCGAAGTATGACTCCTGACGCCACAACGAACGCAGAATCAGATTGCGCTCCACCGTCTGGTTGATATTTCGGCACAAGATGAGCAGCAGGTCACTTTCGCGGGCAGAGAGATGCGTTTGACCGATGGTTTGCCGTACGGAGTCGAAATGCACTCCGTTGCCCAGGTCAAACTCCACCTCAGTATTTTTCTTGCCCAACTGGCACCGGCGCATGATAGCGCTAATCTTGCACAGCAGTATATCCATCGGACAGGGCTTGACAAGATAGTCATCGCAACCCAGAGCATATCCGCGCAACATATCTTCCGTCGCCTTGCGTTCGGTCAAAAATACTACAGGTACTTCGCTGCCTATTTTGCGGATATCTTCCAGCAGTTCGAAGCCGTTCTTCTGGGGCATATTGATATCGAGCAGACACAGGTCATAGTGCCGCTGGCGGAAGCATGCCAATCCCTCTTCGCCATTGTCACACAGGTCAACTTCGAAGTTCAACCGACGCAGGTAGTCGGCCAGCAAGCTGCCTAATGCCACATCGTCTTCGCATAGCAGCAAACGTATCTGTTCTTCAATAATGCGATTCATAGTAGCGTACGATTACAGGGCTAATATATTCCACAGGTATAGCGTTACAACACCGGTCAGGTAAAGCAGAAACGTAACGCCTCGTGACTCGCTCTGCCTCTGCAGCAGATAAATACCCGTCACTGCTGACAATGTGAACGGCAACATTACCCAATTATACGGTTCAGCTACGGAAAACACAATCAGCGGTGCCGACAGCAAGCCCCACAGCACAGTGTGATAAAGCAGCATGCGCGTACTGACCAAGTCATACGAACTGCGGAGGAACGCACCGCCGGTGATGAGCAGAAACGCAAGCAACATGATTCCTATGGAAGTTGTCAGGCATACCGGCAATTGCTGCGCAAACCAATGCCGATCAATCAGAACCGAATAATCCCACATCTCCGCCCGACCGATATACATCGCCAGCACGTAATAGATACATATCAGAGCTATGGCCAGCAACGATGCCATGATTGTTCTGAACGTGAATGCTCCCTGCAGCAACACTACTATCCATATCATCGGCACACACCATAATGCATCAGGCATAAGCAACGATGTCAGGCACAGTAGGATAGTTACAAAGAACACCAAGCCGTTGGGTTCATGGGTATCGGACATATCACGCGTTGCGTACAAAAAAAATAGCAGCACTGCCACTACCAACTGCGGCTGCCAATGTATCCGCAACAGCGGTAGTACCGCCATAGCCGAGACGTACAACACTGCAGGCAGCAGTGTGAATCGGGCAGTAGCCTTGGCACGATAGAGCACGGCACATAACATAACCGCGCACACCAGCACCAGAGTTTGCGTAGCGAGCAGTTGTATCCACTGCTCAGGCATACGGATATAATCCACAGTCCACATAGCCAATGAGCATACCAGCAGCAACAGTACTACCGGCATACTCATTTCGGTTATATGTCTGAGGAAGTATCTCACCTGTTACTCCACAAAACCTTTTCTGCGCAACAGATGCTGCGGGTCAGCCTCTTTGCCGCGGAACTCAAGATACAACTCCTGCGCATCGCGCGTGCCGCCTTGCTCCAGCAAGTGACGGAACTTGACGGCAGTGGCCGGGTCGAACAGGTCACCTGTCTCCATGAAAGCAACAAACGCATCGGCATCCAGCACGGCCGACCATGTATAGCTGTAGTAACCTGCTTCGTAGCCGGTAGTGAAGATATGGTTGTAGAACGTAGGACGGTAGCGAACGATAATCTCGTCGATCATTCCCATCTTGTTCAGGCTCTGCTGCTCAAAGGTGTTGACATCCAATCCTTCGGCCGTGGTCAACTCGTGGAAATCCATATCCAGAATAGATGCTGAGAGCAACTCTGTTGTTACAAATCCCTGATTAAACTTGCCGGCTGCATTGATCTTCTGAATCAGTTCATCAGGTATAACTTCGCCTGTCTGGTAGTGGAAGGCGTAGGTCTTCAGCACCTCAGGCTCGTAAGCATAGTTCTCCATGAACTGCGAAGGCAGTTCTACGAAGTCACGCGGTGTGTTCGTTCCGCTCAGGCTCTTGTAATGAGCGCGGCTGAGCAGTCCGTGCAAGGCATGACCGAACTCATGGAACAGAGTCTCCACATCATCCATCGACAGCAGCGACGGGTTGCCGGCTGCAGGTTTGTTGAAGTTGCCTACGTTGATGATTACCGGACGATGATCTACGCCATCGGCATCGATATACTGCGGCAGAATCTGGTTCATCCATGCACCCGGACGCTTGCCGGCACGGGGGAAGTAGTCGGTGTACAAGATACCTATCAGTTCGCCTGCTGCATCCGTTACCTTGAACACCTCGACCTCGGGGTTATAAACCGGCATATCCTGCAGCGGCTCGAATTGCAAGCCATAGAGTTTGTTTGCCACGCCGAACGCGCCTTTGCGCACATTGCTTAGTTCGAAATATGGCTTGATCTCTTCCTCGTCCAACGCATATTTGGCTTTGCGCAGTTTCTCGGCATAGTACCACCAATCCCATGGTTGCAGTTTCTCGCCCGGAAGGTCAGCGTCCAGCAGTTTCTGCAACTCGGCAGCCTCACGCTTGGCAGCAGCCAGCGAGGGCGCCCATACGGATTGCAGGAAAGCGTCAACGGTCTGATGATCCTTGGCCATGCAGTCCTTCAGGATATAGTCGGCAGGATTGGCATAGCCGAACAGGTTGGCACGCTCAATGCGCAGTTGCATCTCACGGATTATAACGGCTTTGTTGTCGTTCTGATTGTCATGATTGGCGCGAGTGGTATAATCCATCAGCAGTTGCTTGCGCAGCTCGCGGTTCTCGCAATATTGCAGCACCGGTGTGAACGATGTGCGTTTGGGAGTAAACAGCCACTCTCCGGGATGACCGGCAGCTGCGGCTTCCTCTGCTGCAAAAGCTTTGGCGCTCTCGGGCAGACCTTTCAGTTCTTCTTCGTTGGTTATGAAACGCTGGCAGCTGTTCGTCTCGGCTACAACGTTTCTGCCGAACTGCAATGACAGCAAATCCAACTCTTCGTTGATCTGTTTCAGACGTTCCTTCTTGTCTGCAGGCAGGTTGGCACCGTTGTCGGCAAAACTCTTGTAGGTCTCTGTCAGCAGACGCATCTGCTCTGCAGTCAGGTTCAGTTCATTGCGTACATCATATACAGCCTTCACGCGCTCAAACAGTGCATCGTTCAGTATGATGTATGCCGATAGTTCCGACAGCATAGGGCTAACTTTCTCGGCTATGGCATCCATCTCATCGTTTCCGTCAGCTTCCAGCACATTGAAAAACACGCCGGTCACGCGATCCAATAGCAGGCCACTACGGTCCAACGCCTCGATGGTATTTTCAAAAGTAGCTATCGGATCGCCGTTGACGATAGCGTCAATCTCGGCTTTGTTCTCACGGATAGCCTCTTCGAAGGCCGGCAGGTAATGTTCTGTTTTTACTTGGTCGAACGCCGGCACACCGTAAGGCGTAGCAGGCTGGTCCAACAGCGGATTGGTCTTGTTGCATGCTAACAAACTCATAGCAATTGCTCCTAAAATAATAATTTTCTTCATTGTTTGTGTAGTTTTGGTCTTTACTCTTTCAGCGTAGCGATCTATCGAATACGCACATTCTTCTCCATCGACTTCTTGATACGCTCACGCAGTTCCTGCGACTGCGTATCGGCTTTCTGATACCAGTGCGGCTTGAAGTCCTGTGCAAACTTGCACTTGGCGAGTTTGATCTTCAGATCATCCATCGTACCGCTGACATTCACACCCAAATAGATAGGACTGAGCACATTGATATCGTAGTCGAACGTCATGTTCGTGTTATGCCGTCCGCCCAGAGCTACCATGTAATTGTCCATTTGCACGCACAGCGGATAAACGTCGATCTCGTTCTTATACACAGTGATCTCAGCATTGATAGAGTCGATACGGTTCTCGGTTTTCTTGTTGAACAGCAGCAGTTTGCTGATGGTGCTGAAGGTCTCGCCATCCAGTACTACCAGATCTTTGCCGGTAAGCGATGCAGCACCGCGCAGGGTACTCATCTTCGGTTTGTACTGGCTGTTCAGGTACGTCTCCGCAGCCAGGTGGAACTCAGCCGCACCCTTGAAACTGCTGAGCATAGGCATCATCTGCTCCAGGTCGGGAATCATCGAGAGCAGTTCGTCGATATCCACATCAATCATGTGATAATCCATACCCAGGTACAGGTGGTTCTTTCTGGGAGTGCGGTACATAGCGGTCAGTTGCAGTTTGGCGGCCTTGCATACGAAGCCCACCTCGTCCAATATCAATATACCGTTGTTGACATATATACCCCCCTTCAGATCTTTGGCGTTCTGATTGAACACATCCACATCGCGCATGTGTGTGTTGAGTGCCAGATTGACATCTTTCGGAACCAGGAACGGTTCGGATTCTTTTGCAGTCTCGTTCTCAGCTTGCGGCTCTTGGCTCTCAACCTTTGTTTCCTGGCTCTCGGCTGCACCGGACTCTTCACTGCCTTCATCATCGCTGAACCACGCCATCAGTTGATTGATATCGCAATGATCGGATATAAGTTCCAGTTGACCTTCCAGTATCGTGTCGTGACGGAACCATTTGCCTATATTATGCACATGACCTTTCAGGTTCAAGTCCGACTTGCCGAGTTCGATACGTGAGTTGTCAATATCCATGTCGCGGTTGGAGTAACTGAACTCTATCGAAGGGATAAACACCGGTTCGGGTAGTCGTTGCGGCAGTCGCACCTCACCTTTCTTTAGGTTTACTTTCAGACGTGGATTCCACTGAAGCAGTACATTCTGTCCTTTGGCATTGTATCGAGCCGCTGCTTCCAGAGCCAGCGCGCCTGTCTTGGCTGCCAGTTCATCACCCATTTTCGCCTGCAGAGCCCGGGTATTGATCTTGGCTTTCAGGCGTGGAGCGGATTTGTCTTTGCGTCCACCGCTGACTGATGCTTCCAGTTGCGTAGCCTGCAGTTTGCCGCTTATGTCCTTGAAGAACCCGTCCAGTGCCTTGCAGTCCAGTTTGGCTTGCAGCACGGGCATAACGGTTGTGTCCTTGGTGTTATACTCGGCGTAAGCGTTCAGCTTGGGAGCATCAATCACGCCGCCCATCGAGTCCATCTGAGCCTCAATCGGATAATCGGATTGCAGGTCTACTGCGGCATACAGTACGGGGTCTTTCGACAGCACATCGCCTGCTTCCAGACGAATGACCGACTTCTGCAACTTAGCCGCCAGCGGTGTAGCCATACTGAAATCCACCCCATCGGTCTGCAAGTCGATACGTGCCCAGTTTACCTTGGGTTTGCTGGGTGCAGCATTAGGTATCTGCACCTTGGCTTGCGTCTTGCCCAGGTCTGCTACCATCGAATCCATAGCATAATGAAGATCGGTCAGAGTCAGGTCGGCATTGATCTTGCCCTTGCCCAGATTCATTTTCTTTAGGTCATCCAGTTTGATGCATGCCGCAACTGTACCTTTCGCCCCACCGGCCAGTTGCATGTTTTTAGGAAGGAAGTATGCGAAGTCCGGCAGGTTGGCATCGAGCGCTACTTGCAGGTCGATGAGCATATCGCCCAGCAAGTCGTTTACTTCGCCTTTGGCTGACAGTTCGCTTTTCTTGGTTTTGGCAGCCAGACTGTTGATGGTCACATTGGATGCCTGACCTTTGTTGAGATTAAGATCGGCATCGGCATTGAGCGACAGGTCGCGCAAGGTGTATGGCAGCGGTTTGTAACTGCCTTCGCCATCCTCAAGTGACAGATGTGCAGTTACGAGCGGCATTTGTTCATTGCCGAGTTGTCCTTTGGCAGTAGCATCGAGTTGGAGCTTGCCGTCCACATCAAGGTCTTTGAGACTTTCCGCGAACTTGGCAGGCACAAGTGCCAGCAGCGGTTTGACTTGCCATTTTCCTGTGGATAGATTGACATCCATATCTATCACATCACCGAGTGTCACATCACCGTCCACGCCCAGTTCAAACTCATTGATTGCCAGTTTGGCTTTGCGCAGTGTGAAGTGCATATCCTCCAAATTAGCAGCCAACGGGGCATCGAGTGTCAGATGCAGACTGTCGGCATAGGTCGCATCTTTGATTTGTGCGCACACATCATTGGCGTCCAGCTTGACACGTATATCATCCCAACTTGACGCTTTCGCCGACAATTCGGTTTGACCAAGTGATGCGGTTATGGTATCCTTGGCATCCACAAACGTGACAGCACGAGCCTGTACGCGCAGACCGTCCACTTCAAGCGACTTGAAAGGCAACGAGAACTCCGAATCATCTTCCTCGGTCGTGTCAGGCGAACTGACGAACACCGAGAGGTTGTTTTCGCCATCGGGTGCAATGAAGAAGTTCACACTCGCTCCGCCTAGCGTAGCCTCATACACATGCAAGTTCTTTCTGGTCAAGAACTCCCGCACATCCACTTTGGCTACTACATGTTTGGCTTCCACTACGGTATCGTTCTGTGCTCCCTGCATAGGATTGATGAGCAATAGTCCGTCAGCACGCAGTCCGAAGCGCGGGAAGGTGGAGAAGAACGTCAGATCCACTTCGCCAATCTCATACTGGCAGGTGATGAACTTACCTGCAGCTTCGCGGGCGATAGGAGTCAGGCGGGCAGGTGTGAACACTGCGTACATTGCTATGCACGCTACAATCACTACCGCCAGCACGATACCCAGCAGCGTCCAGCCGATAATCTTTAGAGCCCTTTTCATATACTGAAAAATTTAGTTCGCCAAAGAGACAATTTTGGTATAATAGAACTTAATGCCTTGATGGTCTTTCTCGTAATACTCCAACTGACCATCTGCCAGTTTGGTTACGTAGTATATCTTGGGTATCTCTGCTCCGCCGTTATCCAGCAGGTGAATCTCTGTCAGTTCGCCGTTGGAAGTCACGAACTTGTACTTAAACCATCCGTTACCCGGATGCCCCAATTCCTCGCGGCTGTCAATCAAGTCCTGCTCTATCACATCTTCATCCTCATGCCACTCGCGGCCGTAGAGATAATCGGCTTCGTCGGATTGCTCGGTGGTGAAGCGTACGAAGTGCTCGGTGTTGTTCTCCTGCCATAATCCCTGCAGGTCACTTAGACTGTAGGCGGGAGTGTTGTTGCTCGGACCGCCAAAGCAGGCCGTCAGAGTCAAACTAACGATGGCGCAGAACGCCAGATAATAAAACTTTTTCATACATTATTTGGTTTGTATCCGTCAAGTCTGGCGGATGATTTGTTATGCTTTGGTTATCTTGACCGTGAGGTTCATATCCTCGATGGTTGCGCCGTCAGTCATGTTATCCACCAGGGTGATGCTGTTCGCAAGCACCTGCGAAGCGATATACTCGCTGCAATGCTCCACGGCAGCATTGATAGTGTCGTTGCGAACGATCTGCACATGGATGCGGTCGGTTATATCCAATCCGCTGGACTTTCTCAGGTTCTGCAGTCGGTTGATCAGTTCGCGAGCTATACCTTCCTCGATCAGTTCACTCGTCAGCTCGATGTCCAGAGCTATAGTCAACACGCCGTTGTTCACCACGAGCCAGCCGGTCATATCCTCGGTCAGGATCTCCACATCCTCGGGGATCAATTGATAATCAACCGCCGACAATTGGTAGTAGCCTTCTGTTTCCATCTGCGCTATCTGCTCCTGCGTCATGGCACTAATCTCTGCAGCCACGGCTTTCATTTGTGCTCCGACTTTCTTGCCGAGCACCTTGAAGTTAGGTTTGATCTTCTTTACCAGTTTGACTTCTGACTTTTCTGCCGGCACGATGTCCAGTTCTTTTACATTCACCTCGGCGCGTATCAGGTCAGCCACGTGGTTCAACGCTTGCAGAGTCTGTTCGTCCTGTACAGGAATAACGGCTTTCTGTAGCGGCTGGCGCACGTTCTTCTCGGCTTTTTTACGGAGTGAGAGAATCATCGATGTTGCCTGGTTGGCCAGATACATCGAGCGTTCCAGATCGGTGTTAATCATCGCCGTGTCAGCCTTAGGCCAATCAGCCAGATGCACGCTGGTGCCTGTCAGGTCACGATAGAGACGGTCGGCATAGAACGGCGCGTTGGGTGCCATGAGTTGGGCAATAGTCTTTAGGCAAGTGTACAGCGTACCGTAAGCAGCCTGCTTGTCGGCATCCATCTCACCGCCCCAGAAACGCTTGCGGTTCAGGCGCACATACCAGTTACTCAGGTCGTCCTGCACAAAGTCCGAGATAGCACGTCCTGCTTTCGTAGGCTCATAAGCCTCATAAGCGGCCGTCACTTCCTGGATGAGCGAGTTGAGTTTCGACAATATCCACCTGTCAATCTCCGAATATACCACATGGTTGGCACTGTCGGTTGACCAGCCATCCACATTGGCATATAGGGCAAAGAACGCGTAGGTATTGTATAGCGTGCCGAAGAACTTACGGCGCACCTCTGCTACTCCTTCGGGGTCGAACTTCAGGTTATCCCAAGGAGCGCTGTTTGTCAGCATGTACCAGCGTACGGCATCTGCCCCGTACTGATCCATTGCGCCGAACGGATCGACGGCATTGCCCAAACGTTTGGACATCTTGTTACCGGCTTTGTCTAACACCAGTCCGTTGCTTATCACGTTGCGGAATGCCACCTGTCCCTCAATCATCGTATGGATGGCATGCAGCGTGAAGAACCATCCGCGGGTCTGGTCAACACCTTCGCTGATGAAGTCCGCAGTGCGCGGGGCATCGGCGTTCTCAAACGGATAGTGGTTCTGTGCGTAGGGCATAGCGCCGGAGTCGAACCAAACGTCAATGAGGTCCAGTTCGCGGCGCATAGGTTTGCCGGTAGGCGAAACCAGGACTATCGAATCCACATACGGACGGTGCAGATCGATTACGCTCGGGGCGTAGTTCTCCGCCGAGTAGTCGCCTACCTTGAAGTTCGGCCACGGGTTGGCTTTCATCACTCCGGCTGCCACAGCTTTGTCGATCTCGGCAAACAGTTCTTCGATACTACCGATGCATATCTCCTCCTGCCCGTCCTCAGTGCGCCAAATAGGCAGAGGTGTGCCCCAGTAGCGCGAACGTGAGAGGTTCCAGTCGTTCAGGTTCTCCAGCCATTTACCGAAGCGGCCTGTGCCGGTCGATTCGGGTTGCCAGTTGATGGTTTTGTTCAAGGCAATCATCTCATCACGTGCGGCTGTGGAACGTATGAACCACGAGTCGAGCGGGTAATACACGATAGGCGTGTCGGTACGCCAGCAATGCGGGTAGTTGTGCACGTGCTTCTCAATCTTCAGCACCGTGCCGGCCTGCTTCATCTGCATACACAGACGGATATCGATATTCTCAGCCTTCAGAGCTTTCTGCTCGTCGTAGCGATTGTCGGTCCAGAAGTTTGCCTTGTCGTAAGCATTCTTTACAAACTGGCCTGACCATACGTTGTACAACTCGGTGTTGATGCAGTTAGCCACAAAATCTTCGTTGAGTTCGTCAATCAGCCAGTACTTACCGGTAAAGTCTACCATCGGTCGCGTCTCGCCGTTCTTGGTAATCATGTACAATGCGGGTATGCCCGCTGCTTCCGCCACGCGCTTGTCGTCTGCACCGAAAGTTGGCGCAATATGTACGATACCCGTACCGTCCTCGGTGGTTACGTAGTCGCCTGCTATCACGCGGAACGCATCGGCACTGCGGTCGATAATCAGGTTCTGCTCTTTGTTGTAATCCACAGGCTTAACCCAGGGGAATAGTTGTTCGTAACGCCAGCCTACCAGGTCTTTGCCTTTGAAATGCGCAACGATATTCGGAGCAAGCAGATTGCCGTCGGAATCGGTGGCGCACAGTTCTTTTTTATAGGCGTCCAAACGAGCCTCGGCAAGGATGATATGCTCTCCGTTCGGTGCTACAACTTCTACGTAGTCAATCTTCGGCCCTACGCATAGAGCGGTGTTCGAAGGCAGCGTCCACGGCGTGGTTGTCCAGGCTATGATAAACCTTCCGTCAGGAAGCCTGAACTTGGCGGTACAAGTTGTATCTTTTGTATCGCGGTAGCAGCCGGGCTGGTTAAGCTCATGCGAACTGAGTCCCGTACCTGCCATTGGCGAGTACGGTTGAATGGTGTAACCCTTGTATAGATAACCTTTCTTGTACAACTGCTTGAGCAGGTACCACAGCGTCTCGATATATTTATTGTCATAGGTTATATACGGGTGCTCAAGATCCACCCAGTAACCCATCTGTTTGGTTAGGGCGGTCCACTCCTTGGTATATTTCATCACTTCCTGTCGGCAAGCAGCGTTGTACTCGTCCACACTGATCTTCTTGCCAATATCCTCCTTGGTGATACCTAATTTTTTCTCCACTCCCAGTTCTACCGGCAGACCGTGGGTATCCCACCCGGCTTTACGATGCACCTGATACCCTTGCATCGTTTTGTAGCGGCAGAACGTATCCTTGATGGTACGCGCCAGCACATGGTGTATGCCTGGCATGCCGTTTGCAGACGGAGGACCCTCAAAGAACAAAAACGGCGTATGCCCCTCACGGATAGCAATACTCTGATGGAACAGGTCTTCTTGCTCCCACTGCCCTAACACCTCACGGCTTATGGCTGCCAAATCCAATTGTTTGTACTCGTTAAATTGCTTCATTATGTTTGTTTGTTATATACCAGCTTTTAATCGGCCTTATGCGTACACGCTTATCCTATGCGCGCGTCATGCGCACAAATTTAGCGTTCGCAAAAATACAAAAAAAATCCCACATTTGCAAGAGATGCAGGATTTTTTTTTACAAACAATAGGTATTTTGCACCTATTGCTAACTGTACAATGCGTGTGGCACGCGTTTTATTTTTTGCACTCGCAACTGACGCACTTGTAGCACAGACCTGCCAGAGCAGCGCCAACCAGCGGAGCTACGATGAACAACCACAGTTGCGGCAGCGCCAGAGCGTTCTCCGAGAAGATAGCCTGCGAGATCGAACGTGCCGGATTAACCGAGGTATTCGTCAAGGGGATGGAAATCAGGTGAATCAGCGTCAGTGTCAGACCGATAGCCAGTCCGCCGAATGCACCGTTGGCATGCTTGCTATCCGTCACACCCAGAATAACCATCAAGAACACAAAGGTCAACACAGCCTCGATGGCAAATGCACCCCAGACATTCGTCTGCAGATAACCGGCTGCTACATCAGCATCGCTGAAGAAATCACCGTAACCGTTGGCAGCAAATGTGCCAATCTCCATGCCGGCCGACTTAGCTATCCCGAACAGGATAGCGGCAGCAGCTATGGCACCAAGGATCTGTGCGCACCAGTAGCACAACATCTCCTGCCAGCTCATACGGCCGTTAACCCATACACCCAGACTTACTGCCGGGTTTAGATGTGCACCACTGATATGACCTATACCGTAAGCCGCAGCTACGATGGTCAAACCGAATGCCAGGGCTACACCCAGAAAACCTACATGCCCGAACAGTGCCGTTCCGCATCCGCCAAGCACCAATACTGCTGTTCCGAAGAACTCAGCAGCAAACTTGTTGCATAATTTCATGATTGTATTTGTTTATTTTGTTTGTTGATTGATTGCCTCTGATCAGAACGCACTATCGTAAGCGCCCTTGTTGTTCACATGGATCAGAATGATGTCGTACAGCGGATAATCCTTGTACTCAACCACAAAATCCACTTCGCCCTCAAACTCGCTGGTAGTCTGTATGCCCAATCGTGTACCGCGTTTAACTATGGTGGAGTTGGAATCGGCATCACCGGGAGTCTTGAGCACATAATGTCCGTAGGGTGAAAGCACCGAGTCATCCTCACCCAAATAAACTACGCGGCACTGGATGTTCGAATATGTGCTATTGTTCACCACGCGTACGCGGTTGTAACTATCCTCCGGACCTTCCACTGTGAATGCCAACTTGTTCTCAGCCATCATATCCGCGGTGATGATAGTTGCTACCAGAATTGCTAAAAGTTTTTTCATAAGGTTATGAATTTTATTGTTCGTTTTTGTTCAGAATGATCAGAGCGCCTATCACGCCGGGGATCCAACCGCAAGCCGTCAGCAGCAACACAATCAGTACCGATCCGCATCCGCGATCGATCACCGCCAACGGCGGAAAGATGATAGCCAATAGTACTCGTAAGCAGGACATGGGTTTTTTGTATTATTATTCCATGCTATTCATAACAAAAATCGTGCCATAGGCGATATGCCCATCCACTGCGCCACATCGTTTACGGGCGCAATTTTACGTCCTTCACATAAACGCTTTCACAAAACACATAGCAAAAATAGACAAACTGTCGCAATTCCCATCACCCATAACCGGTAACCGCTCCCCGACGGCGCCCGCACACTTCGTCTATTGTTACGCCAGTTGGCTCTGTACGACTTGTGCCACCATCTTACCATCGGCATTGGGCAGCGCGGCCTTGATGGCTTTTACGAACAATCCCATGTTCTTCTTCTCCGCTTCCCAGCCGTTGGCCTCTTTTGCTTGATTAAAGGCGCGAACGATATCTTCCTCCGAGGCTGCTTTGGGCAGGAATGTTTCCAGCACATCTATCTGCGCTTTCTCGGCGTCGGCTAACTCCTGGCGTCCGGCGGCTATGTACTGCTCCACAGACTCCTGACGTTGTTTTACCATCTTTTTGATAATCTGGATCTCGTCCGCATCGGTCAATTCTTTGCCGGCATTCTCCTTGCTGGTTTGCCAGTTGAGAAATGCACTTTTGATTGCGCGCAGCGTCTCTGTGCGTACGGTGTCATGGTTTTTCATTGCCTCCATGATCAAGGCATTCATTTCGTTTTTCATATCTTATTGTTTTTGGGTTCTATTTTCCCATATTTGTTTCCCGCCGTTTTTTGCTGACGGCTGACTATGTTTAACTTTGCATTTACTGTTTCTGTTGCATCCGCTCAACATGCTGTGGCGGATATCTTTTTCGCGGATGTTGATGGCGCGCAGATAGTTGTAAATAGTCTCGGCCTGGTCGGTGGACATCACGGGTGTGCGATATCGCCGGATGAACTGCCGCAACTGTGACCAGTAGATTATATGCGCGCCATCGGCATGTACTTTCAGTTCGGCGTTCGGCGAGAAGGCTATGACCGATATCAGTTGCGGTGGCCGGAACTGCGACAGCACAATATTCAGCGCTACTATATGTGCGCGGTTCTGCAGGAGCGGGTTGCGAAATTCCAGTTCGTTGCTATGTTCCACAAAGCGATACCACGCTCTCCAATAACGTTTCCACTGTTGTGCCTCAGCGCTGCCGTAGATATGCCCGGTGATGTTTTTTGTTTCTATCACAAATATCCCGTACGGGCTGACCACCACATGGTCAATCTGTGTAGTACGGTTCTTGCTGTTGCGGAACATCAGGTCGTTGATTACCATGTATTGTCCCGGCAGTCGTCGCAACTGTCGTGCTACAGCAAACTCACCGCTGTCGCCGGGCGAGAACAGATTGTAACGTCCTGTGCCGTCACCGTTCTTCTCTCTGCTGCGGAACGACCAATGTATCAGCAGCAGTATCACCAGAAAAACACCTATGGTTATCGCATACGGCATGGGTTGGGCATCAAAAGTTCAGGGCGAGACCAAGGCTTTGCTCGGCAGCGAGAAGAATAATTAAGCGTTTCACGTATTGAATTATTAAGTGGTTGGGCTGTGAAAAAACTTGCGAGTGCAAAGTTACAACATTTTTTTCAAATTTGCAAATGTTTTCTGCGAAAAAATCAAACTTACGGAATGGCATAGCCTAAATAGGCAAGTCGATATATATACAATTTGTTTTTTGACAAATACGGCTTTAACTTGTCAATTTTCTTATAGAGAGATTGTGCAGGGGATGAATGCATATCCGACATCCACCTTGTCATACGCAATTCGGCCACTTTCCTCGGGGTTTCACCGAACTTTTATCGAACCTACATCGATTTTTATCGAACCGAGCCACCACTAACCCATGACACAAAAAAAGAACATCCTTGTAGGGTGTTCTTTTTATATATATCACTGCCCCCGTCATACGGTGATAGGAGCATGGACAGGCGTATTGAGTAAAATATCGGTAAGGACGTCCTCGACACGGGTCTGGATGGCACGGCGGAGAGGACGGGCACCATAACGCGGGTCGGAAGCCTCGGTGATGATCTGCTCGCGCACCTCGGGAGAGATATGTACATCGTACCCCATGACAGCTGTGCGAGCCAGCAAACCGCTGAGCTCGATATCTACAATACGTTCCAGAGCCTGACGATCCAACGAATGGAAGAAAACAATAGCATCGAGCCTATTGACGAACTCCGGCGGGAACGTGCGGTTAAGGGCCTTGGTAAGTATGGCCTGCGAGGTGCGTGCATCGGGCACGGTGGCTTCGAAACCCACACCGGCGCCCTGCTCAGCGAGCTGGCGCGTGCCGACATTGGACGTGAAGATGATAATCGTGTTGCGGAAATCGACTGTATGTCCCTGTCGGTCGGTAAGTCGGCCTTCGTCGAGAACCTGCAGGAGAACATTGAATATATCGGGATGAGCCTTCTCAATCTCGTCGAACAGAACAATAGAGTATGGATGGCGACGTACGGCATCGGTCAGTCGTCCGCCCTCCTCATGTGCGACGTATCCCGGAGGTGCACCAACCATAAGCGAAGCGGTGTGTTTTTCGGCATACTCGGACATATCAAATCGCAGTAGGGCATCCTTGGAACCGAACATCTCCTCGGCCAGACACCGCGCAAGGTACGTCTTGCCGACACCCGTAGGCCCGAGGAAAAAGAACGAACCTATAGGTCGTCCGGGATCAGCGAGCCCCATACGTGACCGTCGGATAGCTTTGACAACCTGTGCGACCGCTTCGTCCTGACCGATGACGCGTGAGCGCAAAGTAGCATCCATCTCACGCAGCCGCTGGCTCTCGGCCGTAGCAACACGCTGGACAGGAACGCCGGAGATGAGGCTTACCACCTCGGAGATATCTCCCTCAGTCACGGAAGGAGAACTCTCCGAATCATTTGAAGATTTGACGTCCTGCGGACCTTTTGAAGATTGGCGGCTGGCAACCAGGGCACCGGCTTCGTCGAGAACATCGATGGCTTTGTCGGGCAGGGCGCGATCAGTTATATAGCGTTCAGCCAGGCGGACACAGGCCTCGAGCGCCTCGGGAGTATAAGTGACATGGTGGAAAGCACTGTAATACGGGTCGAGTTGGCGGAGAATAGCCAAGGTCTGCTCGGGCGTAGCCGGAGGGATGACGATCTTCTGGAAACGGCGCTCGAGAGCACCGTCCTTCTCGATGGATTTCTTGTACTCATCGAGCGTAGTGGCACCTATACACTGTACCTCGCCGCGGGCGAGAGCAGGTTTGAGTATCCCCGCAGCATCGAGTGAGCCTGAGCCGTTGCCGGCACCCATCAGCGAATGGATCTCGTCAATGAATAAGATAATCTCAGAATGGCGGCGGAGCTCCTGCAGAACGTTCTTCATACGTTCCTCGAACTGCCCGCGGTACATAGTTCCCGCCACGAGCACAGCCAGGTCGAGCGAGATGATACGTTTATTCTGCAGCTCAGGCACATCGGTGCGGATAAGCCGTTGGGCCAGCCCCTCGACAATAGCGGATTTGCCTACCCCCGGATCACCTAGGAGGATAGGATTGTTCTTCCGGCGGCGTGAGAGGATACGCAGCACGCGGGTAATCTCCTGCTCACGTCCGACAACAGGATCGAGCTTGCCCTCAATAGCCAGACGCGTGAGATCACGACCATAAGCATCGAGCGCGGGTGTGTCGGACTTAGGAGCGGATGAGCGTTGGCTGGCAGATTTGGGCTCAGACTGTTGGCGCGTGCCGTCAGACATCATACGCTCAGGTTTGGGATAGAGTTGCTCGATGGACTCGTACGTGATGCCATAAGCATCGTCGAACAGACGTGCTACAAAGTTGATACGTTCGCGCAGTATTGCCATGAGCAGATGGATAGTGCCTGCCACATCGGCGCCATATGCATCGCATTCGATTGACACGAGACGTATAACACGTTCGGCAGAGGATGAGAGGTGGACGGTGTTGTTCTGAATAGGCTCGGGCGGGTCCTGGCGAACATGGTCCTCGATGTGATGTTTGATATCGGATAGGTTGGCATTGGTGCGCGAGAGTATATCGTATGCAGTGCCTTCGCCGAGACGGATAAGGCCGAGCATGAGGTGCTCGGGCAGGACATGGGCATTACCGAGACGGACGGTTTCCTGGCCGGCGTAAGAGATGATATCGCGGAGTCGTTTGGTGTAGTCCATTGAGAAATTTAGGATTTCAATTTTAGTATTTCAAATTTAGCAATAATTGCGAGTGCAAAGGTACGGAAATTTTCTGAATTATGCAAATAATTCACGAAAATATCATTCGCGCATAGCAAGATACATATAAAAAAGTGCCCCGATGGACACTTTTTTATTGTTAAGCCGTTAAGTTATTCAACTGCGTTACAGCAGCAACGAGTCTTATATCTCCACAGGATTGTACTTGGGAACCAAGGCTTTCATTATGCACCAGCCTATGAGGTAAGCAAGGCCGCAGAAGCAGAACATAATGAAGTAACCTGCAGGTTTGCCGGTAAAGCCGAGGAATGTGAACGCCTCGCCTGCCGCCTCACTATAAGTGAACAGACTGCCGGCAGCACGCTGGATAATCAGCGAACCTACTCCACCCGCCATGGCACCGATACCTGTGATGGTGGCGATAGTGGACTTGGGAAACATGTCACCGATAGTGGAGAACAGGTTAGCCGACCACGCCTGATGTCCCGCACCCGCCAGGCCGATAAGTATAGCCGGCCACCATGCAGATTGTGCACCCAGCGGTTGAGCGAGTAGCGCGCTGAGCGGGAAGAAAGCGAAGATAAGCATAGAGCGCATACGTCCGGCATAAGGTTCCATGCCATGTTTCTCGACAAAGAGCTTAGGCAGGTAACCTCCGAATATGCTGAGCACAGTAACGATTGCGTACAGCGTGAAGATAAGCGCCATACCCATGCCCGACGAAGCCTTGTAGCCGAACTGGTTCTGGAAGTACGACGGTGCCCAGAACAGGAAGAACCACCACACACCGTCGGTGAGCAGTTTGCCCACGATGAACGACCAGGTCTGGCGATAGGTAAACGCCTTGATAAAGGACATCTGTTTCTCCTCATCCCCCTTTCCGTCTAAGGTTTTCCCCGTTTCATCGGGAACCACCTCATCCTGGTTGATATATACCAGCTCTGCCTCATTGACATGCTTGGATTGCTCGGGTTTGTCGTACATGAACTGCCAGAAGAACATCCATATGAATCCCAGCGCACCGATGATGATGAACGCCATCTCCCAACCAAACTTAGCTGCCAACGGCGGGATAGTGAGCGGTGCAGCCAGTGCACCTACGGATGCACCTGCATTAAAGATAGAAGTAGCGAACGCACGGTCTTTCTTAGGGAAATACTCGGCAGTAACCTTGATAGCAGCAGGGAAGTTTCCCGCCTCGCCGAGCGCAAGTATGCCGCGGCAGAGCAGGAACAGATAGACGCCTGTTGTGGCTATGGCCAGTGCAGCATTGGAGCCTGCTTCGACAGCCTTCATGGCTACCATAGACTCGAAGCCCTCGATATGCATCGTTGCCCAACCGCATGCTGCATGCAAGCAAGCACCTGCCGACCAGACGAAGATGGCAATAAGGTAACCGCGCTTGGTGCCCATCCAGTCGATGAACTTACCGGCAAAGAGGCAGGCTATGGCGTAGAAGATCGAGAAGTATCCTGTGATCTTGCCATAATCGGCATCCGTCCAGTGGAACATAGGCTTGATGAACTCCTCATAGGTGAGGGAGAGCACCTGTCGGTCGAGATAGTTAACAGTAGTGGCGACAAACGGCAGCGAGCATAGCCACCAGCGCCAGTTAGTCATCAGTTTGTTTTGTGTTGACATAAAATTATTTACGATTTTATCATTTACGATTTGCTCAGTTATTTGCTCATTTAGTCATTTAATCATTTATGTGCAAATGGCTAAATAGCCCAATGACACAATAAATCGTAAACGGTAAATGAACAAATGGTAAATCATGCGTTAACGTTGTACACGTCCGTTGGCATTGC
>JAFXSS010000110.1 GCA_017525455.1 Paludibacteraceae bacterium
GGTAGAGCACTTGGCTGAAATCTACATCATAATACGGCTCGCCTATCAGTTGCAGGTCGCGATAGTCGTATCTTCTTTGCCTGTGCCCTTGCTCGTTCGTGTCATATATTTCCCATAGTGTCCGGCTGTCGTATTTCGACATCGGCGCGCCGTGCATGCAACAGGTGCGAACAGGGTAGAACTGCCGGAAATAGTCCAAACTCTCGCGGAAATGTTCGTACGCCTTGGCATAATCGCCACGGCAGAGCGACATATCCTCGTAGTGATAACCGACCTCATGTCCCAACGCGGCAATCCGTTTGATACATTCGGAGTTGTTACTCTCCTTGCCGATGCGGAAGTAATACGACGCTTTGGCACCCGCCAGAGCCTCGACTTCGGCTGTCTGTACGGAAAACCACGGTCGCTTGTCAACGTCATGACGCAGGATTACATACCGTTCGGGCAAACTCTTGTTACGCTTGCTCTCGCAGTACTGCTCAAATGTCAGAAACGCATAACCCGCTTCCTCGATGGCTTGCAGCAGTTGCTTGTATATCTGAACGGTAAAATCCCGCATTGCGCTATATCAACAACGACCCGTTAATATATCTCTTCCAGCAGCATGGCTAATCGTACACCTGCCTTGTACAGTTGCCACTCCATCGGCTGATGGAACTTGTAGATATAGTGGTACGTATTGCCGTCAAACGTCTTTTGGTACTCATAGATATCTGATGTCAGGTGGTAACTTTCCAGTACCAGTTCTGCTTCCGATTTCTTGAACAGCTCTTTACGCGTGTCATCGTATTTGTCAATCAGGAATGCTGCATATTCGGTATATGAATATCCTTGTGAATCAATGAGTTTGCTGTCCCAGATAGTGTGTAGGTTTGTGCTGCCTCCGAACCATTTCATCTTTACTTTATTGCCTCCGGCATCATTCATATGTCCCATATGCATCGGGCAATAGCGGTCACCCGCCAGATGCACAATGAACACCAGCGCATCATGATTGTTCGGGTCTTGCTTCAGTATGGCATAGATGCTGTCAGTAGCGCGAAACAGACTGCCGCCTGCTTTTGGATAATCGGTCAGCGCGGCTACAACCGCTGAATCCGACATGCCGCCGTTCAGATCCTGGTAGTGCCAGCCTTGCTTGTGCGACTGAGGATAGATCGTATCGCTCTTGATCTCGTCAGGCCAATTGGCGTTATACACCATCCCATGCTTGCCCAGAACCTTGTCAATCTTCTTCTGCGCACCGCCGGACAGGTAGTGGTACGCTACTTCGGCAATGATCCTGTGCCCCTCTTGCCCCCATGCCCATAGGTTAGTGGGAACGAGCAGCATGAGTCCGGATAGTACAGCTAAAATTCCACGTTTCATATACTTAAAACAGTTTTCGGTTGTCGTTTATTCACATACAGCCTACAAAGATACGAAAAATAATTAAATTTTGCAAATCTATTATAAAAAATAAGTTGTAATAGGTATATTTTCTTAAATCTTTGAGCAAAGTGTAATTTTTCTTTGCAAATTATTTGGAAATTCCAAAAAATTTTATTAACTTTGCAACCGCTTTGTGCGTGCTGCCTGTTATGTGCAGCCTTTCAGCCGTGCAACAAATGCGAAAATAACATAAATAACATAAAATAAAACAATTTATCTCATGGACAACAAAAAACGCGTTTACACCTTTGGTAACGGTAAGGCCGAAGGTAATGCCCAGATGCGCGAGCAACTGGGTGGTAAAGGTGCCAACTGCGCCGAGATGAACCTGGTAGGTGTACCTGTACCTCCGGGATTCACCATTACGACTGACGTCTGCAACGAGTATTATCAGGTAGGGCAGGAGAAGATTATGGAACTCCTGAACGACGATGTACTGGCAGCCGTTAAGCATATCGAAAACCTCATGAACTGCAAGTTCGGTGATCCGAAGAACCCGCTGCTTGTTTCTGTTCGCTCGGGCGCACGTGCATCTATGCCGGGTATGATGGATACGATCCTTAACCTCGGTCTGAACGATACAGTTGCTGAGGGGATGGTGCAGAAAACCAACAACCCGCATTTCGTGTATGACTCCTACCGCCGTTTTGTACAGATGTACGGTGACGTTGTGCTGGGTATGAAGCCGGTTAACAAAACCGACATCGACCCGTTTGAGAAGATCATCGACGAGGTGAAGGATATTCGTCACATCAAATTGGACAAAGACCTGAACGTTGATGAACTGAAGCTCCTGGTAGCACGTTTCAAGACCGCTATCAAAGAGCAGACCGGCAAGGATTTCCCCAATGATCCTATCGAGCAATTGTGGGGCGCTATCTGCGCTGTATTCCGCAGCTGGATGAACGAGCGTGCTATCCTGTATCGTAAGATGGAAGGAATTCCTGACGAGTGGGGAACAGCCGTTTCGGTTATGGCTATGGTGTTCGGTAACATGGGCGAGACTTCGGCTACGGGCGTTTGCTTCAGCCGTGACGCCGCTACCGGTGAGAACCTGTTCAACGGCGAGTACCTGGTTAACGCTCAGGGCGAGGACGTTGTAGCAGGTATCCGCACTCCGCAGCAGATCACTCTTGAGGGCAGCCGCCGTTGGGCTAAGCTCCAGGGTATCAGCGAGGAAGAGCGCGCAAGCAAGTATCCTTCCATGGAGGAGGCTATGCCGGAGCTCTACGCAGAACTGAACACTATTCAGCAGAAACTGGA
>JAFXSS010000111.1 GCA_017525455.1 Paludibacteraceae bacterium
ATCGGTTCTGCCGTTGCTGCCGGTATCCTGCTCGCTATGCTTGGATAAATGCGTTAGAACGCTCTGTAGAGCCTTCTAACAAACAAAAATCGAACTGTCATGCATCAGTTGACAGTTCGATTTTTTAGTATACTTCCTTTTAGTACAGATTATCCTATTTACCGCTCCTCATACGTGCCATCGGTATAATAGATTATTATCCTCGATATCTGCTTTGGCGCAGGCTGAGGTGCTGCTGGCGTAGTTATACTACGACCGGGCGCAGCAGTCTGAATCTGCTGAATACCTTCTGCAGCGCCATCTGAGCCGGTAGAAGCATCCAGAGGGCGCATATCACCAAACAACGATGACTGCGTGACACCACCGTTAGGTCGGTACATCGTGCCTGTTCCTAATATCAACCAATCAGCACTAATAGTACGGAAACGGTTTAATATACGTACCAGAATATCTGTACTGGCATTATTTCGTCCTCCTAATATATTAGATATAGTACCAGCAGACACACCTATCTCGGCAGCAAACTGCTTTGCTGTGAGATTTTCAGATTCAATTATTTTTGCCAATCGTTCACGTTCGTTCATTTCACGCAAATCTCATAAAAGTTAGACAAATTTGACACATTTCCGCTATCAGTTACAACGGAAATACACTGCAAAGATACGAAAACTTTTTCACATTTGCAAATTATTTATCAGAAAAATTATTCGTTCGGAAAATTCACAATTCAAAACTTAGCCAATCAACACCACAAGTTTGCTCAGAATCGTATCTATCGGATTTACATACGATTAAATATTAACGTTAAATTTATAAGTAAACTTAGTAATTTATACTAAATAAGCATTTTACATTTCCGAAAAATATCAATATTCACAGCCTTTACACAAATAACGCCCAAAGTGCCGATTTCTGCATTCTACCACTTTAAGTAATCTATATAACTATTAAATATCAATGATTTAGGAAAAATTCAACTGCCGTCGTGAAACATTTTTTGGCATGTTTCTAAGTGGCCTCGCCTGTTTTGATTTGCAAATAGATGCGACAGCTCTACTGTGCGCATCTTGTGAATTTTGGCTTATCCGCATATGTGAAATTCACAATTATGTATTTTGCAATTGTGATTTTCATATAGCAATATCAGCACAAAAAAATGGGGGATGAACACTGTTCTCCCCTACTCTATGAAATTGTGAAAAAAATGCAAACTAGAAAAACTCTCCTATTCTTTCTTCCGTCTCAAATAATAATCGAAGATGACGGAGCGACGGACAATAGTGTCCGGATAAGGATGAGTTGCGAGATTGAGATTCTCTTGTCTGTTTCGACTCAGAGTGCGTTTCATACGCAAATAATCAATTCTCGCGCGGATAATTGCCCGTGAATGTTGTGGTTTTAGAGTTATAAGTGCCTGTAAAGCAGCAACATAATCGAGCACAAACCTGCAAATCAGCACATGGCGCAAATGTGGTTGCGGCATGTTTTTGTAGATCATAAGCAGATTATTGCGGAAATTAAGGTAAGTCTTGCGAGGATTATCATAAGCCAGAGCTCCTCCGCCCAGATGATAAACAGCACTTTGCGGGACACAAACTAGATTATAACCCCGGCTGTTCAGTCGCCAGCATAGGTCAATCTCCTCCATGTGGGCAAAGAAGGATTCGTCCAATCCACCAAGTTCGTTGTACAACTTGGTGCGAATAAAGAACGCAGCTCCGCTTACCCAGAACGCCCTGGCAACCGTATCATACTGTCCCTTATCCGGAGCAACATACCCCATTATTCGACCTCGGCAGAACGGATAACCAAGCATATCAATATACCCGCCAGCAGCTCCTGCATGCTCAAAAGTTACAGGCTGAGATGCATCTTGCCGGTGAGCAAGTAACGAATTGTATGCTAATATCTTAGGCTGTGCTGCACCAACATCAGGATGCTGCTGCATGTAATCCAGTACCGGACTCAGCCATCCTGCCGTAACACATACATCGGAGTTGAGCAGTACAACAATCTCACTGTCGATCGAAGCTATAGCACGGTTATATCCCGCAGCAAAACCATAGTTCTCCGTATAGGCAATTATGCGCAAATGGGCGGAAAGTGCTTCCGGCGTACCCGATAATGACTGCAAATATGCCATTGAGTCATCGGTCGAACCATTATCAACAACAACGACTTCAGTATCTTGCAACGTGGTATGCTGAAGCACTGAAGGCAAAAATCGCCTCATGACGTTAGAGCCGTTCCAGTTTAATATAACTACACTACAAAGCACCTGATAATCTGCAAATATATATTATCATCTAACTTACGCATCGGAGCGCTTGAATTTCCAGCGGTTGTGCGACCAAAGCCATAATTCCGGTTGCTCAAGTATATTTTGCTCCAACAAATGTGCATACTCTACCGTTATGTTTTCCGATTTCAGCGGTATAAGTTGCATCGTATAATAGCCTCGCTTAGGTGATCTGATATACCCGTAGAAACACGGATAACCAAACCTCTTGCTTAGCACCTCACCGCCATTGAGAAACGCAGTTTCCTGGTGGAGAAACGTAGTCCAGACATGCGCGTTTCTGGGTGATGGTTTCTGGTCTGACAGCATGCCATACATCGGCTTCCGCTCACCGTTACGAAGTTGTATCATACGCCTTAGCAATACATCTTTCTCCACGCATTCACCACCACGCTGACCGCGTATATCCAACATCAACTGATTGAAATACTTATTCTTAAGCCGTCGGTAAACATTTATCTCCAATATACCTTGCGACGCGGTTCGCCGTCCGTAATCTGCCACCCACTCCCATGTTCCCAGGTGCGCCAGCAGAGTGATTGACCCGCCATATTGATGGCAAGCCTCAGTTACCTTATCCTCGTCGATGTACGTGATGCGTTGCTCTATCTCTTCGTTGCTGATTTGATAGCCGTAAATCGTTTCTACAACAATGTCGGCAAACCTGTGGTAAAACCGTTTGCGCAAGGCGTTACGTTCCGCATCAGTCCAATCGGGGAAAGCATTGCGGATGTTCTTGTCCACAATATTCCGACGGTAGCGAGCTATATAATAGATGAACGGATAAATCAGATAATCCGCAAAGAAATGATGCACACCTATCGGCCACGAACTGAGTATATTCAGCCACCTATGCTTCATCCTCCTCGCTATAGAAACCGTTCTCTACGCCATATTGATACTCTGCATCCTGAATAAGTTGGACTTGCACGCTTGTTACCGGAACCTTATCGGCTTTGGCCTGCTCAAGTACATATTGCAATTGCTCAGTCTCATCCACATAACCTTCGGTGTATTCAATGTCACCGTCAGTCTCATTCTCTGTTGCCAAACCTTTCATTATCAGGTAGTCGTCCATAACATCCAATACATACAGGATATCATCTTCTGTCAGGCCGTACAAGTCTTCTGCCGGTACTGTGCGGATGATGTAATCAAGCAACTCGCGTTCTTGATCATCTACGATAGAACTTTCAAGCATAGTAGTAGGATTTATAAAATATATGGTTTATACTATCAGATAAACATCCTAACCATAGTCAGGAAAATAGCAATTACCGGTGTTGCCAGCAGCAGACTATCGAACCGGTCAAGTACACCGCCATGCCCTGGCAGAAACTTGCCGGAGTCCTTTATGCCATACGAGCGCTTAAGCAGGCTCTCCATCAGATCTCCCAGCGTACCTGAGCAGGTTGCCAACAATCCGAATATGAATGCTACCAAGTACTTGACATGAGGTTGAACGGTATATTGCCATGCATCGATACAATCAAACCATCCGCAACGGGTAAGCAGCCAAGCAGCCAGCAGTACAAAAACAGCACCTCCAATTAGGCCTTCCCAACTCTTCTTCGGGCTAATATGCGGAGACATCTTATGGTTGCCGTTTTTGCGTTTGGCAGTCAGCATTCCTACGCAATAGGCACCGGTATCATTTGTCCAAAGCAGCACAAACAATGCCAGTAACAGCCATTTGCTGTACGACAGTACAATTAGCATTGTAGCAAATGGCAAGGCTATCATCACCTGACCTGCAAGCAAGTTTCCCCAGTGTTTTGCCGGTGATGCCGAAGTATATTGCGTAAGTTCGAACACAAGAGCGGCGAGCAGCACAAGCATATATGCAAAGCCTATTATCTGCGCAAGACTTGTTTCGAACACAAGATTCGTAGCGATGAGTCGGTCACAGTACTGCCATATACCTACACCCGCAAACATCAGCAGGTTAAGCAGCATGCCAAATACTTTTGTGTATGCAGCATCACCTGTTATCGTATGAAACTCTCTCACAGCTAATGTGCTGACGATTGCAAACACTGCTGCAAATGCCACCGGATGAATGAGTATGGCTGCAACAACAACCGCCACATATACTGCACCTGAGATCGTACGTTGTACTAGATTTGTCATTCTATCTGTTTCCCTTTCAATTTTCGCATTTCGGTTTTCACTTTTCTCAGAATCCGAAACTCAATCCCATTACTGCGGTAAAGTTCTTACCTTGCATAAATGCGGGCGTAAACTTGTTGAGGTAATATGTTTTCAAGTCCTCGCCAGCCAGTTCGCGACTTGTGCCGTCTGCATTCCAGCCACGGTCTTCGCCCTCTATTCGTGCCGATGCAGGTGTGAACGCACGAGCGTTATTGTAAATGAGATCAACGTGTGCATAACAATTGTTGAACACCTCATATATGGCTCGGAACTTCAACTCATCGTTTCGCCAGATTTTCTCGCTGAAGGGTTTTTGCGCAATGATAGGATTCTCCACACGGGTACCCGCTATATTCTTGCGAACATAATCATACTTGCGGTACTTGGTGTCTTGCGTGTAATCCAGTGTCAGTCGCAAGCTACGTACCGGACGATAAGACAATTGCAAGAACAGCGATTGCGCATTATCGCCCATATAATGCCCCATATTATAGGTATTTGACGTGTAGTCCAATACCTGAATGGAGTGTGTATATGTTGCTATGTACGAGCGCATAAACTCTCCCTTCAGGCTCAACCCGTTCACAGGCCAACCACTCCATTGGAATCCTACAACATACGATACCGGATTATTCTCCTTATTCGACGGCTTGAGTCGCGCTAACTTGAACTCATCAATATAGAACGTGCCGTACAATCTGAGATGATCGGTAGGTCGAACGGTTATGGACGCAAACACCTGCGAGTTCTGGTTCTCGACACCTAACCCCTTGGTCATCAAGTGGTCAAGCGACTTGAAGAATGCTATCGGAATGAAATATGCCGCCTGAACATTGCGTTCGGAATAAACGATGGAGTTACCCAGCGAGAAATGGATATACTTGATTGGCTTGAATGTGAACATGTTCGCTGCCATGAACTTGTTCATCGGGCGATAATGTGTCTTGGTCTCGCCTTCTGCATAACGCTCTTGGTAGTAATATGTCGAATCCAGCACGTTACTGTTCAGCCAAGCATGGAAGTAATCAAACTGAAACCATGAACAAGGCGTCAGTTGCAGTGTCACCATCGGTACGGCCGGGTTATGTGCTGACAAGATGGTAGAGCTCAACTGCGCATCTCCCCATTGCAGACGCTCACGTTCAACGGCAATCCGTCCCCACCACGCATATAGAGCTATACCTCCGCGGGAATCCGAGAAGTCACCGCCGTAGTTCGCCTCTTTGTATTGTACGCCGGGCAGATTATTCAGAAATCCGGGTTGCGTCAATCGGGCGCCATAGAGCTTGTCAGTAGCTGTCGGGAAATAGGTATTACGCAGCAATGTGCCGTTCCAACTATTGTCACGCAGCGATCCCCATATACTCAGGTGATGGGCTATATCCATCTGAATCTCTGCGCCATACCAACGCTTGGTGATTGCTCCTTTCTTCGACACATACAGATCCATTCCCAGTATAGGTCGCAGGCGCATCTTAAACAGTTTGTTCGGTGTTAAAATGTGCAGCGACGGATCAGCCAACGAAAGATTGGATACCGGAGTTATCCATTATGTCACATGCCGATGACCATAACTGTGATAAACTGGCAGGGTGTCCAACTCAAGGGCATAATCCTGCATATAGAACTGCAGGTCATCCTGTTGACGGCGCGAGAGCAGACTATCCTTGTCCAGAGCAGAGCGAAGCATAGCTGCTATCTGGACACGGCTGTACGGACGGACTGCTTCTGTCAGGTCAATGATGCCGTCAGTAGCCAGTTCGTCCAGAAAATCATAAACTTCCGTAAATTCCAATGCCTCAGGCACAGATTGCGCTTGCGTTGACACTGCCAACGTCAACAGACATACTATAAGCAGCGACCTTATGCGCATGGATTACTTCTTTGATTTTGTCGAATAGCGTGCGTTCAGTGCAGATACAACCTCAGAGGTAATATCATAGCCGTCTGCCGAAAGAAGGATATTATCCTTGGCGTTGTTCGAGAATATCATCTGATAACGTCCCTCGGCATTCAGTTCCTTCAGATAGTTGAGGATAGTGTCAGCCAGTTGAGCCTGAAGTTGCTGGTTCTCCTGAAGAATCTCTTGGGTCAGCTGAGCCTCACGGTTCTCCAGATCTTGCTGTTTCTTCATGATGCGCTGCTGCTCACTCTCGGCACGTTGACGGCTCAGAAAGGCGTTATTCTCCAGTTTCTTCTGGAAATCAACCATCTCGTTCTGCAGCGTACGGGCTTTCTGATTGAGTTCCATACGGGCATTCTCCTGACGACTCATCAACTTGTCCTGAGCTTCCAAAGCAAAGGTGTAGCCTTGCAGGATTGAGTCCAGATTAACAAATGCAATAGGCATTGCACCCTCCGTTTGCTGAGCTGGTGCTGCAGCTACAGGAGTAGCAGGTTTCTTCAGTACAATTACACATAGAGCCACAATTGCAGCGGCCAAAATTACGTCAATACAGATTTGGATTTTATTCATTGTTGTAAAATTTTGATATTTCAATTTTGTTTTCACTACGGGTTACAACTCGTCTACTTTCAGGCGCAGAGGATTACCCCGTTGAGCTTGTCGGTCTTGTGAACGCGTACAGCCGATTCCCCGGTCGTGCATAGCTTTGCTCTGCCCCACATCTTGCGAATGGAATGTTCCGTTCTTTTTGATGATAATTCGCACACACATTCCCAGAACGGCTATCCCCAGAAGAACGACTGATATGATAATTGCTTTGAGCATATTAGATAGTATCGATAAATAGTTTTTGTTTGCGTTCGTACATCTTGCAACCCACCAGCAGCACAATTACCATAAAGGCAAAACTATACCCGAACATTGCCCATGAGAACGACCCCGCACCGTATGCACCATACTTGAACGCCTCAATTGGAGCGGTAACAGGATTAAGCACCATCAGCTTATGCAGTGTAGGATTGGTAACAAAACTCAGCGGGTAAACAATAGGCGTTGCGTACATCCAAAGCGACACTAGCACAGGTAGGAAGTTGGTCAGATCCTTGTATTTGGCAGTCAGACTTGTGATTATCAATCCCAATCCCAGAGCTATACCGCCAAGCATCATTACAATCACCGGGAATAGCAGCAAGTACCAGTTAGGACACAAGTGAACGCCTTTCACTATTACAAAGAACAGGTATATGCACACAAACATCAGCAGTTGTATACTGAAGTGGAACAAACGTGAGAACACATTCGACACAGGTGCTGCCAAGCGTGGGAAATAAACCTTGCCGAACAATGAGGCATTCTTGGCAAATGTACCGGCGGCATCGGTCAGGCAGGTTGAGAAGTATTCCCACAAGCATACACCCGACATGTAGAACACAGGCTGAGGTACATCGTCAGTAGGGATGCCTGCTATACGGCCGAACACTACCATATACATCACCACCGAGAACAGAGGTGATATAAAGTACCAAGCCATACCGAATATGGTCTGCTTGAACTGAACGATAATATCGCGTTTCACAAACAGCCAAACCAGGTACTTCTTGCGCCAGAGTTCTTTCAGACCCAAACCGCCGGACGAATACTGAGGATCGATGACGGTAGTCCAATATGTTTCGTTATTTGTATTCATTGACATTGATTGCTATACGGTATCCATAAATGACTTTTGAACTTTGCTGAACATAGCCAATCCCAACACATCCACTACGATAGTAAACACCAGAGCATACAACAGCCACATCCATGAGAACTCACCCACCCCGAGCAGACTGTACTTCACGGCTTCCATCACAGGCGTTACCGGGTTGAGCGACATGGCAAAATGCAACTTCTCGTTCGTTACCATCGACAGCGGATAAATCACAGGAGTCACATACACCCATAGTGTGACAAACTTGGCAAAAATGATTTGCAGGTCGCGGTATTTGGTAGTCATCGACGACACTACCATACCTACTCCTACCGCCATGAACGCCAACAGAATCATCAGCACAGGGAACAACAGTATTTGCCAATGAATGGTCAATTCTGTGCCTATCGCCAGATAGTAGATATATGCTCCAATGAACAACAGCAGTTGGATGCAGAAGTACAGGAATTGCACCGTTACTGCCACCATCGGCATGATTATACGCGGGAAATATACTTTGCCGAATATATCTGCGTTTGATACGAACGAGTTACTCGTACCGGTCAAGCACGCCGCAAAGTATCCCCAAACCGACACGCCTAACAGGTAGAATAGTATTGGAGGTGCACCGTCGGTAGATATATGTGCTACGCCGCCAAACACCGCCACATACACGATTACCGAGAGTGCCGGAGTTATCAAGAACCACAACGGGCCGAAAATGGTCTGCTTGTAAGCGGTGCGAAATGCACGTTGAACAAACAGAATGTACATATCCCTGTACCGCCACACTTCTTTCCAGTTGATGGCCAGAAGCCGGTCTTGTGGAGTTATTACAATTTCGTCTGTATATGCCATGTTTTTTAATTTCCTTTCATTTGTCTTCTTTTGTAGCAGTCAATGGTGTTCTGCATCAGCATCGTCACAGTCATCGGCCCCACACCTCCGGGTACGGGCGAGATAAACGATGCTATATCCTTACATGCCTCAAAGTCCACATCACCGCTCAGGCTACCGTCTGCCAAACGGTTGATTCCTACATCTATCACTATTGCACCGGGTTTGATGCAATCTGCCGTAATCAGTTTGGGTTTGCCTACGGCTGCAATCAGTATATCTGCCTCGCGGCAAACTGCAGGCAGGTCACGGGTATGGCTGTGTGCTATTGTTACAGTACATTGTCTATCCATCAGCAACTTAGCCATCGGCTTGCCTACTATCGGCGAACGGCCTACCACCACGGCACGTTTACCGTCAAGTTCCACGCCGGTTGATGCCAGTAGCGACAATATGCCTTTCGGAGTGCACGCTATCGTACAGCCATAGTCCGGAACAGGGTTGTATATCGACGCTATATGATTGGTTTGCAGCGGCTGGTGAAGCCACAGACAGGCAGCATTATCCGGATGAAAACCATCCACATCTTTCTCTGCATGGATAGCGCAGATGATTCGCTCCTCATCAATATGCGCAGGCAATGGCAGTTGCACCAGTATGCCGTCCACATCGTCATCATTGTTCAGCTGCTCTATTTGTGCGCATAACTCCTTTTCGGTTATTTCGCCCGACAGGTGCAGATACTGCGAACGTATATGACAAAATTCTGCCGCACGCATTTTGTTGCGAACGTATATCGACGATGCCGGGTCATCACCTACTTGTATTACCACAAGATTAGGCGTGCGACCGTACTCCGCGAACATCGCATCCACTTGCTGCTGCATATCCGAACGCAACTGAGCGGCTATGTCTTTTCCGGATATTATCATTCTACTTCTTTTTCTTCTTTCCCCAAATGATTGAGTTCG
>JAFXSS010000112.1 GCA_017525455.1 Paludibacteraceae bacterium
AAATTTCAAATTTCAAATTTAGGATTTAGAATTTCAAATTTAGAATTTCAAATTTTAACCATAACCGATAAATGCTGCGCATTGGAGTCATAGGTCCGGAGAGTACAGGCAAGAGCACAGTGTGCCGCGAGTTGTCGGAGCGTTACGGTTGGTGCTGGGTGCGCGAATATGCTCGCGAGTATGTTGAGGCTCTCAACCGACCATATACATACGACGATGTTTTGCTAATTGCCCACCGCCAGATCGACGAACTTCGCAATCCTTTCGGTACACCGTCACCCATCACAGACAAGCCGTCACCGAGTGATATTGTGCTCTACGATACCGAACTGATTATCACCAAGGTCTGGATGGAGCACGTGTTTGGTCATGTAGCGCCGGAGGTGAAGCAGGCAATAGAGCAAAAGCCGATGGATATGTATCTCATTCTGGCACCGGATATTGCCGCAGAACCTGATCCTGTACGGGAGAATCTGGACAAACGAGAATACTTCTTTCAGTGGTACATCCGCGAAGTAGAACAGACGGGACGACCGTACGCCATCATCAGAGGTGAAGGTGAAATACGAACGGAACGCTGCGCTGAAAAAATAAAGAGTGCTCGTGTTGCCCGCTGAGAGAAGAAAGAGCACTGCAATTAGAGAATAAAGATTGAAATGAACAAACGTAAACTATATATCATCCTATCGGTAGCCGTAGTACTGGTATCCCTGCTGTGTGCAGGAGTGTACAAAGGCTTACGTCGTTACCATTACACACGCAGCAATCTTGTGAGTATAGATGGCGAGGAGCACGGGTACTTCGTTCGTCCCGACACACCGCTTGACAGTATTCTTGCGCGTGTGCAACGCGACTACACGATTGCCTCCATGCACTCGTTCAGCAAAGACATGGAGCGTGTAGGTTTGCATGAGGCCAAAGTGGGCTATTACCGTTTTCCCGCAGAGATGGGTGACCGCACGCTGATGATGCGTCTGCGTCAGGGCGAACAGACTCCTGTCAAACTCCGATTCAGTTACACCGTACGCACCAACGAGCAGTTGGCCTCGCGTCTGGCTTCACAACTGCTAATCGACTCGACGGCCATCATCAGTCTGCTGCAGAACGATACGTTCCTAACCAAGTACGGCATGAACAGCGAGACAGCCCGCTGTCTGTTTCTACCGGATACTTACGAGGTATACTGGACGATGACTGCCGAGCAGTTGTTAGAGCGGATGCACCGTGAGTATCAACGGTTCTGGACAGAGCGGCGTTTGGCAGAAGCCCGGGCGCTCGGGCTCACGCCACAAGAAGTATATACGTTGGCAAGTATCGTTGCCTCGGAAACGAATACCAAGTGGGAGTATCCCGTCATAGCCGGGTTGTACCTCAACCGCATACGAATAGGCATGCACATGCAGGCATGCCCGACAGCCGTGTACGCTACACGTAAGTTTACCGCGCGGCGTGTGACACACGAGATGACATCCTACCCTTCGCCCTACAACACGTATATCAATCCGGGATTGCCACCAGGACCAATACGCGTTACACCGGCAGAGATCATTGACTCTACGCTGCATGCAAGCAAGAGCAAGTACCTGTACATGTGTGCCAACCCTGATTTCTCCGGCACGCACGTGTTCAGCGAGTCGTATGCCAAGCATGCAGCCGTAGGACGACAGTACCACCGCGAACTGAATAAACGGAAGATAAGAAAGTAGGTGGACAGCTGCGCTGTTTGAGGGTGATAGGTGACGGGTTATCGGTTATCGGTTATGGGTTACGGGATAAAATTTGAAATTTGAAATATAAAAGCAAATGATACGCACTGCACAGTTTACCATATCATCGACCGATGTACTGCGCTCGCCGCAGACATCGCTGCCAGAGTATGCATTCATCGGCAGGAGTAATGTGGGCAAGTCGAGTCTGATCAACCGCCTCACCCACCAACCTAAGCTCGCCAAGACCAGTCAGAAACCCGGCAAGACGCTGCTCATCAATCACTTCACCGTCAATGCCGGTGCAGCTGATGCATGGGCACTGGTTGACCTGCCCGGTTACGGTTTTGCGCAGGCGGGCAAGGCGCAACGCGAAGCGCTGAAGAAGATGATTGAGCGCTACTGCCTGCTACGCGACCAGTTGTGCTCGCTGTTTGTACTGGTGGATGCACGTCTGCCGTTACAAGCTATCGATCGTGACTTTATGAACTGGTTGGGCGAGAACAGTATACCTTTTGCGCTGGTGTTTACCAAAGCCGACAAACTGGGCAAGGAGCGTCTGGCAGCCAACATCGAGGCATACAAGCAGCAACTGGCAGAGTTCTGGGAAGAGTTGCCGCCTACATTCATTACATCTGCCGAGACAGGTCTTGGCTGCGACGAGCTGACCAAGTATATCGAGAAGATCAACGAGGGAATCGGTTAGGGTTATGGGTAAAATTTAGGATTTCAAATTTTATCGGTTACGGGTTATTGAAAGATGATTTGGGAGAATAATGAAGATATAATTCTGAAGCAGTGCGCCAACACGTCGGGTGCTATTCAGCAGGTGCTCAACGAGTGCCGCGAGTTGCGTACGCCGTATGTGGTTATCACACCGTCGATGCGCGAAGTGACAGCGCTCAGGCGAATCATCGTACCAGTGAGCCGACTGGAGGAGGAGACCTACAAAGCGGAGATCTGCACGTATCTGGCGCGCAAGACGGGAGCACACATCATCCTGCTGCAGGCTCACGACTACGGCAGTCGTGCCCGGCAGAACGTAGGCAAGATGATTACGCACATTCAGGCAGTTATTGCCAAGACCGGCACAGATATCAGTTACGAGGTTGTTGAGGCTAAGAAAGACAGCAGCCGCGTTAACCGTGAAGCAGCAGAGCGCCAACGGGATTTTGTGGCCGATCTGATTCTACTTACCGCCAGCCGTGAATATGGCTTGGATGATCTGCTATTCGGTCCGCAAGAGCGACATGTTATCCAGCGCGCTCTGGTTCCTGTGATGCTCGTCAATCCCCGCGATGATCTGTTCTCGCTATGCGACTGACGTGCCGGATGGGGGTGTCTATGGGCATATAACGACGTACTTATCGCGCACTTATCACAGACTTATCACGCACTAATCACGCACTAAATTCTGTGCGTGATTAGTTTGTATATATATACGTAGTATATATAGTATTATTTTCATTGTTTATTCGGCAAAGGGGATATCCATTCCGAAAGCATGGCGGAAGGCATCGGTGTGCAGTATATGCTCCGGTGTGTCGAGCAGCATGCCTTCATTCTTCGGGTACATGAGCAGCACGCGGTCGGCAGCCCGAAGAGCGAGGTCGAGTTCGTGAGTAGAGATGAGAATCGTCTTGCCCTGTTCGTGCGCAATAGAACGCAGCAGGTTGAGCGTCTTTATGCGCGAAGGCAGGTCGAGATGCGCCGTAGGTTCATCAAGAAGGATAACCGGTGTCTGTTGGGCAAGTGCCTTGGCAATAAGAATACGTTGTTTCTCGCCATCAGAGTGGTCGTTGTAGAACGTGTCTGCAAGATCGAGAACATCCACTTGCCGCATAGCCTCATCCACTATCCGGTGGTCGGCTGCCGTCAGCGAACCGAGAAACGAGGTGTAGGGGTAACGCCCCATAGCCACCACATCGCGAACAGTGGCACTCTCCACACTCAAACGCTCAGTGAGAACGAGGGCTATCTGTTTGGAGCGTTCGGTTACGGGTGACGGGTTACGGGTGACGGAGTGAACCGGCAAGAGACTATATGTGCCACTGAGTGGCGGTTGGAGGCCGGCGAGTGTG
This sequence comes from Paludibacteraceae bacterium, assembly GCA_017525455.1. Classification (GTDB taxonomy): domain Bacteria; phylum Bacteroidota; class Bacteroidia; order Bacteroidales; family Paludibacteraceae; genus Colicola. The sequence goes on from JAFXSS010000112.1 coordinate 3,788, forward strand.
CGCAGCAGGGTGGATTTGCCACAGCCGTTGGCACCAAGCAGGGCTACCAGTTCGCCATCAGCGAGCGTGAACGACAAGTCGCGCTGAATGACACGCTTGCCGTAGCCGATAGATATATTTTCACATTTAATCATTCGTAGTAATACACGCGCTGCACACGGCGGGAGACGGAGGTGAGAACTTCGTACGGAATAGTGCCGAGACGGTCGGAGAGTTCCTGCAAAGGCAGTCGTTCGCCAAAGACCTCGACCGTATCGCCTACATGGGCATCGGTTCCGGTGACATCAACCATCGCCTGATCCATGCACACATTACCCACAACCGGACACCGTTTGCCGCGAACGATGACCTCGCCGCCATAGTTGGAGAAGCGTCGGTCGAAGCCATCGGCATAGCCGATAGGGATAACAGCGATCTGACGATCCTCGGTGAGCGTGGTGTGACGACCATAACCGATAGTCTCGCCGGCACGAACAGTCTTGACAGAGAGAATGGTTGTCTGCAGCGAACAAACGTTACGCAGTTTGTTTCCGGCAAACGAAATACCATACAAGCCTATGCCCAGTCGGCACATGTCAAATTGATAGGGCGTGAAGCGTTCGATACCTGCGGAATTGCATATGTGCTTGATTATCGGGTAACCGAGTTCCGCCTGAATGGCATCGGCACAGAGTTTGTAATAACCGATTTGCTGCAGGGTGAAGGCATCGAACTGAGCCTCGTCGCTGCCTGCCAGATGGGAAAACACCGAAGCCACACGCACGGCACGGGTGCTCAGCAGACGTTTGATGAGTTGCGGGATATCTTCACGATAGAATCCCAAACGATGCATACCGGAGTCAATCTTGATGTGCACAGGCACACCTTCCAAACCTTTCTCTTCCGCTGCCGTTATAACCTGCTCAAGCGAGGCAAACGAATAGACGTTAGGCTCGAGGTTGTTCTCCAAAATAAGATTCATGGCTGCCACCTCGGGATCCATGATGATAATAGGCAAAGTAATACCTGCACGGCGCAGTTCCACACCCTCATCGGCAACTGCAACTGCAAGATAATCTGCCACCTTAGCGGCTTGCAGGGCTTTGCTGACCTCCAGACTGCCTGCACCGTATGCAAAGGCTTTTACCATACAAGTGAGTTTGGTGGTAGGCTTGAGCAGCGAACGGAAGAAACGCACGTTATCTACCAAGGCAGTGAGGTTGACACGCATGACAGTCTCGTGCGTCTGCTGCAGGATACGACGGGATATTGTATCCTCGTCATAACCCAGTGCACGCATGACGGCAGCGCAAGTGCGGACGTTCTGATGCGTTGGATCCTCGATGACTGTCGGGCAATGGGTGAAGAGTTTCATCTTCTCTGCACGTTTGGCTTCCAAGTTGGGGAAGTTCTCGCCATGTTCTTCGCCGATGTACGTGATTACACCTATCGTAGGCCGGATAATAGGCTCCAGTCGTTCCATCTCACCGGGCATAGATATACCTGCCTCGAAGATGGCAATGGGCTGCGCAGTTTGAGCGCTGCCGCCTTTTGAACGCTGCGCTGTTAGAGAAGAGAGCTGCCAAACTGAGAGCGGCACACCGATCTGCGAGTTGTAGGACTTAGGCGAACGGATAACGCGGTAGTCGTCTTTCAGCAACTCGTAGAGCCACTCTTTGACTACCGTTTTGCCGTTGGAACCGGTGATATCTATCACGGTGCCTGTGAACTGCGAACGCACATAGGCGGCGAGTCGCTGAAGGGCAGCCAGACTGTCATCAACAATAAGGTAGACCGCTTCGCTGTTTGAACGTCCTTCGGACTGTTTGAATTGACTGCTGACAACAAACATCCGCACGCCACGGGCGTACAGGTCGGGGATATAACGTGCACCGTCGTTCTTTGCCGTTCGCAGAGCGAAGAACAATGTTTCAGCAGGCTGTAAAGCTTGCGACGAGCCTAATTGGCGGCTATCGGTAAGCAAGTAGGTTACCTCTTGGTCGGACGGCGTGCCGATAACCGAGAGAGGTTGGAGAGATGATATAACTTCAGAGAGTTTCATTGGTTGTTATTTATTGCTTCATCACGTGATATGTCGGCAGGGTCAACGGTTGAGGGGATATACATCATCTCGGCAGCCGCTTTCTCCTGCGGGAAAGTGAAATACGTACACGTACACTCGCAGAGCACCTCGCCCGGAGTAAACAGTCCGTCGGCGTTCTTCGTACCGGGAGCACGTATCTCGCCATGCACGTATGCTACATTGCGACGCATCTCCTGCAGGTAGGCTCGCAGTTCAATATACGGATAGAGTGTGCTGACAGGTTTGTGATAGCGCGTCTCCATCTTAGCCGTGACACCGGCAGTCTGGAGTTTGTGGAATACTACCCAACCGCATACCTCGTCGAGCAAGACGGCTTGTATGCCGCCGTGCAGAGTGTTGAGCCATGACTGGTGGTTCTGCGTTGGGTGCCAGAAACTGACGATAGAGTCACCATCCTCATAAAAACGCATACGCGTACCAATAGGATTATTAGGACTGCAACCAAAGCAGTTGTACTCCGGCATTGTAATCCAGGGATTCTTGAGAAGATTCATTTAGAAACTTAAATTTAGGATTTCAAATTTCAAATTTTGAAATTATTTACTGCTCAACAGTGTTTTTACAAACTGCTCGGCATTGAAGGGCTGGAGGTCAGTCATCTGTTCGCCGAGACCGATGTAACGAACGGGTATCTTGAACTGGTCGGAAATGCCGAGCACGACTCCGCCCTTGGCTGTGCCATCCAGTTTGGTGATAGCGAGCGAGCTGACCTGCGTGGCGGCAGTGAACTGACGAGCCTGCTCAAAAGCGTTCTGACCGGTCGAGCCGTCAAGCACCAGCATCACATCGTGCGGTGCACCGGGCACAACCTTCTGCATGACGTTCTTGATCTTCGTGAGTTCGTTCATCAGGTTGATCTTGTTGTGCAGGCGCCCGGCGGTATCGATAAGCACCACATCTGCTCCATTGGCTTTGGCAGACTGCAAGGTGTCGAAAGCCACCGAAGCCGGGTCAGAGCCTTGCTGCTGCTTAATGACAGGCACACCAACGCGTTCACCCCATATACACAGCTGCTCAACAGCCGCAGCGCGGAAGGTGTCGGCTGCACCGAGATAGACTTTCTTGCCGGCTTGCTTGTACATGTACGCCAGTTTGCCAATGGTGGTAGTCTTGCCTACACCGTTGACGCCGACCACCATGATTACGTAGGGCGACTGTGTATCAGCCAAACTTGGCTGATCGCTGTTGTTGTCGTTCTCGGCAAGCAGAGCACAAGTCTCCTCCACAAGCATGCGGTTGAGTTCGGATGTGCCGACATACTTGTCGCGCTTGACGCGATCCTGGATACGTTCGATGATTCGCAGCGTGGTATCCACACCTACGTCGGAGGTGATGAGTGCCTCCTCAAGGTCGTCAAGCACATCATCGTCGATAGTTGAACGGCCGGCTATAGCATGCCCTATCTTGCTGAGCACCGAAGCGTTGGACTGCTGGAGTCCTTTGTCTAATGTTTCCTGTTTGGTTTTGCCACCGAATAGTCCGAAAAAAGCCATAAATACATTTACGATTTAGTTATTTACCATTTTGTCATTTGTTTGTGTCCCGAGAAAAGGAGGACACTCCATGCCGAGAGAGGGATAAAGTTATTACTGTTCTATTATTTAATAAACCACAATCTTTGCTGTATGAGTAAGGTTGCCGGAGGTGATACGCAGCAGATAAACGCCTTGCATCGTTGGCATAGTTAGTGTGCTTTGTTCGTCAGTCAAGACTTCGCAACTGACTACTCCGCCGGTGAGAGTGAGCAGCGATGCTTGTGCACTGCCGGCAAACGCCTTGCTGACCGTAACCTTACCTCCGGCAGCTACCTGCGTGGGATAAACAGTCACACCGTCAAGCGTTATATCCTCAACGGCCGCTGCCTTGCGGGACTCGGGGAAGTCATTGAAGGTGTGGGCACAGAACTGCTCAACAATGCCGTCCTTGCGTGTAGCTACACAGTGATAAAGGTCGGTTGTTCCCTCCATAGGCGTCGAGCCTGTATATAGGCGTTGAATGGTTTCGCCGGGTAGGATATTGTCGTTTTTGTACCACTGATACGCAGTATATATGCTGTCACCATTGTTCACAAACAGCACATTATCCCACTTGCGGAATATTCGCCCTTCGGTACACGGATTGTAAGTTTGCACCTCGAACACCTGCTGTATGCGTACGGCGCGCGACACACTGCTCACGGCACGGAACTGGATATCGTCGAGCGCAAAGTCGTTGCCTATATTCAACTTATTGCTATTCAGGTTCACCACAGAAATGGTGACATCAGAAGCATCGGCGTCAGCCAGGAATGTTGACGAGCACTGATGCCAGCGGTTATTGCGGAAGTCGGATTGGTTGAGATCGAGCGGACTGCCGAGATTCACTGTCTTGCCGTTGTACTCAATCTGGAATTGCAGTTTGGCAGCGTTGTCCATCTCGCCGTAGTTATTGATGTTCGCAGCCCAGAACGAGAACAGGTAGGTAGTTCCCTTCCGCAACTTTAGGTTAGGGTTGTTAGCCGTGGTAGCATACCAAGCTTTCTTGCCGGCCATCGCACTGCCGGACGCAGCATCGAACAGGGCAAAATACTGCTGCTCGCGCGCTGCAACCTTGGCATAGGTAGGTGCAAAATTATTGGCATCCTGAACGACTGCAAATCCATTGCTCTTTCTGGGATGAGAAGCATAATAGTCAACAGACGAAGAGGCATTGGCATATTTGCCCCAGAAGTTATAGTCACTGATAGTGGACTTTTCATCCACTTTGCCATATACAGACGCATCTGCCGACTCATACCCGCCATTGTTCATCATATCGCTCATGTCGCCTGATGGAGGATTGAATTCGCGGTACATGTATAGCGTGATGTTCGGTTCGTCGTAAGGGATAGAGGTCTGTGCTCCCTGCCAGTCGGGTTGTTCCACACCGTCGATATACCACTTGTGCTCATTGGCATAGTTGGCACCGGAGGGGTTGAGCGGCGTTGTTTCGCCCAGAGGCACATTGATGTGCGTAACAACTATTCCCTGCGTAGCGTTGGGGATAGTGAACGTCTTCGACTTGGAGCAAGCGTTGTTACCTGTGAACTTGGCTTGTGCGGTTGTTGTCTTGCCGTTGCCGGTAGCAGCGCGCAGACCGGTGATGGAAAACACTTGCGGGCTCTTGGCATCGGCCGCCTTGATAGTGGTGGATTTGCCATCGCAGGTGATGACCAAGTCGCCATCGGGCTTGCCGAAAGCTATCATCCCGTCGAGCGTGTACGTCGTGTCGTTAGCATTCACCTCCGAGCATGCCACCTCAAACGAAGTGATCGTGCAGTCGAGGTCACAACCCGTAGCATCGGGAGTAATCTTGAGTAAGCGGCGTCCGGCTTTCTTGGCTGAATGCAGGTAATAATAGATTGTGCCGGTTGCCGGCAGGACATTGTTTATTATATCTTTGTCCTGTTCGCCATCACGCGCCTTGCCGCCATAGTCGTCAACAGAAGTCCACGTATTGCAGTCAGCGCTCTTGTACCAGCCGTGGCATTGCACGTTCTGATAGTCATAATCCGACTTATCCGCCAGCAGTTTGACATGCAACGAATACGGTCCGCTCATTGCAGACGGGCAAATATGGATATTCTCCGCTGTAACCGATTTGGCGAAAGCGCCAATCTTGTCGGCTGAAGGAGTATAGGTAAGCCAGTCAGCCTCCTTTCCGCCTTCCCAGAACTTACTGATATAGTTACGGTCGGTCACTTCGGGAAATGCCATATCGCCGGTCTGACTCCACTTGCCGCCCCAGTCGGCTTTTGAGCCACGCACCACAATGCACATATTGTAGTCTCCCGCCGGCATATCACCGCTATACAAGGCGCCTGCTTCCTGCGACAGAGTTACCCACTGCTGGTTGCTATCCGTAGTGCCGGATTTTTTCCAGATGTACAGGAACAATTTTGCGCCATCCTTGGTCCAATTGATACAGCCGTCGTGGTACGACTGATCGGCATTAACATAGATCTTCTCCCCCTGCTCAAACTGCCGCGCATGGATGCACAACGGCAACAGGCAGAGCACCGATAAGACATATATATGTTTCAAAAACTTCATGGTACACAATTTATTACTCTACAATAATGATTTCCACGCGTCTATCGAGCGATATATTGTTATCCACCCTCTCGGCGTTCGCCACGCGCGCACCGTAGTTCTTCACCTCCAGTTGCGGTTCGGGAATACCGAGTGACACGAGGTAATTCTTGACCGCCGTAGCACGATTGAGTGCCAAGCGCTCGTTGTACTCCGATTGTCCTTCCTCAGAAGCATGCCCGCCTATGATAATGTGGTTAGGCACCTCTTTGAGGATAGCATAGATATCACGCAGGTACTTCTTTGACTTGCTATTGAGATTGTAACTATCGAAGGCAAAGTAAATCTTGTTGAGTTTATCCACCTTCTTTTGGATAACTTTGATCTCCAGTTTGGGTGCTCGATGGAACGTATCGATTCGCTCCACCGTCTCGGTCTCCATACGTTCCACGGTTCGCAGCGTTGTATCAGCACGGTAGAACCGATCGAAATGCTGCTCAGTGTGCGACTTGGGTTTGTCG
>JAFXSS010000113.1 GCA_017525455.1 Paludibacteraceae bacterium
GCATCTTGTCATCCAAAAGTCGCAGATGATGGATGACGAAGCCGGCAACTGGCTCTTCACATTCCCGACAAAAGATATGGTTGGTGTAGTGACGTCCGTCTGCGAGTATGACGTTCCTGATGGCGACTATGCCGACGGATTCCGCACCGAGAAAGAAGAACAGCCGTTGTGTTTTGTCAACACCAACATGCGACTGCCGCAGATCATGAAAGACGACGGACTCTACAATGGTGTGCATGTCAGCTATGAGCGTCGTATGCGTAGCGACGTGCGCAGTCTGTATGTCGTATTACGTGACGTGACGGGTGCAATCTTGCGCGACATGAACGGACTCATTTTGCGGGCCTTGAAAAAGAATTAACTCATTAAAACATAAAAGATATGGAAACTCAGTATGGAGATTTGACTCTCACCACCGCGCAGATACAGGAGCGGTTGAATTTGGTTCCCGAACACAGCCAGTCCATTGCCGCCTTGCAGCAGGCAATCTTGGCTTTTGTGACTTCTGAGCAGGTGCAGACGCTCATCAGTACCGCACTTGCCAACTACTCGACGACATCGGAGATGAACACGGCGATTAACAACGCCATTGCTTCAGCTCTCACGTCGTACTACACTAAGACGGCTATCGACACCCTGCTTGGAAACAAGGTTGACAAGGTGAGCGGCAAGCAGCTTTCGACCAACGACTTCACCACCGCGCTGAAGAATAAGTTGGACGGTCTGCCCGACGCATCAGGGCTTGCTACACAGGTTAGTTCTGCTATCAGCACTGCCTTGCAGTCATACAGCACGACCACGCAGATGAACTCGGCTATTTCGAGTGCCATCACCAATGCGCTGGCTGGTTATTATACCAAAGCTCAGGTGGATGCAATCGTGTTGTCGCAGACCAACGAAATCCTGTTTCTGAACCGTGCGCTGGGCAAGTACAACGCTGTTAGCGAACGCACTTTGTCGCAGGATATTGCCGGAAAGTACGTGAATGTAAACGGCCAGGTAGTCAGTGCAAGTGGCTATGGTATTAGCGCACAAGTTAGCCTGAACGCCGGAGATATTCTGCTTGTGCCAAGTGCGCAGGCCGTACCTGCCGACGTGAGTGTTGTGGCCCGTAAGATTACGAATACTTACGACAAGGTGATTACTTATACCTACACTACCGATCCTGAGACGGGACGCTATCTGACCGCCACAGCCGACTACGACCCAACGTTGGTATATTCGGCCATCTACGACGGAGAGGGTACTTTCCTGTATTGGATTTACAACGGTGTGCAGTACACACAACTACCTGCCACACGTCACGTCACCGAGTCGTTGTACGAACCATTAGTGAAGCAGGCTGTATCGGCCATGCCAGATACTGGCTACTATGTTTACTTGTGTCCACAGGGGATGGATGTGGTCGTTTCGGGACTGACTGCAACCGTCAGCGGTGGCGTGGCATTGATTGTCGGCCTTGGCGTGTTCAAGAATATTGCCACCAACTTCCTCGGTGCTATTGGCCAGTCGGTTGTTGCTCAGGCTTTTGCACAGATATTTGGTAATATTGATGGTATTATTGAAAATCTGAAGCACATGGGCAGCTTCAAGGTAACCGACATCGATTGCGAGAATATGCCAAAGGTGTGCGGTTATCCATTGGTGGTAGAGGGTGCCGGCGCGCCGAGTATTGTGCCGCGATTCGTCGGGCAGCGTTACCACGACACGACCAACAACAAGTGTTACGAGGCGTTTGCTGTCACGAATAACGTGAACAACTGGGTATTGTTGAACTAAAGTAGAGAAAGGACAAAAGATATGGCTATCAAGAATTATCCCAATAAAGCGGCTTACGATGCCGCTGTGAAGCCGACTATGGAGAGTCAGGTTTCAATGATAGAAACAACCCGCGAGATTATCGTGGACGGTGTGAATGTCATTACCACCGAGCCAGCACCGGGTGACCTCGTGATGCTTGACGAAAGCAACACCATCCGCTATTTGAAGGGCGGCTCGTGGATTCAGAAGGCTATCATTCCGAGTGCTTGGACGCATGTCGGCTATGTAGTTGCACGTAAGGGTCGCAAGGTTCTTGTTATTGATAAGACGGGAACCGACGAGAAGTATCTGGACGTGTGTCAGTATGCCATCACCGCCATCAGCAGCACTACGTTGGCTATCAAGTTGCGCATGTCGCCGGACTATGCCGTTGATACCACCGTGGATGTGACGCTGACATCTACCGCTATCGACACAACCAGTGCGACAGAGATTTCTGCGGCTGTGGCTGCAAAGGCCGAGGAGGTTGGCGATACGAAGGCATGGTGGGCATACCTTGCCGACGCTAACGGCAACAAGGTTGAATCGGACGGTACGCAGATCATCATTCAGTGTGATGAGTGCGTGGACTACCGATTCTATGTTGTCAGTGCAACGGGTTGTACCATCGCTTTGAATGCGTGGGGTGACATGCCTGCCAGTGATGTCTATTGGAAGAACGATGGCGGTTATACCAACTACTGGGGCGTGATGAACCGCGCAAGAACCCGTGTATGGGCTACCGCAAACGGACGTATTCCCGCTTCGATGGAGCCGGTCGTGAAGAACGGCAACGATGCACCCGTGCGCCCGTCATGTTTTGAAGACCCGACAGCAGAAGGCTACCAGTATTGCGCCGACATCCGCGCTAAGTTTGGTACTTATGACAACTATCTGCACTATGGTCTGGGCGTGATGTACCCGCAGAAGTACGGCTCGTTTGCATTGCCTGGCGGTGCAGAACTTACGGCAAAGTATGGCCCGATGACGGCTCCCACCAAGGATGGTGGCACTAAGGCCAAGTTCCCAGCCATGAACAAGGCTAACATTCTCAGTTACGCCAACGAGTTGTTGAAGGGCGGCATGTGGTTCCTGCCAGGTTGTCTGGAGGGTTGTGAGTTGGTGAATGATGAAACACTCGCCATTCTTGCTCCTTCGATTACCAAGATGGGAACAACGGCTATCAATAACGGTACGACCCGTTGGTTCGCTGAGAGGTACAGCGTGAACGCCGCCAGGATTTTCCGCGGCAGCTACGGCATTCTCTACAGCAACTACGTGAGCAACAGGTTTCGCGTGCAGGCGGTCACGCTTTTAGACATCTAAAAATTAGGTTCGTCGGCTCGTCCGGCGAACCACTGCCGCGCCCGTCGGAGCGGGTGCGGCTTTCTTTTGAACAATAAAGGACTATCAGTAATAACGTGAATAATCAATCCGATTTCGATTACGACGCATATCTTCAGCAAGCCTACGAAGAGCAGGCGGACAGATATGGTCATCCAGAATGTAAGAAGCAAGGCAAGCGTGAATACAAAATCAAGAGCAGAGGCAACGGTGCGCAGAATGACAAGGACTCCATTCTTGTTGAAGCAAAGAATCTACTGAAGACGCTGCATTATCTTATGCCGAATATTGCAACGATCCAACGACGTGAGGGTGCGTGGTCGGAGATGAGAAAAGCAGCACTTAACCTGATTCGGCTATTCTGTAAGGCACGAAGCAACGCTGAACTGCGTCGGATGTATATCGACGACATGATAGGCGAAATGGGAGTGATTGACGCGATGTTCGACGAGTGCATCCAGTTGGGTGCGCTGACC
>JAFXSS010000114.1 GCA_017525455.1 Paludibacteraceae bacterium
CATCGATGGTGGCAACGATAGTGGCGGTGTTCATCAACGTTGTGCTCGACCCGGTATTCATCTTCGGCATGGATATGGGCGTGCGCGGTGCAGCACTGGCTACTATCGTATCGCAAGCGGTAGCGGTGCTGTGGCAGATGACCATATTCATGAACCCGAAGGAGATCATACATTTCCACCGGGGTATATGGCGTCTGGATGCCACTATCACCAAGCGGGCACTGGCTATCGGCTTGTCGCCGTTCCTGATGAACATCGCACATTGCTTTGTGATCATCATCCTCAACAACCAGTTCAAGACCTACGGCGGCGATATGGCTATTGCCTCCTACGGCGTGATCAACAGGTTCGTCTTCGTGTTTGCAATGATCGTGATGGGACTCAACCAGGGCATGCAGCCCATCGTCGGCTACAATTACGGTGCGCGGCAGTACGACCGTATGCTGCGAGCCTTTGAACTGACGGCAGTCTGTGCCACGATAGTCATGGGCTGCGTGTTCCTGCTCGGAGAGTGCGTGCCGCGATGGATGGTGCTGCTGTTCACGCACGACGAGTTGCTGCTTGCGCAAACGATTCTGCCGATGCGCATACTCGCCTCGTCGATGTTACTCGTCGGCTTTCAGATGGTGGCAGGCAACTTCTTCACCTCCATCGGCATGGCCGGCAAGTCGATCTTCCTGAGTCTGACGCGGCAGGTGCTGTTCCTCATCCCGCTGGCGCTGCTCATGCCTGTCTTGTTCGAACCCGAACCAATCATGGGCGTGTGGTGGAGCATACCGGTGAGCGACACCGTCTCCGCCATCGTCGCCGCCGCAATGATCTGGGCGCAAGTTAAGAAATTCAAGGAATCATAAATATAAAATTAATAATATGAAAAAACTCTTGACTCTTGGCGTTTTACTCGCCGCATGGACAACTGCGTTTGCCTGCACCAACTTCCTGGTGGGCAAAGACGCTTCCGCTGATGGCAGCACAATCATCTCGTACGCTGCCGACTCCTATTCGTTCTACGGATACTTGCATTTCTCGCCTGCAGCCGATTACCCGAAGGGCGCTATGCGCGAGATTATCAATTGGGACAACGGCAAACCTCTGGGCGCCATTCCCCAAGTGCCGCATACTTACTCTGTAGTAGGCAACACCAATGAGCACCAGCTAACCGTAGGCGAAACAACCTGGGGCGGACGCGAAGAACTATGGGACACCGTAGGTATAGATTACGGCAGCCTGATCTACATCGCTCTGGAGCGCTGCAAAACGGCTCGTGAGGCTATCGAGTGTGTGACATCGCTCGTACGCGACTATGGCTATGCCAGCGAGGGCGAGACGTTCTCCTTCGGCGACCCGAACGAGGTGTGGATGATGGATCTGATAGGCAAAGGCCCCGGCGAGAAAGGTGCCGTATGGGTAGCTACGCGTATTCCCGACGACTGTATAGCTGCACACGCCAACCAGGCTCGCACGCAAGGCATACCTGCACCTACCAGAGCTGCTGCCAAGAAAGCCAAAAAGACCGGCGTGGTGGATATGGGCGATGTGATCTATTCGGCAGATATCATACAGTTTGCACGCAGAAAAGGGTTGTTCACGGGCAAAGACTCGGAGTTCTCTTTCCAGAAGACGTTCAACCCGTACGATTTCTCCGGCCTGCTGGCATGCGAGGCACGCGTGTGGAGTTTCTACCGCCACTTCAGCGATGATATGGATCGTTACCTGCCGTTCGCTTCCGGTCAGACATATTTCGCCACCGGCGGCAAAGATGCCGGCGAAGCCATGCCGCTGTATATCCGGCCGAACCACAAAGTGGCAGTGCAGGAAGTCAAGGATTGCATGCGCGACCAGTACGAAGGCACGCCGCTGGATATAACCCAAGGTGCAGCCTCCGGCCCGTGGCATAGCAAACTGCGCTACGGCGGACTGAAGTTCGAACTGGACAGCGTGGCATACTGGTATCAGCGTCCGACAGCCACGCAGCAGACGGCTTGGTCGTTCGTCAGCCAGATGCGTGGCGACAAACCGGCAGGTATATTCTGGTTTGGCGTGGACGATGCTGCCACGAACGTATATGTGCCTATGTACAGCTGCATAACCGAAGTGCCCGAATGTATGCGCAAAGGCAACGGCGACCTCTACACCTACTCGCCTACATCAGCATGGTGGGCATTCAACCTCGTTGCCAACAAAGCCTACGAGAAGTATGAACGTATATTGCCGGAGATCCGTATGCTGCAGTCAGCGTGGGATGACCGCTTCAATGCACAGGTTGATGCACTCGACCGCGAGGCTGCCATGCTGTCGGATGCGGATGCACGCAAACTGCTGACGAACTACTCGTGCCGTCAGGCACAGGAGGTTGTGCAGGAGTGGAAAGACCTGTACATCTACCTCATCACCAAGTACATCGACGGTCAGGAACGCAAGGTGGAGAACGGACAATTCGTGCGTAACGCTTACGGTCAGCCCGAGATGCCCAACCGACCGGCGTTCCCCGAGACTTTCCTGCGCACCATAGCCCCCGAGATACTACATGAGTAATCACGCATCAGCCAAAATTGGCTGATTCTAAAATCAACATACGTATGACTGCTATCGAACCCAAAGAAGTATTTGATATCTTCGCCCAAATCAATCAGATTCCCCGTCCGTCGAAGCACGAGGAGCGTATAAGCCGCTGGCTGCAGGATTTTGCTGCCGCGCATGGTATAGAATGCGTAACTGACGACGCTATGAACGTTGTGATGCGCGTACCTGCCACACCGGGATATGAGGATCATCCTGCCGTTATTCTGCAGGCACACCAGGATATGGTATGTGAGAAAGATGCCGACATCACTATCGATTTTATGAATGACCCTATACAGACTGTCATCGAAGGCGACTGGATGCACGCCAAAGGTACGACACTCGGTGCAGATGACGGCATAGGCATGGCTATGGCTTTGGCTGCACTGACCGGTTCGGATGTCAAGCACCCGGCACTGGAGGCATTGTTCACCGTTGATGAGGAGACCGGTCTGACAGGCGCCAACCGCTTGCAGGACGGTTTGCTGCGCGGCAAACGGCTGATTAATCTCGACAACGAGGACGACGGGCACATCTGCATAGGCTGCGCAGGAGGTATAGACAGCCTGGGCAGGATGCACTACACGCCCGTGCAGTTGCCCGAAGGCAAGTGGCTCGCACTCAAACTGCGTGTGGACGGACTGCCCGGCGGACACTCAGGCGAGGATATCAACAAAGGTCGCGCCAACGCCAACAAGGTGCTCGCATACTTCCTGACAGAGATATTCGACTCGACGGATATGTACCTGGCCACCATCCACGGCGGTAACCTTCGTAACGCCATTGCCCGCGAGGCGGAAGCACTGGTGTGCGTGCCGTTTGATGACCGCGAAAGGCTGCGTATCCTGTTCAACGACCGCGCTGCACAGGTCGAGGCGGTCTATCAGGCTAACAACCCGAATATCCGCTGCGAGATGCAGACCGCTGCCCTGCCGCAAGAGGTGATGAGTCTGCCGGACACCGCACGCCTGCTGGCTGCTGTCACAACCTGCCCGCACGGAATGATACGTATGAGTGCCGATATACCCGACCTGGTTGAGACATCTACCAATCTTGCCTCTGTGCATACACGCGCAGAAGCTGACGGACGTCCGTACATCGAGATCAACACCTCGCAGCGTTCATCTATCGAGGCGCAGAAACATCAGATCAAGCGTCACGTGGAGTATGCGTTGTCCATTGCCTGCGATGAGGTGACGCACGGCGACGGCTACCCGGGCTGGGCACCGAACGTCAATTCACCGCTGCTCGACACGATAGTGGCAACGTACAAGCAACTGTACAAGAGCGAACCGAACGTACTGGCTATACACGCCGGACTGGAGTGCGGACTGTTCCTGACCAAGTATCCGGATATGGATATGGTGAGCATCGGCCCGCAAATGTATGATGTGCATTCGCCCAAGGAGCGACTGAGCATATCCAGTACGGCTAAAACATGGCAGTGGCTGAAGGCTACGCTGGCCGCATTGTAAGAGTAAAAGAAGAATATATACAAAAGTGGTGTGCTTAGCGGCACACCACTTTGCTTTATCGCATCCTGTTCCCCAGATACTTGCAGACTTCGCGTTTGACAGCATTGAGTTGGTTGAGCTGGGCTAACAGTTGCATGGATAGATCCGTGTTGTCGGATGGCGTTTCGCGTAGCATCTTCTGAACACCGGCTATGCGGTCGTTGACAAGACTGAGTTTGAGTTCGCACAACAGTTGCGGCACAAGTTCCACAAGCAAGTCATGCTCCGAACGTTGCTCTACGTCCATGACAACATTCTCGGAAATAGCCACCTTTGAGTATATACTGGACAACTGATATCGGTCGGCAACCAGGTCGCATGCCAGTGTATTGATCTGTTGGTCGGGATGGAAGGTGAAGAATTTTTCCGCCACAAAACCTTCGTCGTTCTGGTGAGTCTTGAACTCCTCAAAGATCCGTTTGTCGATAGGCAGGCTTATATCCACACTATCCTTTTCCAGTTCCTGCAACAGGAACGCACCAACGGATATCGTCGTCCCGTTCGGGAACAAGAAGTACGGTCGGTCGCCGTACCGCACGAGCAGTTGTGTCAGATTACGGATGTTCTGCTCGGTTTTGGTCAGTTTAGACTGAGCCGTCTCTACCGTAGCCTGCTCAGCCTGCTCGGTTTTTGCACCGGCAGGAGAGGATGGCGTAGAGGATTTGGTTGTCAATATTTCTGCCTGCTCTTGCCGGCGTCGTTGGGTATTGTATTCCTCGGTAGCTTTCTGCCGGCGCTCCATGCGCTGCTGATTGACGGCGCGTGTGAGCAGATCGGCTGAGGTCTGCAACAATTGGGCACAATCGCGGATATACTCGTAGCGGGTTATCTCGTCCGGGATAAGCGATATGGACTCAACCAAGTCGTGTGTCAGTTCTGACCGCTTGGATGGGTCGTTCTTAACCTGTTCCCAACTGAATTGTGCCTTGAACCGGATAAAGTCCTGCTGATGCGCGCGTATATATTCCATAAATTCGGACGCGTCATGCGTACGCGCGTAGGAATCCGGGTCTTCGCCTTCAGGTAGCAGTACTACCTTGACAAAGAATCCTTCGCTCAGGAACATATCTATACCTCTGATAGCCGCATGTATACCTGCCGCATCGCCGTCGTAAAGCACCGTAATGTTTGTTGTAAAGCGCTTGATGAGTCGCACCTGCTCTTTCGTGAGAGCTGTTCCGCCTGACGCTACTACGTTCTCTATACCCGCCTGGTGCATCGACAGCACATCCATCTGTCCCTCTACCAGGTAGCAGAGGTTCTGACGGGAGATCTGTTGCTTGGCTTGGAACAAGCCGTACAACTCGTTGGTCTTGGAATAGATAGTCGAACCCGGTGAATTGACATACTTGCCGGTAGGTATCTCGTTGCCGTTCTTGTCGTACTTCTTGCGCAGTATGCGTCCGGCGAATGCCACTGTTTTGCCCGAAGGAGTGAAGATCGGGAACATCACACGGTCGCGGAAACGGTCGTACACCTCACCCTTTTCATTCTTGCCGCACACGCCGGTGCCTATGCCTGTATCCGGGTCGTTGGTCAGATACTTGTCGGTATAACCTGCTTTGAGCGCAGCCTCGGTGAAGGCTTTGTGCTTGTCGGGCGAGTAGCCGAGACCGAACTTCTTGATGGTTGTATCCTGCATTCCGCGCTCGCGGAAATATTTCAAACCGATGGTCTGACCTTCGGTGGTGTTCCACAGTTGGTCTTGAAACCACTTGTTCGCCCACTCGTTGACGGCAAACATTGCCTCGCGGTCGTCGTTACGCTGCTGCTCTTCAGGGGTCAGTTCGCGCTCCTCAATCTCAATATGGTATTTCTTAGCCAAGGTGCGCAGTGCATCGGCATACGAGCAGTTGTCAATCTTCATCACAAACGTTACAGCATTACCACTCTCGCCGCAACCGAAACACTTGAATATTCCTTTGCTCGGCGACACGGTGAACGAACCTGTTCGCTCCGAGTGGAACGGACAAAGACCGATCAGGTTGGCGCCACGACGCTTAAGCGGTACATAATCCTGTACCACATCCTCAATCTTGGCTGCACTGAAAATCTTTTCTATGGTCTGCGGAGGTATCAAGGGATTTACGATTTATGATTTACGATTTGAGATTGTCAGAACTGCATGAAATATACTCCGAGTTTGATTTGCCACTGGTCGAAACGGCCTCGGGTATAGTAGTCGGAACCGGTTACGCCTAATGCCTTGAATGTATCGTAGCGGTACGGATTGAACAGTCCGAAGTCGTATCCGCCGCGTACAAAGAACTGTCGGTACTGGAATCCTGCACCAACTCCCCACGTCACATTCACGCGTTTGTAGTCCTCAAACGCCTCGTTGTCGCGGTATTCGTAGCCGTAACGTGTCTGGCGGTCGGTAGTACCTGATGCGTGGTGGATATACTGTTGCTCCTTGAGGGATAGATGTACTTGTATCGTCGGTCCGGAGTAGAGCATCAGGTAGGTATCGCCGGCTATCTCGAACTTGTATTGCCAGTCGCAGAAGATTTCCAATCCTTGATAGGTGTCGCGATAACTGGTCTCATCGGTAGTCATCTCGCTGAGTTTCACCTTCTTGGAGTGATACGTGCCAAACGTGTAGTTCAATCCGAGGGTGGTACCGAAACCTTTGATGATAGTTGCATCATAACTCAGACCGACCTTCATACCGTTCATAGGTATAGTTTCCAGGGTTTTGGTGGTAGGTGAGTTGACGCGCAGAGTAGGGGCTGCGTAGCCTATATGAAATCCTAATCCGCCCAGTTCGTCCTGTGCCATCATGCCTGCTGCCAGCAGCAAGGCAAAGAGAATTGTAGTTGTACGTTTCATTTATCGTGTAAGCTTGTTATTCAGTTTCTTGGGTTTATCCATATTGCCCGTCGGGGCTTTTTTGTCCTCTTCCTCGTCGGTTGAGGCGCTCAGTTTTTGTTTGCCGGGGCGTTCGGTAGGTTCCACCTTCAGCAGCACATCGGCCGGTACGCGCGGACGCTCATCTTCTGCCCAGAAGAACGCACCCAGATGCATCACGGCATCGCTGACCTGATCCATGGGGTACATAGTGCCGGTGGTGGCCGTGGTGAAGAGCACGTGGTCGACCTTGCGCTTTTCCATATACACCTTTACAAAACTGCTCTGCGTGCGGTTGCACCCGCTCAGAGAGTGGTCTTTCTCATCCACAGGAAAGAACACAGTCTCTGCGTTGCCGTTGACGTCTATGAGATGCACATCGCCGTCCCGGACGTGAGCGATGATCTCTTTTCCGCTCATCTGGTTGTAATGAATCAAGTCGTGCTGCTGGATGCAGATAGCCGCCCCCATACCATGGGCGTAGTCAATCTCGTCGTTGCGGAAATAGACGTACATGCTGTCGGCTGACACCTGGTTGTTCTCATTCCAGCAGATAGGATTGCCATACATCTTGCCTACCGAATCGTTGCCGAGGTACACAGCCGAGTCGCACACGCCTTGCATATCGTCGCGGTAGATGCGTACATTGTGGTGTGCCCGTACACGCTGGTAGGTGCTATCCTTGGGCAGCGTGTCGGAGATTGCCAGTTGCTCGGTAAACAGCGTGTCGGCATGCATATACGTATGCAGACTGTCGCCCCAATGTTCGAGCAGCGCATTGCGCGTAGCAAAGCCGTGCGAGCCCCACTCCGGATGTCGGCTGGCTGTTGAACCGTCCTCGTATATCTCACCGTAGTCACCACGCAAGGTTACCTGTTGGGTAGTGTCAACCACCTCGATGCTTCCGTATAACTTGCCGAACGTCTGGCGCTTGTCGTAATAAATCGTATCACCGGTCAGAAACTTGCCATCGTTGTGAATCACTTGTGACCGGTCGAACAGTTCGGACTCCTCGGTGCGGGTGTTATACAGGCCGTTCGATGAAAGGATAGTGGTCTCTTTCTCGTACAGGATTACCGTAGGACTGACCAGTTTGGCTACGTTTGACTCGGTGTCGTATAGCAGCGTATCGGTATCCATCGTGAACCGGTTGTTGACAAGATGTACGCTGTCGCGAAACGCTGCACGCTTGTTGTACGGCGTATATTGTCCCCAGCGTGATGTGAGTGTATTCAGATCATCCACAATCTTGCCGCCGGAGTAATAGTAGGCTATATCCTGTAAGCGGTCGTAGTTCAGACTGTCGGTAGTGAGTACTGCCTCATGATGGATGAGCCGTACGTTCTGCCTTAGGCGTGCAAGTTTGGTGTTTCCGTTGTAGTAGAGCTTGTCGCCATAACCTGTCAGCGTGTCGCCTTGCACCATCTTGACATTTCCGAAGGCGTCCAGTGAGTTGCTTGCCTCATAGAAGTTAGCACTGTCGCAGTACATCAATGCATCGTCGTGGCGGAACACAACATTGCCAATCACAATGCGTGCGTCAGGCAGAATATTCTGGTCAAACAGCAGGTTATCCGCTCGCTCCAGGTACACAAGAGTTTGCGCCTTTGCCGGGGTAAAATACAGGCAGAGGAACAGAAGCAGAAGGTTGATATGACTCGTGCGTAACTTCAATTGTAATCGTAAATACTTTAGTGTTTCCAGTTCGGGTACTCAAAGTCGCAGTTAGCCCAATCCGGATCAATCTGTATGTACGTCTCTTTTTGCTTGTTCAGTATCCAGTTGTGGATAAACTCGCCGGCCAGTTTCTGTTCGAGCATGGCTTTTACAGCCTGGAAATCGTCGGTAAGGTTAGCACGGTGAATATCGGTCTTGTGCTTGAGTTTGACGATGGCGCAAACTTCTTTGTTCTTTGTGGGGTCTATCATTACAAACGGTTCGGATACCTCACCTTCCTTGAGCGAGTAGATTTGTTTGGCTACTTCTGCCGGCAGGTCTTGGTACTCAAACTTCGAGGCACCGGTGTTCGGGTTAGTCATCAGTCCGGCATTCATCACGGTGTTTTTGTCCTCAGAGTAACGAATGATGGCTTGCTCAAAACTCATGCTGTCTGCCCGAATAAGTTTGGCAATCGAGTCCAGACGAGTCAGGGCGTTGATCTTGTCGGATGCAGACACACGCGGCTTGAGCAATATATGCCGGCAATTGATGCGTTCGCCGTGCTTCTCGATAAGTTGGATGATATGATATCCGTATTCTGACTCCACGATACGGCTGACTTTCTTCGGGTCGTTGAGACTGAATGCCACATCGGCAAACTCAGGTACCAGTTGTCCGCGACCAACAAATCCCAACTCGCCGCCATGTTTGGCTGACTCGGTGTCCTCGGAGTAGAATCGTGCGAGCATAGCAAAGTCCGCTGTACCGCTTGTGACGCGCTCGGTGAACTCGCGCAGACGGTTCTTGATACGCTCGATCTCCTCGATGGGAACAGGCGGTACGAAACTCAATATCTGCACTTCGACCTGCGCCGGCATCATAGGTATGGAATCCGTGGGCAAACTGTTGTAGTAGCGACGAATCTCAGCCGGTGTAGGTTTGATGTTAGCCGTCAGACGTTGTTGCATCTGCTGAATAGTCATCTGGTTGCGAACGTTCTTCATCATCTCTTCGCGAATCTCAGAACTGGGTTTGCGGAAGTATTCTTCCATCTTCTCCTTCGAACCGATCTGCGAGATGTAGTAGTTCAGACGCATGTCCACCTGATGGCTGACCGTGGATTCCGATACTTCTACCGAGTCCAGTTCGGCCTGATGCAAAAACAACTTCTGTATAGCCAGTTGCTCGGGTATAGTGCAGTACGGATCGCCCGGGATCGATTGCCCCTCATATTGTGCGCGCAGACGCTCTTCCTCCACTTCCGAACGAAGGATGGCGTCGTCGCCAACTATCCAGATTACCTCGTCGATGATATTGTTCTCCGCCATGCATGGCAGGGCGAGTAACAGGGTGCAAATATACAGTATCTTTTTCATTTCAAATTTAGGATTTCAAGTTTCTGTCTAATGGCTGGAGGCGGGTTTCTCGATTTTCACTTTCCCGAACCGTACAGCATCGTCGTAAAGTTGGAGTCGTTGCTTCTGCAGGAACTCCACGCGCCGTTCAGCCAGGATCATCTTGTCGATACTGGGGCGTGCATATTCCACCGGCATAGCTTCGCCTGCCAGACGGCAGGCCGTGACTTGCAGCAGGTATACAGAGGCAGAGTCCTGCTCGGTGTACAGTTTGCCTGCGGTGAGGGATTTTTGCCAGTTGTTGGTAGGCATACGCATCAGTATCTGGTTGCCTGTTCGCCATTGGTTGGTGAACAGTTCGTAGCCGCT
Organism: Paludibacteraceae bacterium; assembly: GCA_017525455.1. Taxonomy (GTDB): domain Bacteria; phylum Bacteroidota; class Bacteroidia; order Bacteroidales; family Paludibacteraceae; genus Colicola. Next base: position 10,307 of record JAFXSS010000114.1, read on the forward strand.
GGCGTACTGGTAGGCGTACTTCTCGATGTACTCGAGGTTAGCCTCGTCGCTCAGGTCGCCCATACGTTTCTTGAGGTCATCCTGCGAAGGTGCATCTTTCGGAAGCACCAGCAGCGCTCCTTGCAAGATGTTCTCCTGTAGCACAAAGCGCTCGGTGTGATGTACATAGAACGTGTCAGCCTCGGCATCACTTACCGTCTTGGGCATACGTTTCTCTACAATATGACGTTCATACTCCGCTACGTACAGGCTGCGGCGGTAATCCTCTACGAGTGCCTCTATCTCCGGCGAACTCAGGTTCTTGCCCTGCTGATACTGCAGGATATCCGTAACCCAGCGGCAGATGTACTGCTCGGCGTACCGGGCACTGTCTTCCGGCGTAGCGGCGTACTGCGTTATGGCATCCAGGTCGCTCTGATACAGGTAGTTGTTGCCCAATTGAACTATCGCGCCTTCCTTGGCATCACGCTGAAACAGGTTGCAACCGCTCAGACAGACTGCCAGGCAAACGGGAAGAATGGAGTATAGTAGAGTGCGATTCATATCGGTGTACAAATTACTCTCGCCTATGGCGAGCACATATCAAGCATGCAAAGGTACTAAAATTTTTGCATAAATGCAAATTTTACGAAATATTTCCTTTGGATAATTGCAATTTGCGTAATTTAGATAGTAGTGTCAGACGTTCGGCGAGTGGTAGATGGTGTACAGCCGTGCACCGTCCGCCGATTCGTAGTTGTCGGGTAGAGTGACGTCCGGTGCCGGTACTCCCGAGCCTGCAGTGACGGGTGAAACCTCGATGTGCATCTCGTCCCATATGTCCGATTCCAGTATGTGCTTGAGCAGGGTAGTTCCGCCCTCTACCAGGATAGAGTGAATACCGCGTTTAGCCAAGTCCTGCACGATAAACGTCCAATCGGTACACTTGTCATATACGATGGTCGGAGTGTCCGGCGAGAACAATTTGGCATCTTTGGGTATACGGTGATGTCGGTCAACCACTACGCGTATAGGGTTTCTGCCCGGCCAGCGTGTGGTGAGTAAGCCGGGGTTATCGAGCAGAGCGGTACGCGTGCCGACCATGATGGCCATGTTCTCGGCTCGCATCTTGTGCACCAGTTGCTTGGTGACGGGCGTAGATATCACCAGCGGCCGGCTGCTGACATCTGACATCTGACATCTGTTATCCACAAATCCGTCGGCGGTTTGTGCCCACTTGAGGATGATGTAGGGGCGATGCTTCTCGTGCAGACAGAGGAATAGTTTGTTCAGTTGCCGGCAGGCTTCTGTTTCTACACCTACTGTCACATCTATGCCTGCATCGCGCAACTTTTGTACACCTCGTCCTGCCACCAGCGGGTTGGGGTCCAAGCAACCTACCACCACGCGTTTCACACCTTTGCTGACAATCAGGTCAGCACAGGGGGGCGTCTTACCGTAATGCGAACAGGGCTCAAGCGATACATACAGGGTTAGCCGGCTATACAACGCGGTTTGTTCGGCTTGGCTCATACCTGCCATACGCCTGTCGGCAGCACGAAAACACTCTACCTCGGCATGCGGACAGCCGTACTGCTTGTGCCAGCCTTCGGCAAAGACGGTGTCATCCGCAGGGTTAACCAGTATAGCGCCAACCATAGGATTGGGCGCAACATAGTACCTCCCGTGTTCTGCCAATTGCAGGCATCGTAGTATATAATCAGAATCAGTCATATATCTTCAGATCGTTTCACTGACAGATCGCCTTGGGCTGACATACCGTTTCACTGACAAATCGCCTTGTGCTGACAGATGGTTCCGGTCTATATTCTGTCAGCGAACTTTGTGAGCGGTCTGACAAAAATTTATTTGCAAATGTCAAAAAAAAGTTGTATCTTTGCAGCGTGAAAGCATTGGTTGAACATATTGTGTCGCGTCTTACGCCGTACTATCCGCCTGAAGAGGCGCAAGAGCTGGCGTATTGGGTTATCCAGGAAACCACCGGGATGAGCCGTTTTGATGTGCGTACGCACAAAGGTACAAAAAACATACCAAACTTGAATATTATCATACAAAAATTGTGCGAATATGTTCCTGTGCAGTATATTTTCGGTCATACGGAGTGGCTGGGACTTGATCTGAAAGTCAGTCCGGCTACGCTCATACCGCGTCCTGAGACTGCTGAACTCGTGGAACTTGTCAGCAGCCGGCAGCCGGCAGTCGGTAGTCAGCAGTCGGCGCTCAACGTCTTGGATATAGGTACAGGTAGCGGCTGTATAGCCTTGGCGCTCAAGCTGAAGCACCCCGAGTGGACGGTGAGCGGATTGGACAAGAGCCGCGAGGCTCTGGATATAGCACGCATCAATGCCGATCGAAACAAACTGGATGTGCAGTTCTTTGAGGCAGATATTCTGACTGACACCATCGGTCAGTACGACATGATAGTATCCAACCCGCCGTATATCCGTCCGTCGGAACGCAGTACAATGACTGAAAACACACTGCGCTACGAGCCGGCAGCGGCACTGTTTGTGCCGGAGAGTGATCCGCTACTGTTCTACAGGCGTATAGCTATGTTGCATGCAGCACCTGTTCTATGGTTTGAGATTAGCGAGACTCAGGGCGAAGCGCTGCTTGTGCTGATGGGCGAACACGGCTATAAGGCTGAATGCTTATATGATATGTATGGCAAACAACGATTCGTTTATGCAACCTACAACAGTTGATACGCGCGCTATGCTCGATCGCTGCCAGCGTTATTGCGCAACGGCAGAGCGCTGCCCGGATGATGTGCGGCAATTATGCCGGCGTCAGGGTGCAACACCCCGACAGACCGACGAGGTGATAGGACTGCTCGAGCAGCAGAAGTATATCGATTGTGCTCGATACTGCCGTGCATTCGTACACGACAAAGTGGCATATCAGTCATGGGGACGAATGAAGATTACGATGGGACTTCGTGCAAAACGCCTGCCTGAGGAGCATATACAGGCTGCGGTCGCTGACCTGGATGAACCGGTGTACGCGGCTAACATACGCAAACTGATTCGCTCCAAGCGCGGTCAGGACAGACAGCGTGTAGTGCGGTTCATGCTGCAGCGCGGATTCACGTTCGACGACCTGCGCCGTTACGCTGACTACGATAACGACGATTGCGAAAACACCTACGATTACGAGAACAACGACTGAAGCCATAGTACTTGGACTGCGCAAGCACTCCGACAAGATGTCGGTGCTATACGTCTATAGCCGTTCAGAGGGAAGGATGGCACTACAGGTGTACGGCGTGCACGGCAAGCATAAGGTGCGTGCAGCCTATCAGCCGCTGTCAGTGGTGGAGATCACGTACGATGCCAATCCTGCACGCAGTTTGCCCGCCGTGTCGGGTATCGACCCCGTCTATCTGCCCGAGCAGGTGTATGCAGATATACGCCGGCAGTCGATAGCATTGTTTGTAACAGAGATACTGATGCTCACGCTCACTCACCCTATGCAGGACAGTCAGATGTATGAGTATCTGGATACGTTTGTACGTGAACTCAACGATACACCTTCGCCGGAAAACATGCATCTGCTGTTTATGCTCCGGCTGGCTGAGTTGTTGGGCATAGGTGCACCGGAAACAATGACTGCAGAGACTATATCTGCCTCACTCAACCGCACGACGCGCCAGCAACTGTTGCGGCAGTTGTGCGACTATTACCTCAATCACCTGGAGACATTCAGGCTGCCCAAATCGTTGGACATACTGATTGAGGTGTTCGACTAAAATTACATTCCGAAATTTATTCGTCCGCGTATGCCCCATAGCGGGGTTGTCGGATCGTTGCGATGTGTGAGCCGCCAGATGGCGTACACGTCAATCAGGCGCAGAATGTTACCTATACCTACGCCGGCTTCTACATATGGGATGTTCAGCGGTTGCAGTCCGTCGGTAAATGAGTGCCCTTTGCCCAATCCGCCGTAGGCAAGTTTTACTTCAGCAAGTTCGCGCAGATGCAAGAATCGAACGCCGGGAATAAGATTGAACAGTACGCCCATTCCGTTCCACTCTGCATGCAGGGTGATGAACTTGTCGGTTGCGTACTGGTGGCTGTTCATCAGCGTGAAGCGGTATGAGTCGTACAAGTAAGACTGGTTGCCGTCCATGATCTCCAGCAGCGGATAGGGTACTTTGCCGATCACCAATCCTGCCGAGGCTACGTACGTCAGTCGTCCGCCTACGCTGAATGACACTTGCTGGCGAACGGTAGCATGGAGCTTGGCGTACATGTGGTAGCCGCCGGATGGCTGATTGCCGACGTATGAGTAACTGCCCACTTCTGCTCCCAAGAACAGGGTAGGTTGCTGGCTGTACAGGTGAATACGGTGTGCTTGAAAGTCCACCGCTCGCTCGTGCCAACTGAGGCGCACTATGCCGGTCAGACTGCAGAAGCGGAAAGGATCAAACGGATACTGCGCTTGAGGCACGAAGGCGTTTGTACGCAGGTCTCGCGGGTTGACATAAGACGGGTCTAATCTGCCAACCTTCAGTTGCAGGCTGGTCTCCACCCCTTCGCGCCAGTCGCTCTCGTAGTTGGCGAGGAATGCCCGCTGTCGTATGGCTGAATGCTTGGCTGTGGGGTTGGTAAACGGCAATCCGTCGAACAAGCCTGTGGTCAGATCCATCTCGTTGGTTCCGAATCCGTTCTCTCGCGGCAGTTTGTCGAATACTGTGGTTTCGGAATAGATATAGTTGTCTTCGTAGCGCAGTTGCAGCCAGTGTCGCCGTTCGGTAGGCATCATTATCGCTACTTGCCCCATGCCTTTGAACGCCTTGTCACCCCAGCCGTAGCCGAAGTAGGCATCCAGGCTGACGTTCTTCCAGAGTTTCTCGTTCGTATGTAAGGGTAGAGCGAAGTAAAGGCCGTGCTGCAGGTTGTAGTGAAAGATATCCGTAGCTTTGCCGATATCTATCGGTCCGCCGATGGGTATGTATCCCGTAGTGGCGATGTTCAATCCCCATTTGATGATCTTCACGATGGGCATATCTTCCAGTTTGCTCATGGCTGCCAGCGTTGCAGAGTCTGTCTGGTGGTTGATGGTAGGCGTATTGACGGCATCGGTGGCTACATACGCCAGGTTACGCTCCACAACCATGCTCGGGAAGACGTGCGAGGAGTCGGCTTTGATGGCAAAATCCATAGCCAGTGTCAGTCGTTCGGACTCAAGTATGTTGTCGGCATTGAATGTCTGCTCGATGTGCAATGCGTGCAGATAGTTGATGTTCACCTCGCGCGGAACGCGTGCTTCGATGCGTCGTAGTGCCCATGTGCCCGAGTCCACCTCCATCTCGCCGATGAATGTAGGATAGTAGCCGTTCTTGGTGCGATAGTGCAGCAGATAACGTTTGCGTGCTGTTGTGTCGCCGGCTGCGGCATCGATGCTGTCGGCCAGGAAGTAGTCGTAGTACGTGGTGGCAGACTTGGCGAGCGGACTGACGAAAGCCGAACCGCAGAACGATACATTGTTGCGGTAGAAGTCAGCATAACTGCCCGTCAGGGAGAGTATAGCCTCGTAGTTGGTTTCTGTCATCACGCAGCGTGTCTGCTGCTGTGTCAGAGGCGACAGGTAACCGCCCGTGAGTTGGGTGTTACCCACTGATATGTACAGGGGTAGAAATATCGAACTGTCTTCGCGGCTGATCATCCCGTCCTTCAGGTTCTTCCACAGGAATCGCTCCAGATGCTTGGCGCGAATATCTGACAGATACAGGCGTTTGTGCTCCTCATATCGGTCGGTGGCTTGTCCGCCGAACTGCCGGTCGTTCTGCTGACTGTGCTTGCGCACCAGATCGATGATGCCTATAGCCTCGTTGTCGTCGGGCAGAACCTGTATCTCGCGCAATCCTTCCACCTTCTCTTGCAGGGCGACATCGATGCCGGCTTGCATGCCGGGCATGATCTCAAATCGCTGCTTGCGGTAGCCGATAGCAGATACTACCAGCGTGTGCTTTTCCTGCAGGTCGGTGCGGATCATGAACAATCCTTCGTCGTTGGTAGAGGTGCCGATCTTCGTGCCGCGCAGTTGCAGGTTGGCTGCCGGAATGGGTTCACCGGTCGTGGCGTTATACACCTCGCCGATGATAATCGTTTCAGCAGCCTGTACTCCGGGAACAAGGAGCAGGAAACATAGCAGTATGGAGAGGAGGGATTTCAAATTTAGGATTTATGATTTCAAATTTCTTATCTCGCGTTGCTCGATCGTTCTGCTTCGCCGTATGCTTATCTCGCGTTACTCGAACGATTAGCCGGGTGGTACTTGAGTACGGCCTGCCGCAGATCTTGTATGTCGAGGTGGGTGTAGATCTCGGTAGTGGTTATGCTCTCATGCCCGAGCATCTGTTGTATGAGTCGCAGATCGGCTCCGTTCTGCAGCAGATGTGTGGCAAACGAGTGCCGCAATGTATGCGGCGAGATGGTTTTGCTCACGCCTGCCTCTGCTGCCAAGCGCTTGACGATGGTGAAAATCATTGCTCGGGTCAGTCCGCGTCCGTAGCGGTTGAGAAAAGCGTAATCGACATAATCGGGTTTGACGTCCAGCAGGGCGCGATCCTGCAGCCAGTAGCCAAACCACTCGACGGCAACGGGTGATATCGGCACAAGCCGTTGCTTGCTGCCTTTGCCCTCGATGAGCATATATCCTTCGTTGAGATAGATACGGCTGAGTCGTAGGGTTGTCAACTCCGATACGCGCAAGCCCGAGCCGTACAACATCTCGATGATAGCGCGGTTGCGGTGTCCTTCGGGCGATGACAAGTCGATGGCGGCAATCATCCGGTCGATCTCTTCCACGGTCAGCACTTCCGGCAGGTGTTGGTCGCGCCGAGGCATCTCCAGTAGCTCGGATGGATCTTGGTCGATGTAGTTGTGGTAAACGAGAAACCTATAGAAACTGCGAATGCCGGAGAGTATGCGAGCCTGCGAACGAGTGTTGTCGATCAGACTGAGTACGTCTTGCACAAACCGATGCAAATCATCGGGTGAGGCGTGAACGATATCGATGCCATGCTCGTCGCAGAACAGCCTAAGTTTGTCCAGATCCTGTTCGTAGGCCTGCACGGAGTTGGGTGACAAGCCTTTTTCCAGTTTGAGATAAGTGTAGTACTCTTTTTCCCTGTTCATCGTTCGCGACGGCTAATAGGTAATATATCCCTGAAGTGGAAGGGGTAGGGCTGTTTCTGTCCTTTGAGTGTAGCTATTCCGTCGAGCACGAGTGTGTCGCCCACGTAGGTTACGGTCATCTCTCCTTCGGTTATGGGCAGCACTTTGTATCCCGCTTCGCCCATCAGCAGCACGTAACTGCCGCCATAGTTGCCATCGTAGTCCAAGCCGCGCAGGAAGTGCATGAGCTCGGCTGTGGAGTCGCTTTGGTACGTATCTTCCGGCAGAAAATCTTCAGCCTTGTGTGCCGAGGGTGTAGCAGTAGAGATAAAGATATCGCTGATATACAGATTGGTGCCTACGCCTTCCATCACGCCGTCCTTGTTCAGTCCCAGTCCCTTGGAGTACAGATCCAGGCTCACCACGTCGTACGGCACTCCCTCGGCTTGGTAATACGCTCCGTAGTACTCCAGTTGTCCGGAAGTGAGCAGTGTGTCAGCCGTCTGGTAATGAATAGGTGTACGCGACGGGTAGCAAGCCGTCAGGCAGCCTGCCAGTATGCTGATAGCAATGAGTATGTAACTGTTCTTTCGCATAATATTCTACCCCCTGGGGGTTGGCGGTTACCGGTTATGGGTTACGGGTTAAGGTTATTTTCCTTGCGGGGATCCAGGCGGCCAGGGCGCCCAGAGCCAGTACTACGGCCAGCACGAGCAGCACATCTGTCGGATGGATGCTCACGGGGTAAGCCGAGAGCACATAGTTCGTTCCGTTGCCGAGTTTGAGTAATCCGAAGTGCTGCTGCAGTCCGCACAGCAGGACGCCCAGCAACGTACCTATGCCTGCACCTGTGGCGCTAATCAGCCAGCCTTCGTATAGGAATATACGACGTATCATCTGCTCGTTGGCACCCATGATGCTGAGCAGGCGTATATCCTCGCTCTTGTCGAGTATGAGCATCGACAGCGAACTTATGATATTGAAACTGGCAATCAGCAGTATGAACACCAGCAGCAGGGCAGTCAGCCACTTTTCGATCATCTGTATGCGATAGAAGTCGGCCTGTTGTTCGTAGCGATTGAGTACTGTATAGTCCGTGCCCAGTGTGGCGCGTACGGCTCGTTGCACCTGTCGGACAGATGCGCCGGGTTTGAGTTTCAATTCCAGGGCTGTGGCTTGCAGGTCGGTGTATTCAAACAACTCTTGCGCCAGCGGCAGGGAGATGAGCATGTAGGTGTCGTCGTAGTTCGTCTGATTGACGGCAAACACGCCGGCGATAAAAATACCTTTGCTATGGAAGTTCTCGTCCGGCCGGAGCATGTTCACCCGTCCTGTGCGCTTGGGCGCGTAGATGTGTATGGGGGATATGAAGTGCGCGCTTATGCCTAAGGTGTTCGCCAAGCCCACGCCCATCACGCAACGTTCAAACGCTCCGTCCCACACCGCATAATCGCCGTCGATGATGATACTGTCGATAGCCGTGAGTTGCCGATAGGTGGTATCTACCCCTTTGAGCAGGGCGGGCACTTGCCTGCCGTGGAACTCTATGAGAGCCGACTCCTCTATAGTAGGTGCAATGAGTGCTATGTCCGACATGGTGTACAGCGAGCGTATGCGCTCATCGTCCAGCGCGAGCACTTTGCCTGTGGCAGGAGTGATGCGCAGTTCGGCGTCCAGTTGCGAGAACATCTGTTCCACAGCCTCGCCAAAGCCGTTCATCACGCTTAGCACGCATATCATAGCCGCTGTGACAACCGCCACAGCCAGACACGACACACCGGATACGATGTTGATGGCGTTTCTGCGCTTTTTGGCCACTAGGTATCGCCATGCTATGTGTGGCTCGATACGCATTTTGTTAACGAAGTTACGACCTATTGCCTCAATAATTCGTCGATATGCTCCATACGTTGTATGGTCTCGTCGGCAAAGAAGCGCAGTTCGGGAATTATCCTGAGCTGATGTCGCTCCAGCGTGCCGAGTTGTCCGCGTATGGCGCCTGTGTCCTCGGCTATCTTCTGCATCAGTTCCTGCTCTCGCTGGTCGGGAAAGATACTCAGGTAGATGTTGGCTACGCTCAGGTCGGGTGACACGCGCACCTCGCTCACGGATATAAGCACATTGCCTATGCGCTTGGCGTAGCGCAGAAAGATGTCGCTCAGATCCTTTTGTATGAGTCGGGCTATCTTATGTTGTCTGGTTGATTCCATGATTACCGTTGTTTTTAACCGAAAATCGGGAAAAGAGCGCAAACTCTTTTCCCTGATTATCTTCAATTGTTTACACCATCAACTGATATCTGACAGCTGAATGCTGTTTACTTCTTGTGGCGTCCTTCGTCGGCTACGGTCAGTTTTTTTCTGCCTTTAGCGCGGCGTGCTGCCAATACGCGGCGGCCGTTGGCTGTAGCCATTCTCTCAAGGAAGCCATGTTTGTTGCGACGCTTGCGTTGCGAGGGTTGAAATGTACGTTTCATTGATCTTGTTGTTTTTGCCCGAACAGGTCGGGGATGTTATTAACTCGTAATACTTTTTCCTTGTCTGACGTCTCTTGTACCGACCTTAGCGAGCGGGCGGCGGAAACAGGTTGCAAAATTACAATAATTTTTTTATTTATGCAAATATTTTCTGCATTTTTTTGAAAAAAGTTGATTTTCAACCCGCTTTTCGCCTACACAATGTGACAAAACAGATACATTATTGCAATATTTTCTTGCCGTTGAGTATAATTATGCCGTGGTAGTTGTTATCAACGGGTCGTCCGAGCAGATCGTAGGCTTGTTGACTGAGCGGTGTATCGGCATCGGTGTTGTCCAACGCTTCCAGAATAGGCAGTTCGCCTTCGTACTGCAGACTGATACTCAGCAATTTGGGTTGTCCCCATTGCATGATGTTCTGTGCACGGAGAGTATATGTGCCTGCAGGTACACCGGTCAGGTTCCATGTCGTCTCCCCTGTTTCCGTCACTTCGCCTGCTGTCCAGGATGCCGGCAGTTCGTATGCCTGCGCTCCGCTATCGGCAAGGGTGAGTTGCCACTGGTGGCCGTTGGGGTAAGAACCTGTGACGGCTACGATATAGTTGCCCGGATACAGCAATGCTACTTTCCATTCAGCCCATCGTCCCGTGTTCTCGCCGTCTTCGGGGCCAAAGTCGAAGTAGTCGGTGTTGTACCATGTCATGTCGTCGCTGTATGCTGTTACGTTGCTCTTGTCGAGTACGGCAGGTAGGGCTATAGCATCGTCCTGTGGATCGGGCGGTGTCTGTCCGCCGCTGACGGTAACCGTGGCGCCGAGGTTGTTCATGCCTGTAGCCGATTCCCACACATCGTTGTTGGCGAAGCGTACGGCATAGGCGGGGTTGGCTGCCAGTTTGCTGTACGCATCGGGCATGTGCAGGTAGAGCTGATAGGTGCCTGACTGTACGTTGGCGGGCACGGTCAGTTGCTCGTTGACGGTTGTTACCACTCCGTTAGGCAGCCATCGGCGCGGGTCGGAGGCGAGCTTGAGCGAGTAGGTCTTGTTGCCGTTCTTGAGCACGATGTATGCGGGGCGTGCGTTGTACAGCGGGGCGAAGCCTGCGTTGCGGATCTTCAGGTTAACCTGCAGTTTGCCGCCGGCAGTCACGTTGTCGCTGTACGTGCCGCTGACGAGCTGATAGCGGTAGCCCATACGTCGGTTGAGTTCGTCGAAAGTGCCGTTCTCACGCCAGTAGTTTGTGGTCTGCGTGGCGTAACCGCTCTGTATGAACGTCCAGTGCAGGCGGCTCATCTCGGCTATGGTCTTGTCGTAGGTAGCCCACTGCTTGGCCAGGTTGACGTCGGTTATGTCAGTCTCGCCGCCTATGGGTACGTACAGCGTCTCCTGTGCGAGCCAGGGTTTTTGCTTGGCTGTGTCGGTATAAGTGCCCATGTTGTCGTAGTCGTACAGGAAGGCGTCGTTGTGCTGCCCGAGTCGTGCGCGGGGAGTGCCGGTGAACGCCTCTTCGGAGGTCAGGGCTTTGGTGTCACCCATGTAACTGGTCTTGAACAGGGGTGTACGCAGCTGAATCATCCTGTCGGCAGGTACGGCATCGAGCAGGGCATCGACTACGGCACGGCGTGCGTCGTTCATCTTATCCTGCCTGTTGCCGAAGTTGTCGGTATAGTACCACTCGCCCCATGCGCCTACTATGCCTGCTTGGAAGCAGAAGATGACGTCGGCGTTTGCCTGCCAGTGGCTCTTGTACTGGCTGATATGCTTCTGCACAATGCTGAGTGTAGCATCCTTGGCTGACTCCACACCGCCGCTGGTGTAAGTGCCGTTGGCGTACGAGAAGCGGATGATGGCTTTCAGTCCCTTCTTGCGCAGCACTTCCATATCTTCGTCGAAGGCGTTGAGCACCTTGTCGGGTATAACCTCCTTGGTGCGATAGTTGGTAAGATAGTAGTGCACGAGCACGATGCTGATTTTATCCTTCGACTTATGGTTGTCCAGGTTGCTCTCTTGCCCCTTGACGCCATACGGATTGCTCTCCGATAGGTTGCCGCCGATCATGGTGATGAATCCGCGTTCGGGGTTAGGGAAGATAGTGGTGTTGTCGGCAGTATAGTTGACAATTCCGGCCGACAATGCTGCGGCTGTAAGTACAGCCAGCATTGCCAAAAACATACGTTTCATATGTTGACAGTTTATTATGTTATCTGACGCTGGTCAGTCGGCGAATGTGTTCGTTGAACTCATCCTTCTTGAGCAGTTCCTCGATAGTGAGGTGCATGCGGTAGTTCCAGAAGTGCCGCGGGTTAGCGGGCACGTTTATACGTTCGGCGTTGGCGTCGGGCAGGCGTACGTCGCCGTCCACAGCCATCCAGTCCTGCAGCGGCAGTATGACCCACATGGCGGGGCTGTACATGTGCTGCTTGACGATGAAGTCGGCGATGTCGGGTGACATGACTTGCGGTGCTTCACCCCACCAACCCATCTGATCGTTGTAGAACTTCTGCGTCACATCGCGATCCTCTTCCCACCATGCGCGCAGGGGGTTGGTGTCGTGAGTGCCTGTGGTACAAACGCTCAGGTAGGGCGCATCAGCCGGGTGTGCGAACAGACGTTTGGGGTCTTTAGGCATACGTTGTATCTCGAGGCTGAGTATCTGCAGTTCGTGCATGACTTGCGGCACGCAGTCGGGCACCATACCCAGGTCTTCGCCGCAGCATAACATGCCTGTTGACGAGATGAGTGTAGGCAGTTTGCGCATAGCGCTCTGTCGCCAGAACTCCGTATGACGGCGGTAGAAGTAATCGTTGTAGATGTTCATCAGGATGCGCTTCTGGTCGTCGTAGAGCTCGTTGTATGAGTGCGACTGATAGATGCTGATACGCGGGTGGAGCATCTCGGGGTTCTTCTGGTCGCGAACGAAGAGTACCTCGCAATGCAGGTACAGCAGTCCCTCGCGCAAATTGATAGCCTGGTCACGGTTCATGAAGCCGGCGTTGTGCAGCGTATCGTCGTCCACGAGTACGGAGTCGAAGTAGTCCTGTACCTTGATCTGGGTGTCGAACTCATCCTTGAACCAGAAGATATAGTCGTCGTTGGTGTTCAGGAACCGCTGTTTGGCAGTCTCTGTGTCGTAGCCGAACACGTCGCCAAGGAAGTTAGAGCGTATGTAGGGCTTGGTCATACGGTCGATGTCGAGGCATACGCCCATGTTCCACAGGTCTTGGGGCGAGTAGGGCAGAGCGGGCGAGAAGTGTCCGCACAGTCCCCATACATCGGTCTTGCGCATCTGCCATATGCGGAAGAACCCGAGTATATGGTCGATACGGTAGGCGTCGAAGTAATCCTGCATCTTGGTGAAGCGGCGTCGCCACCAGTCGTAGCCGTCCTTAGCCATCTCGTCCCAGTTGTAGGTGGGGAATCCCCAGTTCTGTCCGCTGATCGAGAAGTCGTCGGGCGGTGCTCCGGCTGAGGCATCGAGGTTGAACAGGTTGGGCTCGACGGCTGCGTCAACCGAGTCGGGACTGATGCCGATAGGTATATCGCCCTTCATGGCTACGCCGAGCGAGTGTGCGTAGGCTACGGCATCGCTAAGCTGCTTGTCGGCATGGAACTGCAGGTAGTAGTACAGGCCTGTGGACTTCTTGTCGCGCTTAGCCAGGAACTTGGCATAAGGCTCGAGCCACGCTTTGTTTTTCTCGAAGAATGCCTTGAACTCGGCGCTGGCAAAGCAAGCGTCGTAGTCGGTCTTGTAGAGCGCCTCGAAGTACTTCATCTTCTCGTCGTACACGCATTGGTAGTCGGCGATGGATTTTTTGTTGAAGGCCTTTTTGGTGGCGTCATATTTTTTCTTCATAGCCGGCGTGAGTCTGCCCATCTTCTCGATATTGATGTAGATAGGATGCAGGGCAAACACGGACACGGCGTTGTAGGGATACGAGTCGCGGTTGGTATGAGTGAGTGTAGTGTCGTTGATAGGCAGAGTCTGGATCATCTTCTGTCCGGTCAGGGCAGCCCAGTCGGCGAGTTTCTTTAGATCCTGGAACTCACCTATGCCGAATCCGTCGTCGGTACGCAGGCTGAACACCGGAACGGCTACACCTGCTCCGCGGAAGCGCGGTTGCGTGCGGCGGAACGAGCGGTCGTTGACGCGCAGTCGCGAGCCTTTATTGGGCAGTCCCCAGGCGTGACGGTTCTCGCCCCACTCCATATCAGCCACATGACCGGTTGTCAGGTCGTAGATGACATATTTGTACTCGAAGGTATCCACGCCGTCGACCTGAATGTCGGCTTTCCATATGGGGAAGTCGGCATCGCTCATGGGGAGCTTTTTGTCCACATCCCATGCTCCGAGTTGTTTGATGCTGCCTACTATGGCTACGCCCTGCGAGGGCAGGATCTGCGGCAGATCGATGGTGAAGGTGACGTTGCCGGTCTTGGCTTTGGGCTTTTTGGCGCTGTCGGGCGCAGCCGTACGCTTGAAGAGCGACTTGAGGAAGGCTGTGGAGTAGAATGCTTTCTCGTAATCAACGGCTTGCCAGAAGTCGTGCATCACAACCTGTTTGTCGGTAGCGCGGATAGTGAGTTTGCGGTCGAGCCCGGCTTCGTAGATGTATCCGCCTTCCTGCAGACGGATAGCGTACTTATAGACGATGGTGCCGGTATTGGCCGGTTGGGTAGTAGCCGTCCAGAAGTCCTCGCCTTGGCAGGTCAGCATGAGCGGGTTAGCCTCTGTCCAGCCGGCGATGGCGGAGCCGGTCTCCACGATGCACAACTCTTGCCCGTACACCGTGCGGTAATTGATTTGAAATGTCAGATTCATAGGTATTTTGATTTATAATATGTTCGTATGCGTACACGGGGTACTCCCGTAGCGACTGCAAATTTACGAAAAAAAATGCACATTTGCAAACTTTTCAGCAGAAAAATTACATGAATGTGCATTTTTTAGCGGTAGAGCGGCATGCTGGCTTGCTGCGGCAGGCAAAAATATGCTGCTGTACATGTGTGGAGAAAAAAAAGTTGACGGAAGATTTGCATAATTGCAAAAATTGTCGTATCTTTGCAGCAGTTATGAAGGAGATCATGATCATCTTGCTTGTTGTGCTGCTGTTGACGGGTGCCGGTGTGGCTGTGCTGTCGCACCCGGCGTTCGGCTTGTGGCGTGCGCGTTCGACGGAGCGCATACAGTCGTCGGCTAACTGGCGTGACGGCAAGTTTCAGAACCAGGAGCCTACGCCTCAGTTCACGGGTTCGGCTGATGCCCAGGGTGGAGACGGAGCATGGCGTGCGCTGTGGCGATGGATGACGGAGCGTGACACGCTGCGTGTGCCTGTGCAGCCGTTGGAGGCTGTGCTCTCGGATGTGCGGCATGAGCCTACGGATAGCGACTGGCTGGTGTGGTTCGGGCACTCGTCGTACCTGTTCTGCGCGGGCGGCTACCGAGTGCTGGTTGACCCTGTGCTGAAGCCCGAGTGGCCGTCGAAGATGATGCTCAGGGCATTCCCGGGTACGGATATCTACCGTCCGGACGATCTGCCGGA
>JAFXSS010000115.1 GCA_017525455.1 Paludibacteraceae bacterium
AGGCTTATTACAACCGCACCGTGGCTGCCAGCCTGAACGAGTTGCTGGTTCGTCAGGATGCTATCGAGAAGTGGGATGGCAAGTTGCCGGAGTACATGGGCGGAAACGGTGCTATACCTTTCATCAATGTGAAGTAATGAAACAGATTAATTGGAAGAATATAGCGGCGTATGCCGGGATTGTACTGCTGTTTGCATTGGCGGCGGCTGTATATTTCTGGCCATCGCTGCAGGGCAAGGTGATCTATGCCGTAGACAGTATCAACGCCAAAGCGGCAGTACACGAGAGTGCTACCTATCACCAGTCGGGCGGTAACACGTTCTGGACCGGTTCGATGTTCTCCGGCATGCCTAACTACCAGATTGGCGGTGGCGAAACCGTGTCATCAACCATCCTTGGTCCGCTGCGCAGACTGGCGTTTCTGGGACCTAAGGTGTCGTTCTTCATCTTCCTGTTCTACCTGCTGGCGTTCTTTGCGCTGCTGCGCTCGTTCGGCATCGACAAGTGGCTGAGCGTAGCCGGTGCGTTTGCAATAGCCATGTCGTCGTACTTCTTTGTAATCATAGCGGCACAGCATGGCGGCAAGACGATATCCATCACATGGATGATGCCGGTGGTGATAGGGTTCTACCTGACGTACAGAAAGAGGTATTGGCCGGGCGCGCTGCTGATCATGTTCTTCATACCGATAGGATTCTTCGTTCACCCGCAGATGTCATATTACATCTGTATGATGATAGGCATATTGTTCTTTGCCGAACTGGCGATAGCCGCCAAGGCTAAGGAGTGGAAGCATTTTGTGATAGCCAGTCTGGTGTTCTTCGCATCGTTTGCCGTAGGTATGGGTATAGGTAGCGCTAACATCTTTACCAATCAGGAGTATGCCCGGGAGACTATGCGTGGCGGACACTCCGATCTGGAAAAGGCAACTGATGCGCAGAACAAAACCGAAGGTCTGGACCTGGATTATGCCACGGCGTGGAGCGAAGGAATAGGCGAGAGCCTGACGTTCCTGATACCTAACTATATGGGTGGTGCATCGGGCTATAACCTGGGGCAAGGCTCGCAACTGGAGAAAGATCTGACCAAAGCCGGTGTGCCCAAACGTCAGGCTCAGCAGTTCTGCCAACACGCTCCTACGTATTGGGGCGAGAAAGCGTTCACATCCGGTCCGGTATATATGGGCGCGGTAGTGATCTTCCTGTTTGTGCTGGCGCTATTGATAGTGGACGGCCCGTACAAATGGGCGCTACTGGCGGCAACGCTGTTCTCGGTTATGCTGAGTTGGGGCAGGAACTTCATGTGGCTGACTGAGTTGTTCTTCAACTACTTCCCGATGTACAACAAGTTCAGGGCGGTTGAGTCGATACTGATAGTGGCGGAGATAACCGTGCCTCTGCTGGCGTTCCTGGGCTTGAAAGCCATACATGACAATCAGTTGCCTTGGGAGCGTGTGCGCAAGAGCATCTTTATCTCCGGCGGTGTGACAGCGGGTATATGCGCGCTGGTGGCACTACTGGCAGGCTCGATCGATGTGACATCGTCGTACGACGCATCGTGGCAAGGACAGGTAGGACAGAAGATCTACGATCTGATTCTTGACCAGCGTCAGGCTCTGATCCGCAGCGATGCATGGCGCAGTATGCTGTTTGTGCTGCTGGGCTGTGGCGTTACATACTGGTATGCCTCCACTACGCATAAGCAGCAGAAGACGAATGCCACCGTGATTGCCGGACTGGCACTGACCGTGCTGATTGTTGCGGATATGTGGGCCGTGGACAAGCGCTTCTGCAACGACAGTATGTTCACCACCAAGAAGGATGAACAAAAAGCCTTTGCCATGCAACCGTACGAGAAAGAGATATTGCAGGACGAGAGTTATTACCGCGTGCTGAACATGAGCGTGAATACATTCAACGATGCTCGTACGGGATATTACCTGCACTCAATAGGCGGTTACTCGGCTGCCAAGTTACGCCGCTACCAGGATCTGATTGACGTGCATATCAGCCGTGAGATGAATCCGCTGCTGCAAGTCGTATCACGCACGGGCGGCCGACTGGAGAACGATCCGCAACAAGGTGCTGCATTCCCCGTACTGAACATGCTGAACATGAAGTATGCCATTGTTTCAACGCAAGGCGGAGCGGCTCTGCCGGTGCAGAACCCGTGGGCATACGGTGCAGCATGGCTGGTGGATGATGTGCTGACCACAACTACGCCCAACGAGGAGATAGATGCGCTAAGCACAACTGACCTGAAGCGTGTGGCCGTGGCGGACAAAGAGTTTGCACCTATGCTGGCAGGTGAGAATACACCGAGCGAGCAGGATAAGGTGGAGTTTGTGGAATACAAACCCAACGAGATGACGTACCGGACCGATCTGGCCGGCGAGCGGGTGGTAGTGTTCTCGGAGATCTATTATCCTCACGGCTGGCATCTGTATGTAGACGGAACGGACGAACGACCCATTGCGCGTGTGAATTACATGCTGCGCGCAGCACGTATTCCTGCGGGAGTGCACGAGATAAAGATGGTGTTTGACCCGGATTCGGTCAAGAAAGGCGATATGCTGTCGATAGGCTGTATGATTATCTTCCTGCTGACGCTGATTGCGGCTTTTGCCATGGTGTACCGAGGAAGAAAAACGACAGGTGAGGCGCAAGCATAATCAATCTTGTAACACCTACAGAAACAATCAGTAGCATCGCAGCAGCAAGCGGTGCTATTATTGTGTTGAACAGCCAGGGATTGAGACTGTCGCAGCAGAACAGAGTGGGGCACAGCCGCTCACGGGCGATGATGAACATCGTGTGGATGATATAAATGCCTAAAGTCAACTGTCCTACAGAGGAGAGCGTGTTGAGAACTGAGTGTTGAGAATCAAGAGCCGGGTGCTGAGAATCAAGAGTTGAGCGTTTGGCGTCGAGAGAATCGATGTTTAGGAACAGCGCGATGAATCCGAGGCTGAGCGTGGCACCGATAAAGAACCGGTAGAAACGCATGGCGA
>JAFXSS010000116.1 GCA_017525455.1 Paludibacteraceae bacterium
CAGAGCTGCCTGCATGTCGGCATTCTTCCGTATCAGGTCTATCCACCATTCCGCCTCGTCCATATCGGCAAAGCCGCTGATGCGCAATGCACAGCCGCTGCCTAACACCGGCATCTTCTGCAAGTCAAAATCACGGATGAGGAACTGCGAGAAATTGAACAGCGCCACTTCGTACAGCAGTTCGTTAAGGGCCTGTTCGTCCGGCTTGGGCAGACGCAGCAGGACGATGCTCGGCTGTTTGCGGTCTTCGCTCCATTGCTGTTCCGCTGCCTCGGACGACTCCTGTTCTTCCGGTGCCTCGGTCTGACTGCGCATCTGTGCCAAGTCGCTCGTAGTACCGCCTTGCTGGCTCTCCATACCCTGCCCCATCATCGCAAGCATGTCTTTTGCCATAGCGCCTAACTCGGTCTCCGGATAACGGTCAACGAGTTGCCGCAACTCACCCACAAAGGCATCCTGTCCCTCCGTCCGCGCCACAGAGACGGCGTTGAGGAAGAGGAAACGGGGCATCAGCCTGCTCTGCGGGAAGACCGTATCGGCATACTGTTTGTTGGCTTTGACGGTGGCGAACTGCCCTTTGGTATATGCGGCATAGGTGGCGGCATAGAGCGAGTCCTGCTCGTCCAGCATACGGCGCATACGCGCGATATACGCTTCGTCATGGCGCAGTGCGCGGAGCTGCTCGTCTTCATGAATGGCGGCTACCGACGGATGGGTGGCAAACCGTTTCTCCAAGGCAGCCAGTGTCTCCTGTGCCTGCGGCTGGTCCTCTAACTTGTCGCGGTAGATATAATAGAGCGCCACCATCGCTTCGCGCCACAGGCTGTCGCTGACGGCGTAGTCCTGCGCTGTACTGGGTATCTGCTGGAGATAATACTCCGGCTTGTGGGTATCGGTTTCCAATGCCGGACGCACGGCGGCTGAGTCGGCAGCCAATGCCGTGGAGTCGGACTCGCCAAGCGCTCCGCCGGTCTCTGCATTCATCTCATCGCTCACCACCACTTGCTTGTTCTGTCTGCGCCAGTTATCCTCCAGCTGACGGGTTCCCCACCGGCGGCGCCATTCCTGCTGGCCTTGTTTGATCAGCTGCGGGTTGTAGAAGTACCACTCGCCCTTCTGTGCACCGCCGCCACCGAGCATGTTCGCCGTATTGACGCTGCGCAGACCGTCATCTCCGTGCGCCAGTTCGCGTGCTTCTTGCGCCTGCTTGACGGAATCCGCCTTCTCGGCTTCTATCAGGTCGGCAATTATCTTGTCCACGATGGCGCGTTGCTCTTCTTCGCTCAGGCGGCTGATGCGCTGCAGCGAGTCCTGCAGCTGCGCCTGTGTGTATGAGACAATCAGCTCGTCCAGTACCTCCGAACGCTTCTGCACACGCGCATACTCGTCGTTCTCCGCCGTCAGGATAGTGACCGCCTCGCGGTAACACGGCTGCGACTGCACATACTTGCGCTGCCCGAAATAGAGGTCTCCGGCACGCACCAGCACAGCTGCCTTGGCTGTACCAGCCTGCGTGGACTCGGCTATCGCTTTCTCGTACATCTCTAATGCCTGCACTGTGTCTTTATCCTGCAGGTAGATGTTTCCCATTGCGCCGTAAATCTGGTCCAGACGGTCTTTGTATTTCGATTGTCTGGTCATCGTTCGCAGCTGGCGGAGCGAGTTCTTGCCGCCCAACTCCGATATACGCAGGCGTGCATTGAACTCCATCTCATTGGGGGGAGCCATCCTGATAACGGATTTATAGGCGTGTATTGCCTCGTCGCGTTTGTTCTCCAGTTCGTATAACTGTCCGAGCACATAGGCGAAACGCGGACGGTAGATCTTGCGTTTCTCGTAAGGGATGGCTATCTTGATGAACGGAATCGCCTCATGGTTATGCCCTCCGTGCAGCAGCACATCCGCCTTGACGGCGGAATAGAGCCGTGCATGCTTGCGGCTCAGGGCGTCTATCTGCACGCGGTTGAGCATGTCTTCCGCCTCGTATTGCCAGCCCATCTCGGCATACGCACGCGCCGTCCATAACTGGCATTGCGCCACGATGTCCGGGTCGTTCGAATAATGACGGATAATATAATTGAAGGTGCTGACGGCACCGAGGAAATCGCCTTTGTGGAACTCCGCCTCGCCCAGACGAATCCACGCCATGCTCATGTTGGCATTGAACTCCTCGGACTGAAGCCATAGCTTGTATTTGGGGTCGTTCGCCTTTTTAGGGTCACGTTTGGGTTTCGATTTGATAGAGTGCAGTTTGATGCACTTGCGGCATTTCTCAATCGTCTTGTCCATTTGCGAGGCGGACGCCTCTGCTGCCGCATGGTTGGACACGGGGTAAAGGTTCAGGACCCGGCTGTAGTCGTCTGTATTGGCATCGCGGATGGCTTTGAGACCTTCCTCATAGGCGACATTGCCGTTATAGAGAATATTATATTTGACTTTCGTTTGATGGAATGAGCGGGTAGCCCATGTGTTTTTCTGCACCGAGCATGAACTGGCTGACAACAGGAGGATTCCCACTGCCATAAAATGTACTATTTTTAAGATTTTGCCCATCATTATGCTTCACGTATGCGTCTCGTATGCGACACGTATGCGACACGTATGCGATATGTATGCGATAAAATGTTCTGTTTTTAAGATTTTGCGCTTTTCGGTTTTAAGCCCTTTTCTGTCCGTTTACGGTTTTAGACCCTTGACATGACTCTGCGCTGCGACAAACTCTTTCAGATAGAACGGTTCGTAGTAAGCCAACTGTTGCCCGCTGATCATTTGGCTTTCGATGTTCGACTTTTGTTTTTCGACTATCTTCCCCATATACTGCGCTTCTGGCACAATATCGGGCACAAAATGCCAGTTAGGCTTGGTCAGCACTGCCTGACATTTGGCGGCTCCGTCTCCAAAATAGTAATACTCCTTTGTACATTGTACATTGTCCCTTTGTACATCAAGCAGGCTTGCCTCGTTCTCCACCACCACGGCATGCACGTTCATCTGCCCATTGTCCCTTGTCCATTGTCCCTTGCCATCCTGTACTTCCGTATAGACTTCCATCCGCCGGGCATCAATCATCGGGAAAAGAACCGCATCCGCGTCTCCGGATTCGTAATCCGTTATTCGTAATTCGGAATTCGTAATTCGTAATTCGTAATTCTTCACCAGCACTTGCAGCGTAGGCACGGGAATCAGCGGCACGTTGAGACCGTAGCACAGCCCCTTGGCGGTAGAAGCACCTATCCGGAGCCCTGTATAACTGCCCGGACCTTCACTCAACGCCACAGCGTCTATAGAGAGGTGTTGCTCCGCCGCATAGCGAAGCAATTCCTCTATATAGCGAGGTAGCAACCGGGCGTGGTTGCTACCTTCACGGCAAATACACTGTTTGTACGGCTTGCCATCTACTGTGATGGCAGCCGAACAAACCGATGTACTACTTTCGATACATAGTATCGTCATAATGCTATTGAACCAACTTATTCTGCAGCATCAACGGGTGCTAACTCACTTTCCTGTGCCTTGGCTGCCTTCTGCTTCTTGGGGAAGTTGAAGTGGTAAGCCAGTTTCACACCGGCATCGAAGAAGCCGACATTCTTGGCATACGAATTCATAGCAGCGTTCACATTAAACTGTGCCTTGCTTGCTGTCGAAGGAGCCGTTGTAAGTGATACCAGAGGATTGCTGACGGTGGAACCGTTCTTGAAGGTGTTGAACACGCTGTAGTTGGCGAATGCACCAAGACCCAGCGAGTTACCGCTCTTCAGAATCCACTCGTAACCGATTTCAGCAGTCAGCATGATGTTGCAGTTGAACTGGATACCGTTGTCAGTACCTTTCAGTTTGTACTGGTCGTCACCCAGAACACCGGTAACCTGATCGTTCTTTACAAGCACGTCTCTGTCCACGAAATGAGCATTAACGATAGTATTCTCGTTGTTGCTGATGGTCTGGTTGTACGGAGTGTAAACCGGAATCATGAACTTCGGACCTACGTTGAAGAACAGACCGCTCTCATGAATCAAGGAGAACATTACCGGTACTTCCAGTTGGAGGTTACGGTCGGTCTCTTTTACCTCGTCGGCCTGAATGGTATATTCAATATCACCGGCTTCTGTTGCCTGCGTATATTTATCTGCTACGGCAGTCTTCAGACCACTCTGCTGATAACCGATGCCCAGACCGGCGATGATACCGAGGTCAACCGGACGGTCCTCTTTGGTCCAGTAGTGTGCATACTGCAGGTCGAGAATAGCGTCGAAACCGCAAGTCCAGTTACCAATCTCGGTGTTGTGGAGCAGTGACGAAGCACCGCCGCGAACACCAATGGTGAAACGGTCATAGCCGCTGCGCGCTTTCTTCTCCTTAACCGGCTCCTCTGCGGGCTCGGGTTCGGGTGCAGGTTCGGGTTCCGGCTCTGCCTCTGCTACTTGACCGGAATTGTCCTGACTG
>JAFXSS010000117.1 GCA_017525455.1 Paludibacteraceae bacterium
GAGTTCGTGAAGTGACTTCTAATTCAATACGTCAACCCCATTGCGATGCCCGCAAGGGCAATTTGAAAATTTGAGAATTTGAAAATTAATCTTCAAATCTTGAAATCTAGAAATCTTCAAATTATAAATCGCAGATTTATATTAAGGTGGTTATAGCGCTGAGGTCCCACCCCTTCCCATTCCGAACAGGGTCGTTAAGCTCAGCAACGCCGATGGTACTGCATGTTGTGGGAGAGTAGGTAGCCGCCATTTTCGGAGCCTCGAGGTTTTTACCTCGGGGCTTTTTTTTGTGTGGGATCCAACTCTACCGCTACCTGCCTGAACGATACTATCAAAACATAGGCAGTTACTTGGTAGAAATCTTAGCGGAGAGTAGGTTGGCCGATGTGAAAGTAGCTTGTGTTCCACGTCGGATGATGAACGTGCATTGTCCGGCAAAGGCATGCATCTGCGGCTGAACAAATGAATCGAGGGATGCTGCATCACCATTGGCAGTAGCTACGAAACCATCGCTCTCACAGCATATGAGATTTGTCGCATTTGGGCAAAGATTACCATCCTTGTCTTCTATGCGTAGTGTAATGTAACAGATTTGCTCCGGTTGTTCGTCTTGATTAGCCCAGATAGCCGTTAACTTGTACGGCTCGCCTGCAGTATGGATAGTCTCACGTGTAGCCTCCTTACCATCGTGATCATAGGCAATAACTTCCAATGTGCCTGCTTCGTACGGTACGTCGAACCACATGAGCCTGTACCGCGGTAGCAGTTCCGGCATAGGCATTGAGCCCCATACAGGAGGCGTGAAGTCTGCTACCTGAGGCATACGGCTGACACCGTCAATTTGTTTACCTGCTTTGAGTTGTTCGCATTCCTCGGGAGTAGCATGGCGCAACTTGCCATAACTCTTACCATTGACAAACAGTTCGGCAGAAGGATAGGATGTGTAGCAGAACACAGGAACAAGATCACCCGGTTGCCAATTCCAATGCGGTAGCACATGCAGGGTAGGTGATTGGCTATTCCATTGTGATCGATAGAGCCAGTAGCGATCCTTAGGCAGGGATGCCAGGTCGATGATTCCAAAGTACGATGAGTGACTTGGCCAGGCATCGGTATCGTAAGGAGACGGTTCGCCAAGGTAGTCAAAGCCCGTCCAAACAAACTGTCCGAGCGTCCATGGATAATCGTCTTGCAGTTGGAAATCCTGTTCAGGCAAACCAGACCATTGGCAGTACTCGAGGTCATAGCCACTGGACTGATGGTCGTCATATAGAGCAAAATCCTTGATGACAGCTGGAGTTTTGTATATACCTCGTGACGAAACAGTAGAGGCTGTTTCTGAACCAAGAATCATCTTCTGTGGCAGGTGTTCGTATGCCTCAAGATAGCGTCCGGTGCGATAATTCAGTCCCGGCAGTTCAACTGCCGCACCGAAGCCGTTGTGAATAATATACATCGCTTGATCCATACCGTTGGTAACCGGTCGAGTAGGATCCAACTGATGGAAAAGTTCCTGAAGGTCCGTTACAATCTGTATGCCATCCGGTAAAACCTGATTCCATACCTCATTGCCGCTTGACCAGAGCATAACACACGGGTTGTTGCGGTAGTGCTTAACCATATTCGTGATATCGTTGCGCCACCAATCTGCAAACTCAACGCTATAGTCATTCTCGGTCTTGCCATGATTCCAAACATCAAACGGTTCGATCATCATCATCATACCCATCTCATCGCAGAGTTCAACGAGTTCCGGTGCCGGCATGTTATGACTGGTGCGAATAGCATCGCATCCCATATCTTTGAGCATGGCGATCTGATGACGCAGTGCATCCTTGTGGACAGCCACACCGAGAGGACCTAAATCGTGATGATTGCAAACGCCCTTGAACTTACGCGTTACGCCGTTTAGTTGGAATCCGTATTCCGGTGTATAACTGACGCTACGCATGCCGAAGCGAGTTTCGACTTCATCAACAATATTCTTCGCGCGCATAATGCGCGTGCGAGCAATATATAATTCAGGTGTTTCGGGTGACCATAGTTTGGGGTGGTTGAGAGTGATTTCCCCATTGGCACCGTAGATGGTACCAACGGTTTTGCCATGGTAAAGAATATCTGTCACCACCTCCACTCCGGCTTGTTCGGCTGTGACGGGATCGACACCATCTTGCAGGTCGATTGCGATACTGACAGTCGCATGTTCAGCATTTACCTCAGGCGTGCGGACGAGAACACCGAATGTAGGAATATGGATACGATTGGTAGAAATGAGATGAACATTCCGGTATAAGCCTGCTCCAGGATACCACCGGCTCTGTTGCGGTTTGTTCTCCAGAAAGACATCGATATCCACGCTATCGCCGTTGAGCAGTTGGGGCAGGATATAGCAATCGAAGGTGTTGTAGCCGTAAGGCCAATAGCACACCTCCTCATCATTGATATACACATCGGCATGCGACATGGCTCCGTCGAACACGAGTGTATTCCATCGCGTGGTATCTACCTTAATGCGCGTGTGGTAATGTCCTTTTCCCATCCAAGGCAATCCTCCGCTACGGCCAGTCTTCCATGTTGCTTCATTCTCGCCGTTTTGAACGACAATGACTTTCTGCAAGTCGTTCTGATGGTCAAACGGGCCACTAATAGCCCAATCGTGTGGGATAGTGACGTTTTGCCATCCAGCACCGACAGGCTGATTGGCGCTGTCAGTGAGTGTGAATTGCCACTCGGTAAGCAATCGCTGCTCACGAACGTTGGATGGCTGCTTAGTACAAGAAGAAATAAAAAGGCATATTGCCGATAAAATAATCAGATGATGTGATGTGCTCATGGTAATAATGAAGATTGAATAAAGTGGCGCGCCGTTTGGCACGCCACATATCATGTTGCGGCAAAGTGCCACCTTATCAGTTGCCGGTAGCCGGTATAGAACCGACTACCGATAACTGACAGACAGATTTACTCCTGCATCAGCAGTTGCATAACCACTTTAGCGGAGTAGGCAACCGGCGTACCGGGACCGAAGATGGCGGCTACACCTGCTTTGTACAGGAAGTCGTAATCCTGAGCAGGGATAACGCCGCCGGCGGTAACCATGATATCCGGACGACCAAGTTTCTTGAGTTCAGCAATCACTTGCGGGATCAAGGTCTTGTGACCTGCAGCCAGTGAACTAACGCCCAAGCAATGTACGTCGTTCTCCACAGCCTGCTTGGCAGCCTCTTCCGGAGTTTGGAACAACGGTCCCATATCCACATCGAAGCCGCAATCAGCATAACCTGTAGCAACAACCTTGGCACCACGGTCGTGACCGTCCTGTCCCATCTTGGCAATCATGATACGAGGTTGACGACCTTCTTTCTTGGCAAACTCTGCCGTGAGACGGCAGGCTTCCTGGAAGTCTGCGTCGTTCTTTGTTCCTGATGCGTACACGCCTGAAATAGTTCTAATGGTTGCTTTATAACGTCCTACGACCTTCTCGCAGGCATCGGAGATCTCGCCGAGTGAAGCACGCAGACCGGCAGCTTTGACAGCCAGAGCCAGCAGGTTCTCGCCCTTGCCACCGTCTGCCCAAGCCTGAACAGACTTGGTGATCTCGGCCAAAGCAGCCTGTACAGCTGCTTCGTCGCGGTTAGCACGAAGCTGCTTCAGACGCTCAACCTGCTCTGTACGTACGGCGGTGTTGTCGATCTCAAGGATATCGATCGGCTCTTCATGATCCAGACGATACTCGTTCACGCCGATGATCTTCTGGTTGCCTGAGTCGATACGAGCCTGCGTACGTGCAGCAGCCTCCTCGATACGCATCTTAGGAATGCCGGTCTCGATAGCAGCAGCCATACCGCCAAGTTTCTCGATCTCCTGGATATGTGCCCAGGCTTTGTCCATCAACTCTTTGGTAAGAGACTCTACGTAATACGAGCCACCCCATGGATCGATCTCCTTGCAGACCTTTGTTTCCTCCTGGATATAGATCTGCGTGTTACGTGCGATACGTGCGCTGAAGTCCGTCGGCAGAGCGATAGCCTCATCCAGAGCGTTGGTGTGCAACGACTGCGTGTGACCGAGTGCAGCACCCATAGCCTCGATACATGTACGACCTACGTTGTTGAACGGGTCTTGCTCGGTAAGCGACCATCCAGAGGTCTGGCAGTGTGTACGCAGAGCCATGGATTTCGGGTTCTTAGCACCGAAGGACTTAACAATCTTTGCCCACAACATACGTCCTGCACGCATCTTGGCAATCTCCATGAAGTGATTCATGCCGATAGCCCAGAAGAACGACAGACGCGGAGCGAAAGTATCAACATCCATACCTGCGTTGACACCGGCACGCAGATACTCCATACCGTCAGCCAGCGTATATGCCGACTCGATGTCAGCCGTAGCGCCAGCCTCCTGCATGTGGTAACCGGAGATAGAAATGCTGTTGAACTTAGGCATGTTCTGCGAGGTGTACTCGAAGATGTCGGCGATGATCTTCATCGAGAACTTAGGAGGATAGATGTACGTGTTACGTACCATAAACTCCTTCAGAATATCGTTCTGTATAGTACCAGCCATCTCTTCGAGCTTGGCTCCTTGCTCCAAACCAGCATTGATGTAGAAGGCGAGGATAGGGAGCACAGCGCCGTTCATGGTCATAGATACGGACATCTTGTTCAAAGGAATACCTGCAAACAATACCTTCATATCCTCGAGCGAGCAGATACTTACGCCTGCTTTACCTACGTCACCTACCACACGCATGTTATCGGCATTGTAGCCACGATGTGTAGGCAGGTCAAAGGCTACAGACAGACCTTTCTGACCGGAAGCCAGGTTACGACGGTAGAACGCATTTGACTCGGCTGCGGTGGAGAAACCGGCATACTGACGGATAGTCCAAGGACGCAACGGATACATAGCGCTGTACGGGCCACGCAGGAACGGAGGAATACCGGATACATAATCCAGATGCTCCATGCCTTTCAGGTCCTCTTTGGTATAGATCGGCTTGACGTCAATCAGTTCCGGCGTCTGCCAATCGGCAACATTCGGGCCAACAACCTTGGTTGCAGCCACTTGTTTGATATCAATTTCTTTGAAATTCGGTTTCATAAGGCTACTTTATTTTTTAAGAAGTTGTTGGTTGAATTTTTTGAGTGTTTCAAGGACATTGCAACGAACATGGATGAAGTTCTCGATGCCGAGTTGCTGCAGATCTTCCATGCATGCCGGAGCACCTGCTACGATGAATGTCGGGCGTTTAGCCTCGTCAATCTTTTGCAGAAGTTTCCAAGCCTTAGGAGCGAGTTCTGCATATTCGTCATCCGACGAGCAGAGCACGATAATATCCGCCTTGGCTTTCTTGGCAGCCTTGATACCTTCAGCAACGGTCTTGAAGCCGTTGTTGTCGATTACCTTATATCCTGCGCATGCGAGGAAGTTGCAACTGAACTGTGCTCGTGCGATACGCATGGCCAAGTTACCGATGGTCAGCATGAACGCAACAGGCTGTTTCTTGCTTGCCTCGGTCTCCATACGCAAGGCCTCAAACTCCTCTGCAGCACGAGCCACGGGCAGGGTAGGCAGAGCGTTCTCACACTTCTCGCCACATCCGCAGGATGCCTGAGGTTTGCTCTTGCAGTTGCAGATTGAGCTGCAAGCACCGGCATCAGCTTTGATCTTCTTAGCAGCCACCTCGGTGAAGTTCGGGAACTGGTTAGAGCCGAGCAGCACCTCTTTGCGCTTAGCTACATCTTGCAGACGAGCCTTGAGGTTGGCAGCAATATGCTCCTGAACCTTGCCTTCTGCTACCATCTGATACATGCCTCCTTGCTCCTGAATAGCCAGGAACTGCTTCCATGCCTCTGCAGCGATGGATGCGGTGAGGTTCTCCAGATAGTACGATCCTGCAGCGGGGTCAACGATCTTGTCGAAGTGTGCTTCTTCCTTGAGCAGCAACTGCTGGTTACGGGCTATACGCTCGGCAAAATCAGTCGGACGCTCGTAGGTTACGTCAAACGGCGTAACGGTGATCTCGTCCACACCAGCCAGAGCAGCACTCATCGTCTCGGTCTGCGAACGCAACAGGTTGACATAAGCATCGAAGATAGTCATGTTGAACTTGCTGGTCTCGGCGCTGACATTCATCTTGGCTGCGTTCTTCAGTGCGGTAGTGAAGATAGGAGCTTTGTATGCCTCAACGATCTTTGCCCACAACAGACGTGCGGCGCGGAACTTGGCAATCTCCATAAAGTAGTTACCACCAATACCCATGTTGAAACGGATAGCGTTGGCTGCACGGTAGTTAGGCACACCGGCTTCGGTAAGCATGGTCATGTACTCGGCACCCCAAGCCAGAGCGTAAGCCAGTTCTTGAGTTGCATAAGCACCTGAGTTGTTCAGAACAACGCTGTTTACGCCTACTACGCGATATCCGGGCAGCGATTTGGCAGCCTTAACCACGGCAGCAATCTTCTCGCTCACTTGCTCGCGGCTCAGCGGTTTGCCCTTGATGAGCATAGCCTTGATAGGATCGACATTGATCGAACCGCGGAACAGCTTGATGTCAGTGCCCTTGTACTCGCGCCCGATGTAACGAACGAGGATGTTAGCCAGTTCGGGAGCTTTGCAAGCGCATACGGTGAAGTTAACAGGGATAACGTCGATGCGGATATCCTGCAGCAGCACCTTGATAAAGTGATAATTCAGTTTCTCCTTGTTCAAGCAGAAACCGATGGAGTTGATACCTTTGTTCAGTACCTCCAGCGCTTTGGCATTCGCCTTGCGGGCGTTCTGGCAAGCGCAGATGTTCTGACGGATATCCCACTCGTTGTTTGTACGTGTACCGCGGACGTACGGGAACTGTCCGGGTGCTGAAACCGTAGTCTTCAGACCTTTGAGGTCTTCACGACGGTAGAAAGGCTGTACGTTGAAGCCTTCCGGAGTGCGCCAAACGAGCTTCTTGTCGAAGTCGGCGCCCTTCAAGTCAGCGATGATTTTGTTTTTCCAAGTCTCTGTTGAGACCGGAGCAAAATCCGCTAACAGGTTTACGGGAATTTTTTCTTCTGCCATAATTGTTTTTATATAGTGTGTTTGTTGTTACGTGTTATCGGCCTTGCACTTTCTGTCCGGTAATGGTGTAGAGTGCATCGCCTACAAAGATGTATATCTGTCCACCGATGAGCACTTTGCTTGCCGGTGCTTCTGCGTGGGTGTTGACAACATCGGTTGTGCCCTGGCAATCCGTGATGAAGTTCTCATATACAGTGCTTGCGCCTGTAGCATTGATTGTAACAGACTGGAAGCCTATACCTTTGCTTGCAGCTGCATTGCTGCATGTGAAAGTAAGAGCGGAAGCACCGGTCAGCGACTTGGTGTTCGTCCACTCATAATCGCTCATCGTGCTACCTTTGGTAGCTTCGATAGTTGCTATGACATTGTTGCCGGCAGTAATGCTGAATTGATTGTAATCTGAGCCACCGTACGTACGCATTCTAACTTGTATCGAAGCCAGACCGGACAAGTCCACCTGCGGCGAGGTAAGTGCCTTGCCTTGGTCAAGCAGCCAGTAGCTGTTGTTCGTCCATGTTCCGGTGTTCGTCCAGCCATCTTTGTTGTCGGTGTCATAGGTGTATGTGGCCGGGGTAGCCGAACCGTTCGTTCCCTTATGTGCAAATACAGCATGATAGGTTACGTCAAACTCTACAGCAGGCATGTTTGCAATGTTGGAGAACTCGATGATATCCATCGGCAGATAGTCGGGCAATACACCTGTCCAAGAGCCTCCAGCCCAGCCGTAGAACGTCTCGCTTGTGGCTGAACATGATGTAGGTTCGTCAGGCAGAGATGCAGGTTTGCCGTTCTCGGGAACGGAATCAATCTGTAATACAGCGCCATTGACCATCCATGTCACACCGTACTTCTTGACGGGCGTAGGCGGAACGACAGGTGTTGAGCCGTCACGCCAACCGTTGCTCTGTCCGGGAATGAAGCCTTCTTCGCAGGAAGCGATAAGTTTGGACA
>JAFXSS010000118.1 GCA_017525455.1 Paludibacteraceae bacterium
CCAAAATGCTCTTGATTACTACAAGAACGACGACGGCCGTGCCGTAGCCTTGTGGGATCAGGGAACAAAAACAGTATGCAAGAACGTACGTCTGCTGTCCTACCAGGATACGTACTATAGCAACCTACCGGGTGCAGTGAAGTACTTCGAAGAGTGCGAGATTCACGGTACAGTCGATTTCATCTGCGGTGACGGCAGTGTGTATTTCAAGAACAACCTGCTGTATGCCGAGAAGCGCAAGAAAACCGGTGGCGGTAGCGATGCACTGACGGCAAATAACGGTCCTGCAACTGACAAGGGTTACGTGTTCGAGGGTTGTACGGTGAAGAGTGAGTGTCCGGTCGTTTCTTTCGGCCGCGCATGGAACAACAAGCCGCAAGTGGCTTTCCTCAACACCTTGGTTGATTATAGCGCGGGTGAGTTCAGCTTCACGGACGGCAGTAAGATTGAGCGTTGGACCAAAGAGCTCATGAACGCTAATGCATGGCCGCAGTTCGGAGAGTACAATACGCACCTGGCAAACGGTACCGTTCTTACACCCGAAAGCAACGAAGTGACCTTCGTAGATCCCAAGAGCGGTAACGCTACACAGAATATTCAGACCGTTCTGACGGCAGACCAAGCCGCTGCGTTCACGATGGAGTACACCCTTGGCGAGTGGGCTGCTGCCGCAGTGCAAGATGCAGCACAAGCCGTTGCCAACCCGAAAGCGATCGATGACGATGCTACTTACCTGGTTGAGGACAACAGCGCATTCGTGGCTATCCTCAAGGGCTCACAACTGGCAGCTGATCATATAGGCAAAACCATCCGTCAGGCTAACGGCCGCGGCGGCTTCGGCGAGGCTGTTGTATACGACCCTGCGGCTACGGTTATTGAGGTCGTTGATGGTCAGCAATCTGTGGTCAGCGTTCAGAAAGTGATACGCAACGGTCAACTGGTTATCATCCGCGGCGGTGTAGAGTACAACACTATCGGTCAAACAATCCAATAAGTTTATCTCCAACTGGATGCAGCACAGGTTAGCCATACTTACCGTCATGCTCTGCGCGCTGATACATGTCAGCGCGTGGGGTGTGACTGCCGATGACCTGACAACGATTAGCAGGAGTTACACCTTTACGGCAGACGAATATACCGACAACGGCACGAGCGAGTGGATAGCCCATACGCTGTATGCCGATGGACGTATATTTACGCCTACCGGTAACACGGTTGCGCAGTCGAAAGGACGATCCGTTATCCATGGTCAGTCGCACCTGAATTGTCTGCGCCTGAAGAACGTGCAGAACAGGTTGGTGTTCAGGGTGGCGGACACCTGTACTATAACGTTCTACACCGAGATCCGCGAGGAGCGCGGCGTGATAGTCAGTAAGCACGATCGCACGCGTACCTCCGATCCGTACTACGCCATGCAGCCGGCTAACAGCCCTGTGTGGAGTATTCATCTGGATGAGGCGGGTACGTACTACCTGTCGGGCTACGGTGGCGACTACTTCATTGCAGGCTTCAGCATCGTGCTACCCGATGACGGCTCGGTGCCCGACAAACCTGTGGTGAGGTACTTCGACGCCAATGGGAAGTTGCTCGGGCGCGACACGGCGGAGACAGGCGCTGCTCTGACCTACAGATATGCCGTATCCGACCTGACTATCCCTGCCGGACAGGTGTTCCGCGGATGGCGCAACGGCGATGAACGGAAGGTGGCTGAGGGCACACCTGTGACGGATGACATTAGTCTGTTCGCCAAGGCAACAGACATCGAGGTAGCAGCCGTAGGCAACTATTTCTGCTACGACATGGCGAAGGATAACTTCTACCCCGAGGATCATGAACTGCTGACGGTCAGTGGTGGCACGTATCATAGCAACCTGGGCTGGAGTTTCAACAACGGTGGTTCGATAGCCGTTCAGGTGGCAGGCTGTGCTGTGGTGATCATCATGACGGACGGCGAGCCGACCACCTACCGCTACGAAGGTGCAGCCACCACGCTCACGTTTAACCCGAAGCAAGAAGAATATGTCCGGGGCGTGAAAGTATATAACGTGGCAACTATCCCTGCCAAGAACGATGCAGGCTACTACGTAATCAGTGCCGGCGACGGGGCTGCACTGCTGCTCATGCTTGAGACCGCACAGGACGGCGACAAAATCTTTCTGCCCGACGGCACGTACGACTTGGGGCACGAGACGCTCACTCCCATTCATGCGTCTATTAGCCTGATAGGTCAGTCGATGGACGGAGTGCTGATCGTCAACCACCCGATCTATTCGGGAATGAACTGCGCCGAGACGCTGGTGCTGCAGGCGGATAACATCTATGTGCAGGATCTGTCTATCCGCTGCGACGTGTCTTATCCGACCAGCCTTGCGCACGGGGTAGGGATAGCGGTGCAAGTGCAGGGCGACAAGTGCATATTCAAGCACGTGAGTCTGCAAGGCAACCAGGATACGTATTACTCCAACGGTTCAGCCACCCAGCGCGGCTACATTGAGGACTGTCGTATAGAAGGCACGGTGGATTATATCTGCGGTGGTGGGGATATATGGTTTGAAAACGTACTGCTGTACAATAACGCCCGCAAGAACGACGATGTCATCATCGCTCCTGCAACCAAAGCGGCTACACGCTACGGCTACGTGTTCAACCGTTGTACAATAGACGGCGTAGCCGGTCAGACAGGCCGCTGGCACTTAGGTCGCGGCTGGAAACATTCGCCTGCAGGCACGTGGCTCAACACCACCTGCAAGCTTCCGCCTTCACCGCAAGGATATACCCATATGAACGCCGGACTCAAAGTGCGTTTCCATGAGTTCAATACTCGGATGGCGGACGACACAATGATTACGGGGCACAATATCATAGGGCTGCACTACGCTGCTGACTCCGACCCGATTTACTTGGATAACGCAGGTATATATACATACGCCAATGTGGTAAAGGGGGCGGATAAATGGGACGCTGCGGCTCTAGCGGCACAGGTTAAGGCTAACCCCGCCGCAATCGATGCCGAGGCAACTTACCTGGTGGAGGACAACGGCGCGTTTGTAGCCATTCTCAAGGGTGCACAACTGACTGCGGAACACAAGAGCAAAACCATCCGTCAGGCTAACGGCCGTGGCGGCTTCGGGGAAGGAACAAAGTATTAGAATTAAAATTACAAATTAAAAATTTCGAATTGAAAATTAGTATAGGGTAAATTATGAATCGAATACTGATACTGATGGCAGGTGTGATGATGAGCATGCATGGCTTGGCAGCGGTCGTGCCGTTCTCGATGGAGGCCGAAGCAGCCGCAAAGAACACTCCTGAGGGCTGGAACGAGGTGCAACTGCCGGCTAACCTGCCGGCAATCACGGAAGCAAACACCTTCGTCATAACAGAATCGCCGTACAACGCCTCGTCAGCTTCGGAGGACAACACTGCTGCAATCCAGGCTGCGCTTGACGCTGCGGCTGCTGCCGGAGGAGGTATGGTGGTTATTCCTGCCGGCACGTACCTGAGCAGTTACCTGCAGATAGGCCCCAAAACGATCTTGCATCTTGCAGCGAATGCTACGCTACAGATGTTGCCTATCACATCATTCCCTAAGGACAACAACGGCTATCGCAAGATGGAGAATCCCTTTATCACCGGAAAGAGTAAGGCATCGGATATCGTGATTGAGGGCGAGAGCCGCGAGACATCCGTCATCGACGGACAGGGTTCACCGTGGTGGGACGAAGTAGAAGCAGCAAAAAGCATGAAGAAGAGCACCACACGTGCCGCAATGATCCGCTTTTGGCAAGGCAACCGCTACCTGTTGCGAAACTTCCGTATCCAGAACACTCCGAACACCAATATTACCATCGGACGTAGCGGCAATGGCGCGCATGTCACGGCACACGATATAACGATCAAGAACCCATCGTCGTCGGCTGCCGACCCGTCGCACAACACCGACGGTTTTCCCATCTGGACGCAGTACGTCAACATATACGACTGCGAAATTGATACCGGTGACGACAACATTGTCTGCGATGAGAATGCACAATATGTGCATGTGTGGAATTGCGACCTCAAGGCGGGGCACGGTGCTTCGTTCGGCAGTTATACGACGAATATGCACGACATCATCTATGAAGATCTGACCCTTACCGGCACCGATGCAGGTTTCCGCCTCAAATCGAACAGCGACCGCAGCGGCGATGTGTACAACCTCATATTTCGCAACTGCACGATGACGAACGTTGCTAACCCGATCAGCATCACCTGTTGGTACGACAGCCTGCCCATCAGTCCTGCGTACATTGAGGCGCACCCGCATGAGTTGACGAGCAAGACGCCTGCCTTCCACGATATACTGATCCAGAACGTGACAGCGTCGGGCGACGAACAGTACAAGTCCGGCAGTTCGGATCCCGATAAGGATCGCAAATATTTCGGCATATTCATCTACGGCCGTCCGGAGAGTTATGTGCGCAACGTGACGTTCGACAATGTCAACATCACGCATAGCAAAGGTTTGAAACTCAACTTCTGCTCGGATATAGTATTCAAGAACTGCAGTTACACGGTGTATAATACCAACAAACCCACCAAGAACGGTTCGTCCACCGACGATGAGTTGCCAGCCGGACTAATCGAGCAGCAGTACAAAGGTTCGTTCACTTGGAACGGACAAAGCGAACAGAAGCCGACGGCAGTGCTCAGCTGGAACATGGGCGAGAACGGCGCAGAAGCCACGGCTGCGAATGTTATCACCGGTGCAGCAGGTTGTGCTGCAGAGGGATTCACGATAGCTATCACCGGTAATACAAGCAAGAACTGGTCGGTCGGCAACGGCTCAATAGCGTACAACGGCGTGACGTACAAGACCCTGAAGAACTCCAACGGCGCACAGAACACTGTCACCCTGCCGGAAGGCAAGCTGGCAAGCAAGATTGATTTCTATGCCACAACAAACAACAAAGATAACGATACTAAGGGCGTACTGACCGAACTGAACGGACAGACATGTTCCAACGAGGTCACTTCGCTTATGGATTATAGCAACCCCACGCATATCAGCAAGAGTTTTCCATCGCCCGTCAGTTCGTTTACGTTCACCTTTGGCGTCAAGCAAGTCTGTTTTATAGCCGTCATTACGCTGGTGGACGCTGGCGATACCACGACTGGCATACCGGCCGCCAGCAGTCAGCTGTCTGCTATTAGCAGTCAGAAGGTGATACGCGACGGACAATTGCTCATCATCCGTGACGGCAGAACGTACAATATTGCCGGAACAGAAATGCAATAACCATACTATCCTCACGACGAAAAATCAACCACAATGAAAAAAGTGCTCGCGATATTACTGTTTGTCATGTGTCATGTGTCAATAGCCCTGTCGGCTGTCTCTGACCTGACATGGTATCAGGTCTGCATGGGCCAGATGCCTGTCGATTGGTACGGATCGGCCGAGGCACAGGAAATAGCCGACATTGTCATCGCTGTGCAGAAGAACAATGGCGGCTGGATGAAGAACGACCAGTTGCACAAACTCTCCTCCGCCGACTACCAGCGTCTCGTCAATGACAAGGACGGTCGTTCCTGTCTCGACAATGTGGCTACTACCCAGGAAATGCGTTATCTGGCACGCGTATGGAAAGCCACCGGCAACGACATCTATCGTCAGGCGTTTCTCCGCGGTCTGCAGATGATTCAAACGGCGCAGAAAGGCAGCGGCGGATGGAGCCAGTACCTGCCGCTGAGCAACGACAACGGCTATCAGGACTATATCACCTTCAACGACGATCTGATGGTCAATATCATGAAGTTGCTGCGTGATATCAGTCAGAACCAAGGCGACTTTGCCAACATCACGGATGCCGCTACACGCACATGGTGCCAAACGGCTTTCGACCGCGCGTTGCAATGTATCCTCGACTGCCAGATCAACATCGATGGTACCTACGCAGCCTGGTGCGCACAGCATGACACCGTTGCGCCCTACCTGCCTACCGAAGGTCGTCCGCAAGAGTTGCCATCCATCAGCGGCTATGAGTCCGCCAACCTGCTCACGTTCCTTATGTCAATCGAAGATCCTTCGGATGAACTCAAGTCGCGCATAACCGCAGCCGTCAACTGGCTGGATGCACACAAGATCCCGAACCGCGCCGTGGAGGATTACACCAATGCTGCAGGACAGAAAGACCGCCGTATCATTGAGAAGAACGGTACGCATCTATGGGGACGATTCATCCAAATTGGCGGCAACACGGGTACACAAGTCTATAACAAGTTCTTCGATAAACTCAAGAACCGCGGCAAGACTCGCAGTTACACCTATAATGGTGTCAAATACACGTACACCGAGGAAGAACTGGCACGCGCCAACTACGACCCCTCGAAGGCATATGAGCCTGTATTTGCCATTTACAAGGATTCGATTCCCCACATGTTCTACCGCTTCATCTACAACTACGAGGACACTCCTATCGCGTTTGACAATAAGGGTTGCCCCTACTACACCTCGCTCTTTCCGGGTGTCCGCATGGGCTACCAGTACATGGGTTCGTGGTGCCAGCGCGTGATTGAGGTGGAGTATCCTGCGTGGGAAGCCAAGTATGCCGGTCATGACGGAGGGACTTATGTCCTGTCGCCGGAGACTTGCGTGTCGAAGAACGGCGACAAGACCTATACGTTCAGCAACGCCTTTACGATTACCAACGACGGCAGCTGGGGCTATACAGTAGCAAAAAAAATCTACATGAAGTTAGCAGCTGACATCACCTACACGATCCATATCCCCGATGATCTGCAAGTAACCGAGGCAACGATACGCGGCTACGCCAATTATGACGACGCGGATGCCAGCATCACCATGTGGAACAACGTCTCGTATCCCGACGATACGTATTTCTTCCCGCGTACAGGGGCTGACGGAAAGAATATCATCGTTTCCCACACCATCGACCACAGCGACCGACCGGTGACAGGCGAGCTGCCGTTCAAGATCAAAGGCAAACAGCTGTGTATTGCCATCACCCTGACGTGTACACAGCGCACAAGCGGGTTAGAAAGCAACCAGCAATCAGCAACCGGCGTTCAGAAAGTGATGCGCAACGGTCAGATATTAATCCTCCGCGATGGCATTGAATATACTATTTTAGGCTCACAATTCTAATACAAATAATATGAAACCATTCATGGACAAAGATTTCCTGCTGCAAACCACTACTGCACAGGAGTTGTATCACAATCATGCGGCTAAGATGCCGATTATCGATTACCACTGCCATCTTATCCCACAGATGGTGGCCGAGAACAAACGTTTTGAGTCGATTGCTCAGATCTGGCTCATGGGTGACCATTACAAATGGCGCGCTATGCGCTCCAACGGTGTGGACGAGCGTTTCTGTACCGGCAAGGACACCACCGACTGGCAGAAGTTCGAGAAGTGGGCAGAGACTGTTCCTTATACGTTCCGTAACCCGCTCTACCACTGGACGCATCTGGAACTCAAGACCGCTTTCGGTATTGAGGAGCGTCTGAACCCCGAGACCGCACGTGCTATCTACGACAAGTGCAACGACCTCATCCAGAACGACCCGAAGTTCTGCCCGCAAGGACTCATGAAGCACTATCATGTAGAACTCGTATGCACAACCGACGATCCTGCCGATTCGCTCGAATGGCATCAGATGCTCAAGAGCGATCCAAAGGCTGAGGTGCGTATGTTGCCTACTTGGCGTCCGGATGCCGGCATGAACATCGAGGCTGCTACTTGGAAAGCATACATTGAGAAACTCTCCGCCGTAAGCGGTATTTCAATCGCCAATTTTGGCGATTTAGTAGATGCACTTCAGAAACGTCATGACTTCTTTGAGTCGATGGGCTGCCGCCTATCCGATCACGGAATCGAGGAGTTCTACGATGAGCCGTACACTGACTCAGAGGTCAACGCTATCTTCCAAAAAGCTCTTGCATGCAAAGAACTCAGCGCTTATGAGATCCGTCAGTACAAGCACGCTTACCTGCACGCACAGGCTGAGATGGACTATGCTTCGGGTTGGACGCAGCAGTATCACTACGGTGCTATCCGTAACAATAACTCCAAGATGTTCGCAGCCCTCGGCGCTGACACCGGATTTGACTCCATCGGCGAGTTTACAACCGCCAAAGCAATGAGTCATTTCCTCGATGAGATGAACAGCGAAGGACACCTCGCCAAGACGATTCTCTACAACCTCAACCCGTGCGCAAACGAGGTTATCGCTACTATGCTCGGTAACTTCCAGGACGGCAGTGTTCCCGGTAAGATTCAGTTCGGTTCAGGCTGGTGGTTCCTCGATCAGAAAGACGGCATGGAGAAGCAGATGATGGCTCTTTCGAACCTCGGTCTGCTGAGCCGCCTCGTTGGTATGTTGACCGACAGCCGTTCGTTCCTCTCGTACCCGCGTCACGAGTATTTCCGTCGTACATTGTGCAACGTTCTCGGCAACGACATCGAGAACGGCATGATCCCGTACACCGGTTACGAGAAAGCCCGCGTTCAACAGATGGTTGAAGACATCTGCTACAACAATGCGAAAAACTATTTTAAATTCTAAAAATCTAAGAATAAAATGTTCCTGACTCTTACATTGTTGGCCCTTCT
This sequence comes from Paludibacteraceae bacterium, assembly GCA_017525455.1. GTDB lineage: Bacteria > Bacteroidota > Bacteroidia > Bacteroidales > Paludibacteraceae > Colicola. The sequence continues at coordinate 8,621 of JAFXSS010000118.1, forward strand.
GGCAGTTGCTGTGTTTGTTCTTCCGTGGCTACTAAAAAATCCCTATGCGTTAGTGCTGGTATATATACTACTTATATGCGCAATAGTTGGTGTAAATTGGTATGGTGGTTGGAAGTATGACCATGACAAAGAGCAGCGCTTGGCAGAATTAGGATTTGTCTGGAGCGGAGGAACAGAAGACAAAATGTTTGCCAATGTTGCTCCGGAAAATATGGAAGAAGTGACTTCGATATACAACTCTCAAATGGGTGTGGGATGGCCGGCAAAAGTTATCGTAACATGTATTCCTTTGGTGTTGTTCTCAACAATATTTTATTGGCTCATGGCTTTTTGTCATAGGCTTGTTATTAAAAAGAAAGAGAAGAATAAAAATTTATAAAACTCAACAATTATGGCTAAAATTATTACATTAGGCGAGATAATGCTTCGCCTCAGTCCGGAAGGACAAGACCGTTTCATCCAGTCCGAGCATTTCCGTATTATTCCCGGCGGCGGTGAGGCGAATGTAGCTATTTCGTGCGCCAACTATGGTCACGAGGCTTATCTGGTAACCAAACTGCCGAAGCACGAGATAGGTCAGATTGCTGTTAACTCGCTGCGTCGTTACGGCGTAAAGGACGATTATATCATTCGTGGCGGCGACCGCATAGGTCTGTACTACTGCGAGACCGGCGCTTCGATGCGTCCGTCAAAGGTTATCTACGACCGTGCTCACTCGGCTATCGCTGAGGCTGACCCGAAGGATTTTGACTTCGACAAGATCATGGAAGGTGCCGCTTGGTTCCACTGGAGCGGTATCACGCCCGCAATCTCCGACAAGGCTGCTGAGATTACCCGTTTGGCTTGCGAGGCTGCCAAGCGTCACGGCGTGACCGTAAGCGTGGACCTCAACTTCCGCAAGAAACTCTGGACCAGCGAGAAAGCCATTTCCATCATGCGTCCGTTGATGCAGTACGTTGACGTATGTATAGGCAACGAGGAGGATGCCGAACTCTGTCTCGGTTTCAAGCCCGATGCTGATGTCGAAGGCGGTGAG
>JAFXSS010000119.1 GCA_017525455.1 Paludibacteraceae bacterium
CATCGTTGGTGATATACCGGCCATGTACATTGCCGACGGTCACCACCGCAGTGCAGCCGCAGCACGGGTGTGTGAGGAATTAAAAATTCAGAATTCAAAATTACGAATTAACGACGATCATTCGGATGCACTGCCTGAGTATGAGTTCTTTCTGGCAGTATGCTTCCCCGACAACCAGCTGCACGTGATGGATTATAACCGCGTGGTGCGCGACCTGAATGGGATGACGGAGGCGGCGTTCCTGGAAGCTCTACAGAAAGACTTTGAGGTTACCAGTTACGGGTTACCGGTTACGGGTTATGACGAAGTTAAGCCAAAAGGGTTGCATAACTTCAGTATGTATCTCGGCGGGAAATGGTATTCGCTGACAGCAAAAGAAGGTCGATACGATGACCACGACCCGATTGGCGTACTGGATGTAACGGTTTCGAGTAACCTGATCCTGGATAAGCTGCTGGGCATCAAAGATCTCAGGTCGGACAAACGTATCGATTTCGTGGGCGGCATACGCGGTCTGAAAGAACTGCAAGACCGTGTGGATAGCGGCGAGATGGCTATGGCGCTGGCACTCTACCCCGTGACGATGCAGCAGATCATCGACATCGCCGATAGCGGAAACATCATGCCTCCGAAGACGACATGGTTTGAGCCGAAACTTAGGAGCGGATTGATTATACATGAATTGGTTTGAAAAGCCCACCCCCAACCCCTCCCTGAAGGGAAGGGAGAAAGTTTGAGAGTTTGAGAGTTTGAAGGTTTAGAGTAGTTATAAAGCAAATTAAATAGTTGAAAAGGTTTAGCATTTATATATTCTTATTGTTGGCTGCGGTGCTATGCTCGTGCAGCATTCAGAAGCGTGTGAAGAAAGCCGACAAGAAGTTCGAGATCGGCGAGTATTACGACGCGGCACAGATATACAAGCAGTGCTACAGTCGACTGAACAGCAAGAAACAACGCGAGCTGAAGGCGCATGTCAGTTTCCGTCAGGGCGAATGCATGCGCATACTGAACGACCCGAAAGCCGTGAGTGCGTACAACAACGCCATCAAACTGAAGTATCAGGACAGCACCGTTTATCTGCGCTATGCCGAGTCGCTGATGTATCAGGGCAAGTACAAAGAGGCAGAGAAAGCCTTCCGCACGTTCCTCGAGTGGCAACCCGATCATTACCGCGCGCAAGCCGGTGTATATGCCTGTCAGCAGGTAACGGAATGGAAGAAGACACCAACGCGCTACAAGGTGCAGGTAGCCAAAGACTTCCAGGCCAAACGTGCATCCACCTTTGCTCCGGCGTTCGTAGGCGATAATACGGATGCTCTGCTATTCACATCCAACCGTCAGGAACGCACCAAAGCCAAGGAGAAAAAGATCCAGCGGCCGAGTCCGGTGACCGGGCAACAGCTGTTCCGCATCTATTCAGCCCGCAAGAACGCCTCCGGCAAATGGGAGGACATAGAGTTAGCCGAAGGATTGTACGACAGCGACAGTTCGAGCGAGCAGGTGGAGAACGACAGCACATCCAGCGGCAAAGCTGCTCCGGCAGAGATGGGTGTATGCTGCCTAAGCAAGGACGGCAAGACGATGTACCTGACCTACTCGCGTCCGGTGAACGGACAGGATCTGGGAGCGCGCATCTACACATCCACCCGCGCATCGGGTCAGTGGAGCGAACCGCAGGAGCTGGTGCTGTTTAAGGACAGCAGTATCACCGTTGGTCATCCTGCGCTGAACGCGAGCGGTGACACCTTATACTTCGTATCCGATGCACCCGGCGGCTATGGCGGCAAGGATATATGGTTTGCCGAATACGACGGAGCCGAATGGTCAGCACCGGTAAACATGGGCAAGCAGATCAACACTTCGGGCGAGGAGCTCTACCCGACTATTCGCAACAACGGAGTGCTGTACTTCGCCTCCACCGGTCATCCGGGTTATGGCGGATTGGACATATTCAAAGCCGAGCGCGATACAACAGCCACCGACAGCATAACCGGCATGGGTTGGGCTGTATATAACATGGGTGCACCGTTCAACAGCAACGGCGATGATTTCGGCATCACCTTTGCCGGAGAGACGGAGAGCGGCTTTTTCTCATCGAACAGAGGCGACCGCAAAGGTTTCGACAAGCTGTATAGTTTCATACTGCCGGAGATGGAGTTTATAGTAGAAGGTACGGTGGTTGACAACAACGGCGAGCCGATAGCCGATGCGTCCATCCGACTGGTGGGCAACAACGGCACAAACACCAAGCTACAAGTTCGCCGTGACGGCACATACAAGATCAAGCTGCAAAAGGACACGAAGTACGTGATGCTGGGCACGGCACGCGGTTATCTAAACCAGAAGCAGGAGTTGAACACCCTCGGACTGAAGGACAGCAAGACCTATACACAGGATTTCACATTGTCGCCGATCAGCAAGCCTGTGACGATGGACAATATCTTCTACGAGTTCGGCAAGTGGGACCTAACGCCAGCCTCTGAGACCGGCCTGGCGGCATTGGTCAAACTGCTTAGCGACAACCCGAACATCACCATCGAGTTATCGGCTCACACCGACTATATAGGCAACGATGCAGCAAACAAGGAGCTGTCAGCCAAGCGTGCGCAGAGCGTGGTGAACTATCTGATCAGCCACGGCATCGAACGCGAGCGACTGACGCCGGTAGGTTATGGCGAAGAGAAACCCGTGGTAGCTGACGGAGCGCTGCATGACAAGTACAAGTTTATACCCGCCGACCAGGAACTGACAGAAGAATTCATCAGTAGCCTAAGCAGCGAACAGCAGGAGATATGCAATCAGATCAACCGTCGCACCGAGTTTAAGGTGCTACGGACAACGTATAAGTTATATTAGACCGCTACGCTAGATAAAAGACAATTATGAAACAATACTTAGAACTTTGCCAACGTGTGCTCGACGAGGGCGTACAAAAGACCGACCGCACCGGTACGGGCACGATTAGCGTGTTCGGCCACCAGATGCGCTTCAAGATGGCGGACGGCTTTCCGCTGCTGACCACAAAGAAACTGCACCTGAAGTCCATCATCTACGAACTGCTATGGTTCCTGCAGGGCGATACGAATGTACGTTACCTGCAAGAACACGGTGTGCGTATCTGGAACGAATGGGCGGACGAGAACGGCGATCTGGGGCCGGTGTACGGTCATCAGTGGCGTTCGTGGCCCGACTACAAAGGCGGCACGATTGATCAGATCAGTCAGGTGGTGGAGATGATCAAAAAGACTCCCGACTCACGCCGACTGCTCGTGAGCGCATGGAACGTAGCCGAGGTTAACTCGATGGCTCTGCCGCCGTGCCATACGCTGTTTCAGTTCTATGTAGCGGACGGCAAACTCAGTCTGCAACTATACCAACGCAGCGCGGACATCTTCCTGGGCGTGCCGTTTAACATCGCCTCTTACGCCCTGCTGCTGCAGATGATGGCGCAGGTCACCGGGCTGGAGTGCGGAGATTTTGTGCACACCTTCGGCGATGCACATATCTACCTCAACCACCTGGATCAAGTAAAACTCCAACTGACGCGTGAACCGCGACCGCTGCCGAAAATGCTGATTAACCCCGACGTGAAGTCGATATTTGACTTCCGATTCGAGGACTTTACGCTGACCGGCTATGATCCGCATCCGCATATAGCGGGAGTAGTAGCGGTGTAACAGACCGCAGCCATGATTGGCTGCTCAAAGAAAAAAGACCGCTGACGCTAAAAGAATAGACAAAAGACAATTATGATATCGATTATTGTAGCCATTGCTGAGAATTATGCCATTGGCAAGCAGGGCGGATTGTTGTGCCACTTGCCTGCAGACTTGCAACACTTCAAGCAGATTACCCAAGGTCACACGGTGATCATGGGCGAGCGTACGTACCTGTCGCTGCCCAAGCACCCGCTACCTAACCGCAAGAACATTGTGATAAGTGACAATCCGGCGTTCGAAGATCCGCAAGCCATCGTTGTGCGTTCCATACCCGAAGCGCTCAAGCACGTGGATGCCAACGAAGAAGCATTCATCATCGGCGGAGGAATGGTGTATCGACAGTTTATGACGATTGCCGACAAGTTGTACATCACACATATCCACCACATCTGGCAGGATGCCGATACGTTCTTCCCTGTGATTGAACCGGAAGTATGGCAACAGACGGCTGCCGAGGAGCGTGAGGCAGACGAGCAGAACCCCTACCCGCTGACGTATGCGGAGTATGTGAGGAAATAGACCGCTATCGCTGACAGAAGAGAGATCGCACCTATGGTGCTGAAAGAAGAGAGATTTGTCGGGCTTTGGCACAGTTATTGCAATTGTAGGAGAAAACACTAAAATTTCTGAATTATGAAAAAATTGAGTATTGCATGTATAGCGATGCTGAGTAGCATCTGCCTTTGTGCTGCGCCATACATGGCTCAGACAGAGCATGTGACCGTATTCACCGGAGGTGCTGAACTGGAGCAACGGGTATCCATCCCCCTGCAAGCGGGTAACAATACGGTAGTGATAGAAGGTCTGTCGCCACACCTGAACGAGCAGAGTCTGCAGATTGCTTTAGGCGGAGGGGCTATCGTGCAGCAGTACGCTTTCTCTTACGACTACCTGAGTGCCGTCAAGAAGAAGATGAACAGCAGCGCGCTGGAAGACAGCCTGAAGATTGCTCAGGACGCCCTGCAGGATGCCGAGCGTCGCATAGCCACACTGGCAGACATGCAACGGTTGCTGCAAGCCGGCGTCAATAGCAGCCTGACGGCTAACACAGGTGTCACCACCGCCACGATTGACAAGAATCTGCAATACTTCCGCACCAATGCACTGGAACTGGCCAAGCAGCAGGATGCTACCAAAGCAGAAAAGGCTAATCTGGAGAAACGCATCAAGGCTCTGCAGCAGCAGATTAAAGAGAACAGCGGTCTGGGAATACAGAAAGCAGGCATTGTGACCCTGGAAGTCAATTCGCCGAAAAAACAGACAGTAAAAGCAGCGCTGAAGTACTACACAGCCCAGGCAAGTTGGTACACCACCTATGACCTGAACATCACCGATCAGCATTCGCCGATCGCACTGATTATGAAAGCCCATGTGAAGCAGTACACCGGCGTTGACTGGCAGAACGCACGTCTCACCCTATCCACAGGCAACCCCTCGCACTCCAACGAGGCGCCCACACTGTACACATGGTGGCTGCAAGAGCAAGTAGTAAGAGTACGCGGAGCCTATGCTGCCAAGAACATGGTACTTGCCACCGCTGCGATGGCCGATGCTGCCCCAGTGGAGGAGGAAGATTTGGAAGCGGCAAGCTTGGGAAGCATGGTCAGCACAACAGAGCAGGCCATATCCGTGGAATACACGATCAGTCTGCCTTACACGATAGAGGGAAACGGCAAGGAGCAGGTGATTGCCCTGAAAGATCAGCAACTGACCGACGTAGCATACACCTACTACTCTGCCCCAAGGCGGGATGAAAGCGCATATCTGGTAGCATATATCAACGACTGGAACGCTCTGAACATGCCTGACGGAACCGCTAACATCACCTACAACGGCACGTACTACGGCAAGAGCCGTCTGGCATCAAGCAACGACGAAGCACGTGTACGACTGACACTGGGCGATGATCCGCAAGTGAAGATCAAACGCGAACTGACCGCACAGAACAGCAAGACAAGCGGCAACACCAAGCAAGTGTCGTACACCTATACCACAACCGTGCGTAATGACAAAAAAGAGGCTGTGAGACTGACCGTGACCGACCAGTATCCCGTCAGTTCGGCTAAAGAGATACAGGTAAGCGTAGGTGACAAAATCACGCCGCCTACAACGGAAAACAAACAAACGGGTATATTGACATACGATCTGCAACTGGCACCGGGTGAAAGTAAAACGATTGTGCTGAGTTACACCGTGAAGTACCCGAAAGAGTGGAGAATCAATTTATAATTTCTAATTTCTAATTTCTA
>JAFXSS010000120.1 GCA_017525455.1 Paludibacteraceae bacterium
CCAATCCTAATGGATTCTATGTGGCTAATCCCGATTATGTGTATTTGGACTATGGCGATAAGATGGTTAGCAATTGCCAGTTCAGTATCGGTTATTCAGTCAAAGCAGCCGGCTCGTATTCCGGCAAGCTGCATCTGTACAGCTATGATACTAATTGGAATGACGTACATCAGTACGCCAATATCACAATCACAGTTACCGATGATGCCATTGTAGCCAAAACAACTCCGTTTGTGCGTGTGAATACCACAAGCGAACTAAAAGAAGGTGATGTCGTGGTGTTTGTTAGCGAAAACGCTGCAGCCGTCAGCGGTCAACTCAACGGAGCCTATCTGACTGCTATCACCGATGGCGTGAAAGTGGATAAGGCGAACGGTAAAGCCGATGTCCCCGAAGATGCTCAGACCTTCCTGATGCACAAGTATAGCGGCAACTGGCAGTTCTTGTATCCCGATGACAACGAGAAAGCTTTGCTGCTGGATTATGCCTCTAACAGTGGCAAGGGTGCGTTTGATACAACGTATTTGGCAGGCTCAACCGTCAAGACTTGGGAGATTAGTATCAGCAACGGAGTGGCTACAGTTATTCGCCCGAACGAGGCCGATCCTGATTATCCTGTGCGATTCAACAGCGACAGGTTCAAGCCCTATAAAACAGAGAGCACCGGAACGGATATCGCTCTGTACAAGAAAGCCGGTGAAGCCCAGGAGATACAAAGCAAACTGGAGATTGGTGCCATCAATTTCGGTGATGTTGAGCAGGACGAACAGACTGAAGTTACTGTCAACTATACTGCCGAAAACCTGACAGATGACATTATCTGGGCTGTTGAAGGTACCGATGCTGCGTTGTTTGATGTGGCTGATCAAGGGTCGCGTACTTCAGGTACTGTGACTCTGACTTACAAGGGCACAAGCAACAAGACTGGCGCTCTGGATGCCCGACTGTCATATCTGACGCAGGACGCAAAACTTGATCCGATGGAGGGTTCGGTAACTATCGGCATCAATCTGATACCGGCAACAATCAAACTGACGAAGATTGAGTTCAAGAACGCACCGGCAACCATCGACCAGGGACAGACGATCGATATGAGTCAGTACGTAGTATATACACCTGACAATGCCGCCGTCAAAACATTGACATGGACTACCGATCATGATTACCAAGGCACGATAGATGCCGACGGCAAGTTAACAGCCAAACGCGTGAGCGGCAATGTGATTGTTACAGCCACTTCCGTACGTGTGCCGAGTGTAACCGCCAGTGTAACGCTGAAAATAACAGTGCCGACCATTACTGATTTCACTTTGTCGGACAGCGAACTGACGCTCGGCGTGGGAGAATCAAAGGATCTGACAGTCACTGCGTTTGTGCCCGATTATGCATCGGCTACTGCAAGTTATACAAGCAGCAATAGCGATGTTGTAACCGTTAGCAAAGGTGGAAAAATGACAGCCAAAGCTTTGGGCAATGCCGATGTTACGGTAACGATAGGCGAGATCCAGAAAACGTGCGCGGTACATGTAGTTGCCACTGGGGTGGAGAGCATAACCTTTGAGCCTGCTGAGGCCAATCTGACCAAAGGCTCAACGTTGCAACTGAATCCTGTAATCACGCCGGCTCAGGCTGCTCTGGATAATGCCATCACGTACACTTCCGCCAATCCGGAGGTAGCCACGGTTAGTGAAACAGGTTTGGTAAAGGGCATCGCTGCCGGTGATGCCGTTGTTACAGCAACCTGTGATGGCAAAAGTGCGCAAATCGCTATACATGTGATTGAACCTGCCATGTTCGCCAAGGTTGTTGATGCAGCAACGCTCGGAGCCGGTGATACAATTATCCTGGCAACCGTTGCAAATGATGGCGTGATTGCCGGCGCACGCGACAGCAAGAAGTTTACTGTTTTGACAGGTGATGTGATTGTAACCGATTCTGAGGCCTATGCCGACAATGCCGTTCGTCTTGTATTAGGTACCGAGAAAGGCAAAGACGGCTTTACTCTGACCATCGTTGGCGGTAAGACTATTGCTGTGACAAGCTCGGGCAATGATATAGTGGATGCCAATACACAGAACTGCAAGTTCTGGGAATTTGTAGCCGATGGCAGCAATGGCTACTATGTACATAATCTGGGTAACACCTATGCTTACTTCAAGTACCACGCCGGCAATGCCGCCATCAAACCGTACAAAGCTTCTACGGTAGGTGCTACATATGTATATGCGTATGTGCGTAAATATATTGCTCCCGTTGTAACCGGATTGGATGCTGCGAATAGTGCTATGCCGGTACAGAAAGTATTCCGCAATGGTCAACTGCTGATTATCTGCAACGGAGTGACATATACGGTGACGGGGTTGGTGGAAGTCCGCTAAAACCCCGGTTCAACCCCGATGAAACTGGCCGTTTTTGCATAAATCATGCATCTAAAACATATTTTGAGCAGCACGCTTCAGACGGCGTGCTGCTTTGTTTTGTAACCTGCATGTGTCATTGGAAACTTTTGGAGTGTAAAAAGTTTCCTGTTTCCCTGCGATTGCTTGCAAATACAGCAAAAATGTTGTACCTTTGCGCGGTTTTTGCGCGAAAATATGGAAAATCAGAAACAACAAATTATCAAAACGGCAGGAGAGATGTTCTTTCGCCTGGGCATACGCAGCGTGTCGATTGATGATATATGCCGCGAGTTAGGCATGTCGAAGAAAACGTTTTACGTGTATTTTGCCGGCAAAGACGAACTGGTGGCACAACTGCTGCAATCCAACATCGATTGCATGTCAGCCAAACTGCGTGAGCTGTTGGATCAACATGATTTCCGCAAACTGGTGAACACCTTGCTGCGTCGCCAACAGGCAGAAAAGAACGATGTGCGCCGCGTGCCGCAGTTGGTGTATGACCTGAAGAAATATTATCCCAAGCAGTTTGCGGAGTTCCAGAACAACACGTTCCGTGTGCAGAAAGAATACCTGCAGGCGTATCTTGAACAAGGCTTGCACGACGGTTTTGTGCGTGCCGACCTGAATATCGAACTGACGGCTGTTCTGCTGGCGAAGATTCACAGCGATGCTATTCGCGACTTTGAACAGATAGAGGCGCACGGACATAATATGCATCAGTTGAGCCACACGGCTATGGATATATTTGTCCGCGGCGTGCTGAGTGAAGAAGGAATGAAACTTTATCAGGGTTGAAATATCCAATCTTCATTCCTTCCGTAGTGGAAGAGAGAAGTAGAAAATTGAAAATTAAAAAATATATGAAGAAAACAGTATTAGTATTATTGGCGAGCATAGTGTTGAGCGCAGGGATGAATGCCGAAGACCGCGTGCTGGCCGCTGCCAAAGACGGTGAGGCACGTAAGGATGTGCCGGCAGAACTGGAACTGTCGCTGCAAGAGGCACAGGACTATGCCATCAAGCAGAACCGCAGTCTGAAGAACGCATCGCTGGCAGTGCAGGAAGCCTATGCACAGCGTTGGCAAACGATAGCAGCGATGTTGCCGCAGGCACAGGGTAGTATCGGAAAGAACTTGATGTATGATGATAGTTTGAAATTGAAAACTATCAATTTCCCTGGTATGTTAGAACCTATGTCCATGTCGCCATGGGTGTATGGTGTGCAAGCTTCTGTTGGAATAAACGGACAAGGTGTCGTAGGTGTGCTATTGAACAACATTGCGATAGAGATGAAGAAAATCGCGTTGGAAAAATCCGAGAGCGATCTTCGTGGCAGTGTAATGAGCAGTTATGTCAGTGTATTGGCATTGCAGAGTATATCCGCACTGTTGGACTCAAGCCTTATAAACATCCAGAATCTGGAGCAAATAACCCAGAATGCTGTGAATGCCGGTGCAACGGAGCAGACGACTGCCGACCAGATTCGCGTGCGCGTAAATACCTTAAAGAACAGTATCAATTCACAGAAGCGCAATATCGAGCTCGCGACGAACAGCCTGAAGGTGCTACTGGATGTGCCGGTAGAGACGACTCTTGTGCTGACTGAGAATCTGGATGATGTTCTGTCGCCGGACAGAGTATTGACATTGCTCGGTGAGAACTTCGATATCCGCAACAATCTGACGTATCAGACTCTGGCTAAGAATACCGAACTGGCAAAGCGGAACGTACACATGGCAGGTTGGGCTTACGGTCCAACGGTAAGCCTTGCGTATCAATACAATTATCGAGACTATGGTGGCGAGGCAGGTTTTGAGATGATGAATTCACCGCATACAGTAGCATTCTCGATATCAATGCCCTTGTGGTCGAGCGGCAAGCGTGCGGCAGGTGTGATAGAGAAGAAGATTGCGTACGAAGAGGCAAAAAACACCCTGTCGGAGACAACGGACAACTTGGGCATACAATACAGCCAGTTGTGCTTCAACCTGACGAATGCCTATGAGACGTATGTAAACGAGAAAGACAATATAGAAGTGGCTAAGCGCGTGTTTGCTTCGGCTACCAACAAGTACAAATACGGCGCAAGCAGTAACATGGAACTTACCAATGCCAGCAACGACCTGATCAATGCGCAATCGACGTATGTGCAGGCTATACTGACACTGGTGAATGCACAAGTGGAACTTGAGAAGTTTTTGAATAATTAGACCGTCCTTCGGACTGAAAGGATAAAGACCCGCTTCGCTAAAAGAACGGCGCAAGCACATAAAAAAGACAAAATACATAAACAAATGAAAAAGATATTCGTATTTCCCCTCGCAGCTATGATGCTCGTAGGCTGCGGACAGAAACAAGAACAGACGCCTACCGCGGCTCAGGAAGAGGAGCGCGTGGAGCAAGTACGTACCACGGTGCTTCAGCCGCGTGAGATTGAGCGCGTGATATCCGTATCTACGAACCTGCAAGGTTATTTGACGCAGAACGTAGCCCCATCACTCACCGGTAAGATTGAGCATATCTATCGCGAGGTGGGTGACAAGGTGAAGAAAGGTGACGACCTCGTTCGTATGGATCAAACGCAGTACAAGACCACCAAGATTACTATGGCTAATCTGGAGGTGGAGAAGAACCGTATAGAGCAACTACTCAAGACCGGCTCGGCTACCCAGCAGCAGTACGACCAAATCCTTACGCAGTACAACTCCACCAAAGAGCAACTGGATTTCCTGAAGACGAATACTTACGTCAAAGCCCCGTTCAACGGCGTTATATCCGCCAAGACCTATGAAGATGGCGAACTCTATGGCGGCCAACCTATTCTGGTGCTCACGCAGATCGACAAACTGAAGGCGCTGGTGGCTATACCTGAGATGTATTTCCCCAAGTTCAAAGAGGGTATGAAATTGACTTTGACATCGGAAATCTATCCTGATCAGACTTTCCCTGCTACCGTAGAGGTCGTTTATCCTACGATTGATGCCAGCAGTCATACTTTCCAGGTAAAGATTGTTATCCCTAACCAGAAGAATCTCCTTCGCCCGGGTATGTATGTAACCACTACTATCGGGTTAGGCCGTGAGAAGGCTATTGTAGCGCCTTACCAGTCGGTTGAGAAACTCGTGGGCGCAAACGACCGCTATGTGTTTGTCAACGACAACGGACGAGCCAAACGTATTGGCGTAACTCTCGGTCAGCGATTTGACCAAGATATTGAGATTATTGCTCCGGAGATTGTTGGCGGTGTAGAAATGGTAACCACCGGTCAGCACAAACTGGTAGATGGAGTGAAAATCAATGTAGTTGACTGATTTACGTTTGTTCATGTACCATTTGGCTAAATGAACTAATTGTAAATGACTAAATTGTAAATGAATTTATGGCAATATACAAAACAGCGATAGAGAAACCGGTTTCCACTGCCCTAGTATTTGTGGCAGTGATTGTGATCGGTGTATATAGTTTTCTCCGCTTGCCTATCGACCAATTCCCGGAGATGGATCCTCCGTACATCACGGTGATGACAACCTATCCGGGTGCGGCAGCAAGTGAGATAGAGACGAACGTGACAAAGATCATGGAGAATGCCCTTACCTCCGTTGACCACCTGAAGCATATAACCTCGCAGTCCAAGGACAATATGTCCATGGTAACGCTGGAGTTGGAGTGGGGTAGCAATATGGATGAGGCTGTCAACGATGTGCGTTCGTTTGTAGATATGGCGGCCAACAATCTGCCGGACAACTGCGCCAAGCCTGTCATTTTCAAGTTGTCCACATCCTCCATGCCTATCTGTCAGTATTCGATTACAGCCAACGAGACGTATGCCGGATTGGATAAGATCCTTAACGATGAGGTTGTGCCTCAACTCAACCACATCGACGGAATAGGTAACATCTCCCTGTCAGGTGCTCCCGATCGATATGTTTACGTCAATATCGACCAGCAGAAGTTGGATGCCTATGGCATAACGCTTGAGCAGGTTGGGCAGGTCGTCACGGCTAATAACCTCAACCTCTCATCCGGAACAATCAAGATGCCGCAGGAGCAATACCAGATGCAGGTGCGCTCGGAGTACATCGAGTCGTCGGAGATCGAGAATCTGATGGTAGCCATGACTCCGCAAGGGCAGCAGGTGTTTATCCGCGATATAGCAACAGTTAAGGATACAATCAAGGATCTTAGCCTGGACGAAAAAACCAACGGCCGCGAAGCGGTGCGACTGGTTATCGCCAAGCAGACCGGTGCCAACACCGTTCAGGTGTGCCGCGATGTGCGTAAGGAGTTAGCACTCATTCAGAAACAGTTGCCTACCGATGTGAAGATCGAGAAGATCTACGACTCGTCGGAGAACATCCAGAACTCTATCAACTCACTCGAGGAGTCGGTGCTCTACGCCTTGCTGTTCGTTGTGCTGGTTGTATTGTTCTTCCTTGGCAAATGGCGTGCTACGCTTATCATCGGTATCACTATTCCTATAGCCCTTATCGTGGCGTTCATCTATCTGGGGCTGGCTGACTCCAGCCTGAACATCATCTCGCTTTGTTCGCTGACTATTGCTATCGGTATGGTGGTGGACGATGCTATTGTGGTGCTTGAGAATATCACCCGACATGTCGAACGTGGCGAAGATCCGCACGAGGCGGCTATCTATGCTACCAATGAGGTGTGGGTATCCGTTATCGCTACTACGCTCGTGCTGGTGGCCGTGTTCGTTCCGCTGACGATGCTCAACGGTATGGCGGGTATCATGTTCCATGAACTGGGTTGGATTGTTACGGTTGTTTGCTGTACATCTACCGGTGTGGCTATCACGCTTACGCCTATGTTGTGCTCCAAATTGCTGAAGGCAAAGAAAGTACATGTGGATGAAGAGGGTAATCTCATCGACGATGAAGCCGGCAAAAAGTCGCTGTACGACCGCACTGTCGTTCGTCTGCTCGATGTGATTGATGACGCCTATGCAAAAGCCTTGGGTTGGTGCTTGCACCACAAGGCAATAACACTGCTGATTCTGTTGGCTCTGTTTGCAGCTTCGCTGGCTCCGGTGTTCATGGGTAAGATTGGTACTGACTTTATGCAGGAGCAAGATAACGGGCGTCTGTCTGTTACCGTCAAACTGCAACGCGGTACGCGTATTGAAGAGACGCTCAAGACCGCTCGCAAACTCGAGGCACGGTTCGTAGAACTTGTACCGGAGATTCAGTTGATCAATACTTCCGCCGGTTCGAATGACGATGCAACCATCGCAGCATTGTTCTCGTCAACCATGAACAACAAGATTCAGATGACCGTCCGTCTGCCCAAGAAGTGGGAGCGCGACCGCGACATCTGGACTATAGCCGAGGTTCTGCGTCAAGAGATGGCTACGTACCCTGAGATCAATGAATATCAGTGTGCCGTATCATCTGGTGGCCCCGGGGGCGGTAACACCGTTGACCTGGAAATCTATGGCTACGATTTCGACAAGACGAGTCAGATGGCAGAGCAATGCCGTCAGCTGATATCGCAGTTGCCGGGCGCGCGTGATGTGAACATCAGTCGCGAGGACGACCGTCCGGATATCAAGATCACTGTAGATAAGGAGAAAGCTTCACGTCTCGGCCTCAGTTCGGCTACCGTATCTACCTATCTGCGCAACCGTGTAGCCGGTATGTCCTGCGGTTATCTCAAGGACGATGGCTCGGAGTATGATATTGTCGTTCGTCTGATGGAGGAAGATCGCAACTCTATTTCTGATATTCTGAACCTCTCTATCCCAACGGCTACCGGTAAGGTGGTTAAGTTGTCAGAGGTGGCTTCGGTGGGAGAGTATTGGGCACCGCCTACTATCGAACGTAAGGCACGCCAGCGTATCGTAACCGTCAAGGCTACACCATACAACACCACTTTGGGTGAACTGGCTAAGGCTATCGAGACTCAGGTTGTTCCTCAACTCGATCTGCCGGTTGGCTATTCTACCCACATTGGCGGTAACTACGAGACGCAACAGGACACATTCGGTGACATGATCTTGCTCGGCTTGATGATTATCATGCTTGTGTATATCGTTATGGCTTCGCAGTTCGAGAGTCTGCGCATGCCGGCCATCATCATGTTCTCTGTGCCGTTCGCACTCTCGGGAGTTATTCTTGCGCTGTGGGTTACACATCGCTCGCTGGATATGATCGGTGCTTTGGGACTGGTACTGCTGGTAGGTATCGTTGTCAAGAACGGTATTGTGCTGGTGGATTACATCAACCTCTTGCGCGAACGTGGTTACGAACTCAATCAGGCTATTCAGATGTCCGGTCGCAGCCGTATACGTCCTGTGCTGATGACGGCATTCACTACCATCCTGGGTATGGTGCCTATGGCTGTCTCCTCGGGTGAAGGTGCGGAGATGTGGCAACCGCTGGGTATAGTGGTTATTGGCGGTCTGACGGTTTCCACCTTCCTGACACTGTTCATCGTACCGGTGCTCTACGGTGTCATGTCACGTCATGGCGATCGCGACAAACAGGAAGCCCTACGCAAGAAATTCATCTTCATGGATATCAAGGTGAAAAAGGAAAAATCGTAATTTTTAATTTTTAATTTTTAATTCTCATGAAGAGTGTAATGATCGTTTTCAATCAGGCCAATACAGGTCGTGTGGAATATATGTTGGATGTGTTGGGCATCCAGGGCTTTACGTTCTTTGAGCAGGTTCAGGGGCGCGGTACGAACGGCGGTGAGCCTCGCCGCGGCACGCACGCCTGGCCGGAGATGAACAGTTGCGTTATCACAGTGGTCGATGATGCCAAAGTGCCTGAACTGCTCGAGGCTGTCAAGAAACTCGACATGCGTAACGAGGAAGTAGGCGTTCGTGCTTTCGTCTGGAACGTAGAAGCAACCGTATGACCGGACGATTTGCACCGAGCCCAACCGGCGAGATGCATTTAGGTAATGTGCTTGCTGCCTTGTTGTCGTGGCTGTCTGCCCGGCAGCAAGGCGGCATGTGGAAACTGCGTATCGAGGATCTTGATCCCCAACGCTCGCGGCAGGAGTATGCCGACCGACTGATGAGCGATCTGGAGTGGCTTGGGCTGACCTGGGATGGTGAGGTTATCTACCAGTCGCAACGCACGGATGTGTATGAGCAGTACTTGCAGCAACTGCACGCTCTGACGTATCCCTGCACTTGCACGCGCAACGAGATCCTGACGGCACAGGCTCCGCACGAGAGCGACGGACGTATCGTTTATCCCGGCACGTGCCGACCGAAAGGAGCAGAAAGTCAAAAGTCGAAAGTCGACAGCCTGATTACTTCAGTTGACCGCCCCGCTGCCATACGGCTGATGGTTCCTGACGAAATGATTGAGTATGAAGACAGGGTGTATGGGCACCAATCGGTGAACTTGGCTACGCATTGCGGCGACTTTATCCTGCGCCGGTCGGATGGTGTGTTTGCCTATCAGTTGGCAGTGGTTGTGGATGATGCCGAGATGGGCGTGACGGAGGTAGTGCGCGGACGTGACTTGCTCCTGTCTGCAGCACAGCAGATTTACCTGTACAGGCTTCTGGGCAAGGATGTGCCGACCTATAGCCATCATCCTTTGCTCGTCAACAGCCGCGGACAACGTCTGTGCAAGCGCGACCAATCATTGGCTGTCGGTGCGCTGCGCGAGAGATATTCGGCTCAGGATATTATCGGCCGGCTGGCTTATGCCGTAAGGCTGATACCCGCACCCGAACCGGTCACACCGCAGCAGTTGTTGACGTATTTTTCGTGGAGTAAGATACCCAATCAGGATATAATGATGGATGATTAACTAATTAATGATATAGTATGAAGATTGAAAACCAAAAAGTTGCCACCCTCGTCTATGAGATGTTTGTGGTGGGTGAAGATGGCAAGGAGGAAGTGATGGAGACTGCCACCCTTGAGCGGCCGCTCATCTATTGCCATGGAGAAGGTATGATGCTGCCGGCTTTTGAGGCGGCTATGGTCGGCAAGGATGTTGACGACCCGTTCGATTTCGTTATCACGCCCGATCAGGCGTATGGCGATTACGACGAACAGGGCGTCATGACGCTTGACAAGACACTATTCTACAACGGCGATGATGAGTTTGACGCCGAGCGTGTGTTCGAGGGGGCTATTGTGCCTATGAACACTACCGACGGACAGATTATCAATGCCCAGGTTGTCGAGATCACCGACGATAAGGTTACTATCGATCTCAACCATCCTCTGGCGGGCGAGACCTTGCATTTCGTGGGTAAGGTTGTCGATGTGCGCGATGTCACTCCCGGCGAACTCAAGGCTTTGCACCACCGCGGAGGCTGTGGCGGCTGCAAGAAAGATTGCAACTCGTGCGACTCCGGTTGTGGCACAGGTTGCGACTCCGGCTGTGGCTCTTGTGAGTAATAAGCAACAACGCCTCTCCATCCGAGAGGCGTTGTTTGTTTTGGGGAAGAGTAGATGTACGCGACGCTTTTATGTCGTTGCACGACATCTGTGTGGCTGCGTTACCGAAGACTAAGCTTCCGGAGCAATAGCTCCGCTCGGGCATACGTCAGCGCATGTGCCGCAATCGACACATACATCGGGATCGATGGAGTAGTGCTCGCCCTCAGAGATTGCGCCCATAGGGCATTCGTCTTTACATGTACCGCATGCAATGCAGTCGTTGGAAATTTTGTAAGCCATAGTAGTATTATTTTTATTGTTTGTTATTTTAAAATCATAAATTCCCCCGTAACCCGTAACCCGTCACCCGTAACCGATAACCCGTCCCCCGTAACCGATAACCCATCACCCGATCACCCGCTACTTATGCCCGCGCAATGCGGCTATCAGTTTCTGATTCGGTGTTGTGGCAGCGCTGTCTGCCAGTCCGCGTTGCTTGGCAAACGTTGTCCAGTTCTTGGCACCTTTGGCGGTGTTAACCGGCAATCCCAGTTGCAGGAAATGGCAGTACGCTATGCCCAGAGCGTCCGTCGCGTCGAGCTTCTTCGGCATCTGTTCGGGCGGTATGTGCAGGAAGCGCTGCAACATATCTGC
Source organism: Paludibacteraceae bacterium (assembly GCA_017525455.1). GTDB lineage: Bacteria > Bacteroidota > Bacteroidia > Bacteroidales > Paludibacteraceae > Colicola. The sequence continues at coordinate 11,428 of JAFXSS010000120.1, forward strand.
CACTTGTTGTTTGGTAGAGTGCCCGTTGCCGGTGATAGCCATCTTGATCTTCATCGGCGAATATTCGTATATCGGCACGTCGCGCGACAACGCTGCGGCTATCGCTACACCCTGCGCATGTACAATCTTGATCATCGTCTGCGGGTTTTTGTCCACAAACTGTGTCTCTATTGCCAGACAGGTAGGGTGGTGCTTGTCTATCAACTGCTGTATAAAGAAGAACTCCTGTTGTAGCCGCGCATACTGCTCGTCCAGCTTATGCACATCCAGCACGTTGAATTCTCTTATCTCTGCTTTCTGCCCTACGGTATGCAGGATGGCGTAGCCCATGTACAATGTTCCCGGGTCTATGCCGAGTATACAATGTTCATTTACCAGTTTATCCTGCATCCTATTGTCCTGTTTGTATCTGTCTTCTGTCAGCGCAGCGGTCTGTTTATTTCCCTCGCATTCTCAGTGAACCTGATAGCACAACCATCACCGCGCCTACCACTAGTGCGTAATCGGCGTACGGCTCGATCTCTTTCGTTGACAGTATGGCTCCCACGCCTACGGTCACCAAGCCAATAATCATCAGTATTCGTCCTGCTTTCATCTCTTTCTTCTTAGAGCTCCCCATAACCCGTAACCCATAACCCATAACCCGACATCTGTAGGCTCACTTAACCACATACACCACCTCGTTCGGCTTATGCATTTTGTAGTGCTCCCGTGCGTAGCGCTCCAGACTATCGGGGTTAGCCAGATAATCCAGTTCGCGTTGGTAGGTGGCAATGTTTGCGCGGCTCTCGTCGATCTGCTCTTGCAGCCTGCGTGCCTGACGGGCGCGTTGCACCTGCTTGACTATGCATTGGTCGCCCACAAACAGAAAGAACACGCCGAAGATCACACTTGTTATCGTGTATTTGTTCACCACCCATTTGTTTATCCACGGGTGTTCGGCTATGTACGACTGTATGTCGGTAAGTTTTATCATCAGGCTGCCACAACGCGAAAATCCGGCTACATTCTGCCGCCTTTTCCAAAACATCTGCAAAGTTACAAAAATTTTTTGAATTATGCAAATAATTCACGAAAATAATCGTTCGAACACAGTGAGATAAGAAAAAAAATGCACATATGCTACTTTCCCGCAGATAAATTGCATGTATGTGCATTTTTTTAGTTCGAAGCTGCTTGGCACGCGCGGAGTTGAGTCAACGCAAAGTTATAAATATCCGATATTTGCGAATGAATTTACGGATTTTTGCAATTGCGGTACGATTTTTGCTGATAAACAATTAGGCTAACAACGTAAACAATACGTAACTATATAATTATACTGCATATGATCAGAAAACTCACGCTTGCCGTATCTATTCTACTGAGTATGAGTATGTCGGCACAGATGACCGGCGTTGTGATTGTGGACGAGCCCGCCAAAGGCGAGACTGCAAAAGACAGCATCGAAGGATTCAAGTTCACAACCATCGACAGCGTGGCTATTACGCCCGTCAAAGATCAGAACCGCTCCAGCACATGCTGGGCGTTCTCAACCATCGGCTTCCTTGAGAGCGAACTGTTGCGAACAGGCAAGGGCGAACATGACCTGAGCGAAATGTTCGTGGTCAGCAAGACCATGATGGATCGCGCCACCTACTTCGTACGCCAGTACGGCGATGGCAGCAGTTTTGCGCCGGGCGGAAGCGCGTACGATGTTATATATTGCATGTCGCACTACGGACTGGTTCCCCAAGAGGCTATGCCCGGCATACGCTACGGCGTTGCCAAGGGCGATACACTGCCCGTACACTCCGAGTTGGATGCGGTGGCGGGCGGCTACCTAAAAGCGCTCACGAGCGGCAAACTCAAGAAACTGACACCCGTATGGCGCGAGGGATTGCAGGCAATATACGACACCTATCTCGGCGCATGCCCGGAGGAGTTTACTTACCGCGGCAAGAAATATACGCCTAAGAGCTTTGCCGAGAGCCTCGGACTGAAAGAGGACGACTATGTGAGCATCACCAGTTACACCCATCATCCTTTCTACGAGCGCTTCGCTCTGGAGGTGCCCGACAACTGGCGCATGGATCAGATGTATAACATCCCCATCGACGAACTGATGGCGGTCATCGACAACGCGCTCGCCAAAGGTTACACCCTGGCTTGGGGCGCTGACGTCAGCGAGGACGGATTCACGCGCAAAGGAATAGGCGTTGTGCCAGATGCCGACAACGGCGCGGAGATAACCGGTAGCGACATGGCACATTGGCTCGGACTGAAAGCCGACCAGCGCAAGGACGAACTGACCAAACGCCCGCTGCCCGAGATAACGGTTACGCAGGAGCTTCGTCAGAGCGCCTACGACCGGTGGGAGACAACCGACGATCATGGCATGCAGATCTTCGGCATTGCACACGACCAGAACGGCAAGAAGTATTACATGGTCAAGAACTCATGGGGTACGGCACGTTCGGATTTCAAGGGTATATGGTACGTCAGCGAAGCGTTCATGCGCTACAAGACCAACGATATACTTGTTCACAAAGACGCCCTGCCGAAGGATATCCGCAAGAAGATGGGTGTGAAGTGATTTAGGATTACAAATTTCAAATTTCCAGTTTCAAGTTTCAACTTTCAACTTTTTAAGTATCAATGCGTAATCGTACAATAAGTTGGATTATACTGGCTTTTGCGCTATTGTTTGTCGGAACATCTGTCTGGTTCACGCATCATCTGTCACAGCAGTTCGCTGAGGTTGAGCAGCAGCGTATGGAGGTGTGGGCAGAAGCCACCCGCTTGCTTGTGCTGGCGGACGAGAATACCGACATCTCGCTCTATTCGTCGATCATCGAGGCGAATACAACCATACCCGTCTATATGACCGATGCCGACTATCATGTCATCCTCACGCGTAATGTGCAAGAGCCCAAACAGGATGTTGAAGCGTTCTACAGGAAGAAGATCGAGCGTCTGCGCGCCAATCAGGCGCCCATCGAGGTCAACGTGTCCCCCGGTGTGACGCAGTACATCTTCTACGAGCAGTCGAACCTCTTACGCCAGTTGCGACTGTTCCCATGGGTACAAATGTTGGTAGTGCTGAGTTTTCTGGCACTGCTCGTCACGTACATCATCACCTCATATCGCAACGAGCAGAACCGCGTGTGGGTAGGGTTGACCAAGGAGACCGCTCATCAGCTGGGCACTCCTATCTCATCGCTCAATGGTTGGTTGGAACTGCTCAAATCGCGCTATCCTGACGATGACTTGCTGCCGGACATCACGACCGACGTCAACCGCCTGCAACTGGTGGCAGAGCGCTTCTCGCGTATAGGCAGTGCGCCAACCCTGGTGCCAACGGATATCCGGCAAGTGGTTGAGCAGTCATACGCATACATGCGTACACGCATATCCAAAAAAGTAGAACTGGAACTCAAAGTGGACGAACCGGAAACGCCGGATGCATACATAGCACTGGCTGACGCCCCGCTGATGGAGTGGGTGACAGAGAACTTAATCAAAAATTCCGTCGATGCCATGGACGGTCACGGTTGGATAGGACTTTACCTGCAGCACAATGGCTCATCGATCATCCTGGATGTCACCGACACCGGCCGTGGCATCGAACGCAAACGCTACAACCAGGTCTTCCGACCGGGTTATACTACCAAGACGCGTGGTTGGGGATTGGGCTTGAGCTTATGCAAGCGTATCGTTGAAGAGTACCATGGCGGACAGATCTTCGTCCATCAGTCCGTAGTCAGCAAGGGCACAACGTTCCGCATCGTTCTCAAACAGACCGTAGACCGTTGATCCGCTGCCGCTCATGGCTGCATACACAGCGCCGGCGTTCAGCAGGCTCTGCTTGATAGCTGCCAATGCAGGATGCAGAGGAAAGACTGTTAGCTCAAAATCGTTGTAGATAATATCCGCATGGCGCACCAGGTCATCGGGCGTAACACCTCCGCGCACCAGTTCCGCCAGCGAGGGTTGGTCGCCCGACAGATGGATACCGGCATAAGCCTCGCGAGTGCTGACATGTATATCCGGCTTGAACATCATCAGCCGGTAACCGCTCAGCGAGAACGGGATAGGTGTCAGCCGCTCGCCTATACCCTCTGCCAGACAGGGCGTGTTGTAGATAAAGAACGCACAGTCTGCACCCAGTGGCGCAACCTCGGCAGCCAGCTGCTCGCGGCTCAACCCGAGTGCAAACAACTCGTTGAGCGCAATAGCCATGTGTGCTGCATCGCTCGAACCGCCACCCAAACCCGCACCGAACGGGATGCGCTTGGTGAAACGGATATCCACATTGCCGATCTGCGGGTAATGCGTCTGCATGCGGCGGTAGCACTTGATAATCAGATTGTCGTCATCAGCGCAGTCCACAACCAAGCCTGATTGCGTAAAACGGAACTGTTCGGACGGTGTAACCTCCAGTATATCCGACAAACCTGCTACCGGGTAGAAGATTGTCTCCAGGTTATGATAGCCGTCCTCGCGCTTGCTGATCACGCGCAGACCGATGTTTATCTTGCAATTAGGGTACAACAACATGATATTTACGATTTAATCATTTACGATTTGGTCATTTAGAGGTAGAAGTCGCGGGTGAGTTGCCGGTAGGCCTCGCTGCGTCCGCCTTGCTCATTCTCGAGGGTGAGTTGTTCTGTACGGATCTCACGGATCTCACGGCTACTGCGCTGCCAGGCGAGGAGTACGCGTTTGGCGGGTCTGCCGGGCTTGGGGTGAACGTAACAACGCTGCGAGCATTGCAGTTGGTGGGCTGCGACTAAATCTTGCAGCAACTCTTCCACCTCTGCCGGAACGATAATCGCCAGTGTGCCGCCCGGCGCTAACAACTTTGCGCTGATGGTGACAAGTTCGCCGAACGGCAGAGTGTCGTTATGCCGCGCTGTGCTTCGTGCCGCGTCAGGGTTCTTCAGACTATCCACGAAGTACGGCGGGTTGCTGACGATGAGATCGTATAATTTACCATTTACCATTTGCCAGTCTTGCAGGGAGCAATGCGTGGCGTGCAGGCGGTCTGCCCACGGGGAGGATGCAAAGTTCCCGGCAGCCTGCGCACAGGCATCGGCATCGATATCGATGGCATCAATCTGTGCATCCGTAAAGCGCTGAGCAAGCATCAATGCTATCAGTCCCGAACCAGTACCGATGTCCAAGATGCGGTATATTGCCGAACGCGGTGCCCATGCGCCCAACAGCACACCGTCAGTGCCTACCTTCATAGCGCAGCGGTCATGCTTGACGAAGAACTGCTTGAACTGAAACCCCGTGCTCATGATCGTGGTCGTGGTGGTGAAGGGTATGGATGCACATATATACGCCCAGCGCAAGGAATAGTACGGCGCAGATATATCGGAACCATTTCTCGAACGTGTGCAGTTTGTTAGTCAGATTGCCGATGCTGACAGCACTGTAACTTACCAGCCACGCTATCAGCATGATAGGCAGTCCTGTGCCCAAACCGAACACAATGGGTAGTATCCAATTCCACGCAGCAGGCAGGGATATCGTGATGTCAATCATCGTGATGAAATATACCAATCTGTGCGGACAAAACGCGATGGCAAAGAATATACCTAACATAAATGACCATAGCCAACTGCTCTCGCTGCCTACGCTCTGCAGCCACTTGCTCATGCCATGGTCGTGGTTGTGGTGATGATGCCCGCTGAACAGCAGCACTACACCGCATATGAGCATAAACACGCCCAGGATAGGTTCGCCGTAATGCTCAAGTATATGTTGTATGCCCTCGGTCTGCGCACCCATGATGAACGGTATGGACAGTAGCACATACGTCACCAGTTTACCCAGCACGAACATCAGCCCGTTCAGCAGTACTTTGCGTTTGTTGGCAAGTTCGCGGTCGATATAACTGATCGCTGTGATACTGGTGAATAGCGTGCAGGGGTCTAAGATTGTCAGTAGTCCTAATAGTAAAGCGGTAAAAATAGCTGCCATATATTAGTTGGATGTTGAATTTGTATGATAAATGACGAATGTTGAAATATTTATTTGATTTTGCTTGCAAAGTTACGAAATTTTTTGTAACTTTGCAAGCGGAAATGAAAAAACTACTCCAAATAGTTCGTTTTGTTGTGTGGATTGCCGTCTGTAGTATGCTTTTTACAGCGTGTCACAGCCTTTCGTCCGACGGCAGACATATCCAGCGCACTCTTCAGCAGCAGCAAGCCGAAGTGATGACGCTTCTTGACGAAGTACGACCTGTGTTGGAGAATCATCAGCCTGAATCGTTGCTTGGCGTTTCACATGCACATCCCGATATCGTGTTCTATGTGTACGACAGTCAGAATCTTAGATTCTGGTCGCACAACTGGCTTGTAGCCAATGGCTTGTATCGGGTGCGCTACAACGATTGGTGGCTTGGCAGGTTCGACAATGCCGTGGGAGTAGGGCGGTGGACGAAGATCGGCGACTACTCAGTCTGCACTATAATCCCGCTTAAGTTCCGTTTTGCCCAATATAGCGAGCGTTTGCCGAATGATTTTATAGCTCCTTTTGCTGCAGATAACCGTTGGCTCATACGCCGTCAGCG